>JBBQJE010000161.1:0-8054 GCA_038325635.1 Bacteroidales bacterium
ACCCCATCTTCTGAAGGTTACTACTGGCTTTTGTGAGTACAAGAAACCTTTTTGATTCATCTGCATATTCATTGGTTAAATTAATGATTATTAAGTGGTTCAGATGGAACTCACAATCTAAAATTCATCTCTTTTTGTGAGTTTTTGCTCATGGATGCTTCATCTGTTGAAAATTTAATTAAATGTTGCCAAAATTATTCTTTTTATGGAAGTAATTGACAATATTTGTCTTTCATACCGCCAATGCGGGAATAAACTCTCATTATATATTTCAAAATAATTTCAAACATAACTTTACATTAAACTTTATGAGTACAAATAGAAGGGATTTTATCAGAAAAGGCAGTATGGCCGGCGCTGGACTTACCGGAATGGCTATGATGAACAATGATCTTTTTGCCCGGGAAAAGGAAAAAAATAAAAAAGCAACCACCAGAGATGAGAGCATCGTCAGAGTTGGATTTATCGGTGTTGGCGGACGCGGAAGCGGTCATGTTCACGATTCCATAACGGTTGGAGGTATTGAAATTGTATCGATCTGCGACATTAGTTTTGATTCGTTGGAAAATACAAAGCAGATTATAGCTAAAAGCGGTATGAAAGAGCCCAAAATCTATACCGGCCACGACCACGCCTACGAGGAGATGCTTAAAAATGAAGAATTAGATGCTGTCATCATTGCAACACCTTGGGAATGGCACGTTCCAATGGCTATTGCCTCGATGAAAGCCGGTGTTGGGTATACAGGTGTTGAGGTATCTGCAGCAAATACGTTGGAAGAGTGCTGGGATCTTGTCAATGTTCATGAAGAGACCGGAAAACAGGTCATGATCATGGAAAATGTTTGTTACCGACGCGATGTGATGTCTATTCTTAATATGGTGAGAACCAATCTATTTGGAGAATTGGTTCATTGCAGATGTGGGTATGAACATGATCTTCGCGGAGTTAAATTTGATTTGCTAAAAAATGACCTGAAAATTGGGAAAGAGGCTCATTCAGAGGCACAATGGCGTGGATTGCATTCTGTTCGGCGCAATGGGGATCTTTATCCAACTCACGGACTGGGTCCAATTGGTATGTACCTGGATATTAATAGGGGTAACCGTTTTCTTACCTTATCTGCAATGGCCACTAAATCAAGAGGTTTGCATGATTTTGTTGGCGATCATGTTGCGAAGGACAGTAATTACCGGAACATCCAATTCAATTTGGGTGATATTGTTACCTCTATGATAAAATGTGCCAATGGCGAAACGATCTTGGTTACGCACGACACCAATCTGCCACGTCCTTACTCACTTGGTTTCCGTGTTCAGGGAACCAACGGAATTTGGCGGGGTGAAGGATCCGGTAACTGGAAGGATCCGGCTGAACAAATCTATGTTGAAGGCCAGAGCGCCAAAGCGCATGTTTGGGATCCTGCTGAGAGCTGGCTCCAAAAATATGACCACGAACAGTGGAGAGCCAAAGGCTCGCAGGCTGAAGGGGCTGGTCACGGTGGAATGGACTTCATCATGCTCAACGATTTTTTTGATGCTGTTCGCGGTAAAAAGGAGGTTCCGATGGATGCTTATGATGCAGCTGCCTGGAGTGCTGTTTCGGCATTATCAGAAATGTCGGTAGCCAGAGGAGGTGCATCGGTTGATTTTCCTGACTTCACCAGAGGGCAGTGGATCAAAAGGAGGCCACATTTTGCCATGGATAAGCAGTTCCCGATTAGCGAAGAAAGAGCTCTTATCAATAATTTATTTTAATGAAAAATGAAAAATGAAAAATGGGAGTCGAACGACTCCCATTTTTCATTTAGAAAAGATTGTTTTGTTGGCGATTAGCGGTTTTGCCCAGAAAGACAAAAACAGTAAATAAGAAAGTGTTACATAATTGAAGAGCATACCGGTTCTTAGGCTAAAATGATCTGCAATAAAACCTACGATCAGAGGCGTAACAGCTCCACCCATAATACCGGAGCAGAGTATTCCGGAAAATGAGCCATGATGTTCGGTTATCGAGTTCATTCCCAAGGAAAATACGATGGACCACATCACAGAGGCACAAAATCCCATGGCAATGAAGGCATAAAAGGAAGTTTTCGGATCAGCTGCTGAGAGAGCGGTGCCCAGACACACCATTGAACCGAGGACAAATACGCGAAGGACGATTTTGCTGTCTACAAGCTTCAAAAGTCCCAGTCCAAGAATACATCCGATGGTCATTAGTCCCCAATACCACTGAACTGCCTGAGCACCTTCAACTTCAGGACGAAGTCCGTGGTATGTTTTCAGGAATTCAGAAATCCAATTTGCAACCCCTTGCTCTGTTCCAACGTAGGCAAAAATGCCAAAAAAGAACATGATAACCGTCTTATTTTTAAGCAGATGAACGATACTTGCCCAGTCGCCTGTTTTTTCATCCTCTTTCAATTCAACTTTGGGAAATCTGGAGGCAGCTACGACAAAAATCATCACAAAGGCAATTATCGCAAACACCCAATAGATTGATACCCAGGTAAGATTAGCAGGCACAAGGGTACCTAAAAATTTGACAACTCCCGCAGGTGTACCCTGAGGGCCTAATTCGGTCACCAAATAGGAATAAAGCATTGGGCTTAGGAAAGAGGCACCTCCAAAGAAAAGCTGAGCCATAACAGAATTAAATGCAAAGTGCTCTTCTCCGCCTGAAACGCGCAGCAGAGGATTGATAGCTACCTGTAAAATGGCCATTCCAGCGCCAATAAAAAACAGAGATCCAAGCATAACGCCAAATTTGGGCACCAATCCAAAGAGTAAAGCACCGGCAAAGGCGGAGATAAAAGCCATCATCATCATTTTTTTCTCCTTAAAATGATCGGTCATCAGACCAGCAGGAATTGACATAACCCCGTAGGCAATAAAGAAAAATAGTGGCAAAAAAGCAGCCATTGTATTGCTGGCATGAAAATCATCCTTAGCGACCGGTAAAATTGCTCCTAATATATTTGTCAGAAAAGAGATGACAAAAAATACTATAAAGACCAGAAAAACAATGTAATAGTTACGTTTCATGTATAGAAATTTAGTTAAAAGCAATTATTGTGAAAAAATGAAAAGTGAAAAATGAAAAGTGAAAAATGAAAAGTGAAAAATGAAGCTTTATTTATCATTTTTCACTCTTCATTTTTCACTCTTTTATCATTGGAAGTGCTGCAGCTCCGAAAATTGCCGAATTTTCCAGAATGGAAATATCTATTTTCATATTAGCCAACACGTTACTGAAAGCAAAATCTTGTAAAGCATGGAACATGGCATCTTTGAAAAAATCAAAAGCCAGTGACACAGAACCTCCCAAAATAACTATATCCGGGTCATAGGCATAAAGAATCGATTTTAATGCTTGGCCTAGGTGAAATCCATATTCCTCAAAAAGCTGTAATGATTCTGTATCTCCCTTTTTTGCCTTACTAAAAATCTCTGCGGCTGAGACTCCCTTTTCGTCCGTAAAAAACTGTCCGCTGCAGTAATATTCCACATTGTGAGCTAAATAGGGAATATTGCCGAATTCTCCGGCACCACAATTTGAGCCTTCGTACAATTTATTGTTAAAAATTAGTCCGCAACCCAATCCCGTTCCCAAAGTTACCCCTACAATATTTCTGTATAATTTGGCTTTCCCAAAATATTTTTCACCAACAACAAAACAATTGGCATCGTTGTTAATGAATACTGGCACCTTGTAACGCTTTTCCACTATTTCTTTCAAAGGAACCACTTTCCAGGATGGGATATTTACGACATCAAATACTATGCCCTTTTCAACATCCACGACAGAGGGTACTCCCACCCCTATCGAAACTGTTTCATCATCAAAGCATTCATCAATAACAGAATAGATCTGATCCAATACCTCCTCAACACTCCCTTTTGAAAAAGTGGGCGCCTTGGCGAGATGACTAATCTTTATGTCGATAATTTTTCCTGCGCGAATGTTTGTTCCGCCCAGATCGACGCCAATTATATTTTTAGGGGTTCCCATTTGTAAATTGCCGTATTTAATAAATACAATTCGGATTTCAAGCCAAAATTAAGAAAAAACGAACTCATTAGGAGATGCGAACGAACCTAATCGCTATATTTATGACCAAACCTTGAATATTTTTGGCGATGGAAGTAAAAATTGAAGCTAGCTGGAAAAGACGATTGTCTTAAGCCACGACTTGGGCATCCCCTCCCCCGCAACCGGCAATCTTGACAGATGGGCCACACAGGGAGTTCTGCTTCTAAATTCGACTCTAACGCTTTTCGAGAGCGAATGAATACCTTATTCAGCACGGAAAGAGACCGATAAATTGGTACTATGAGGCTGTCTCATTACATTAACTTTTCTGCTTCTTTCAACTGATCAGGTTTGCCAAGATCCATCCAGTATTCTGAAAGATCCTGATAACCAAATATTTGCTCTGATTTTGCCAATCGTAAGTACAATTGAATCAATGAAAATTTTCCGGTTTCCGTGATAAGCGGAAAGATTTCCGGTTGAACTATTTGAATCCCGCTGAAAGCAAAATCAGTAAGGTCACTTTCCTCTCTGACGCGAATTTCTTCTCCTGATTTTGCATTTCTCCATCCTGAAAGTTGCATCTCCTGATTGAACATCAAATATCGATCGGTAGTTCTGTTCCGTAAGGCCAAAGTAGCAATTCCTCCATTTTGAAAATGAAAAACGGAAAGTGCTGTTAGATTTATTGAGCTAAGAACATCTACATTGTATAGGAGAAACGGTTCAGTATCTTCGAGTAAATTACGAGCCTTTAGAATGGCGCCACCAGTATCCAGCAGTTGGTCACGTTCATCAGAAATGGTAATCGGAAGATGAAAATTATCTTTTTCCTTTAGAAAGTCAATAATTTTATCTCCAAAGTGATGAATGTTGACAATAATTTCCGACAAATCCAATTCACTCACTTTTCGGACAGCCCGCTCAAGCAGCGTAACACCATTTAGCTGCACCAATGCCTTGGGAGTATCCAAAGTAAACGGATAAAGCCTGGTACCCAAACCTGCCGCCAAAATGAAAGCCTTCATGAAATTGGAAATTTAGTTATTCAATTTAACCGGTTTGCAGATTTTTTCTTCTTTTTTGGCCTCTCTTCCACATTTTTTGCAGGTATATTTGGGATTTTCTGGTTTTTCGTACCCCTTTTCCTCACACTTTTTCTTGCTCATAATTCAATTCAATAAAGATTAACTTCTTATACGGAATATTTCCGATTGAAGTTTTAGCGGTCAAAAACGTTGTTTCAGTTTAATCTACAGATTGCAAAAATCCCGTAGAACAATATTATCCGGAATTTCTATGCGTTAATCTTGTTCCCTGTGATGCAGCACAACGCGAACAGGGAAATTTTCTTTCAGATGAGCAGCCATTCTTTCGGCCGAATAAACAGACCGATGCTGTCCGCCGGTACAACCGAATTGAACGGAAAGATGGGAAAATTTCCGCTCCATATAGCGTTTAGCACTTTGGTCGATCAGTTTAAACGTTGCCTCCAGAAAATCTTCAACTTCAGGATAAGTCTCCAAATAGCTAATCACGTTAGTGTCCTTGCCTGTAGAATATTTGTATTCAATGAATCTTCCGGGATTTGGAAGAGCCCTGCAATCAAAAACAAATCCACCTCCATTGCCTGACGGATCAGAAGGAATTCCCTTTTTATAGGAGAAGCTAGTTACTGAAATTGTTAATTCTGTTTCTTTAGGGGCGATATTTTTAAGTACTTCTGATTTGGAAAGTGAATTTAAGACGGAGTGCAATTCCGGCAAATTTACGGGGAGGTCGATTTTATTCATAACGACACTCAAATTCTGTAATGCAAAAGGAATGCTCTTTAGAAAATGTGTTTTCTTCTCATAGAACCCTCTGAATCCATAGGCGCCCATTGCCTGTAAAATACGAATCAGCACAAAGCCATAGAAATATTGTTTAAATTCATTCCGATCAACCTTTCGGATTTTCATCAAATTATCCAGGTATTCTTCAATCAACTCTTCCCTAATTGACTGAGGGATATCGGCTTTCGCATCATACAACAAGGAAGCGAGGTCGTATTGCAGCGGTCCACGTCGACCACCTTGATAATCAATAAACCATGGTTCACCGTTGCGAAGAAGAATATTTCGGCTTTGAAAATCTCGCATCATGAAAAAATTACTTTCCGCCATTAAAAGGTAATCGCAGAAAGTGGTATAGTCATCTTCCAAGGCTTGCTCATCGAAGGATACCTTCGCCAGTTTCAGAAAATAATATTTAAAATAGTTAAGATCCCACATCATGGACTGGCGGTCGAAGGCTTTTCTAGGATAACAAAAATTGAAATCAATTTCCTGACCTGCAGTTACTTGAATTACGGGCAAAACTTTGACAACCTTCCGGTAAGCTTCAGTTATCTCTGATGAGAATCCCTTTAGGGAACGCACCTCAGATAAATACGAAAAAAGAGTTACATCTCCCAGGTCTTCCTGAAGGTATATGTGATTAATCGGCTCGTATTCATATATTTCAGGCACATTGACTTCGTTTGCGCGAAGATGTTTGGAGAAATTTACAAAGGCTTCGTTTTCTTTGTCATCTTCGTTCCAGGTACCGATTACGTTAAAATTGGCACTTTTCAATCGGAGGTATTCGCGATAGGAGCCGGAGGGAGGCAGCATCTCAAGTGAAATAACCTCTTCAGAAAATCTTTTCTGAAAAAGCTGTATTAAGTTTTGTTCGGTTTGTTTTTTCAATTTGAAGGATTTAAAGCAAAAATATCAAAAAAAAGCTGTCCCAATGAATGAGACAGCTTTCTGTTTAAAAATAATATCGGATACTGGGTGGTATAAACCGGAATTTTATTCGGCGACGACTTCGAACTCCAATTCAACAACCACTTCGCGGTGAAATTTCACCTTAGCAGTATGTTTACCAATTTCCTTGATAGAATCTTCTTTGATAGTAATTTGTTTACGATCAACTTCAAATCCTTTTTCCTTCAGAGCTTCAGCAACTTGAATATTGTTGACAGATCCAAAAATCTTACCTGTGGTACTTGTTTTTGCACCAATTACTATTGAAATAGTCTTAAGAATCTCGGCCTGTTTCAACGCTTCCTCTTTCAGCTTAGCCTCTTTGTGAGCACGTTGTTTCAGGTTCTCTGAAAGAACCTTTTTTGATGATGTAGTGGCCAAAACAGCCATTTTCTGGGGGATAAGGTAATTACGACCATATCCATTTTTGACAACGACCACATCGTCTTTACTACCCAGATTTGCAACATCTTGAAGCAGAATAATATCCATTTTCGTTCCTCCTTCTAATTATTTTAACAAATCTGTTACATAAGGCAACAATGCGATCATTCGTGAACGCTTGATAGCCTGTGATACTTTACGCTGGTATTTCAAAGAAGTACCGGTAATACGTCGAGGTAAAATTTTACCCTGCTCGTTAAGAAATTTTTTCAAGAATTCAGGATCTTTATAATCCACATACTTGATACCGTTCTTTTTGAAACGACAATATTTCTTCTTTTTTACTTCAACCGAAGGTGGAGTAAGATACCTGATTTCGCTGGAATTTGTACTCATGACTAGTTTTCTGTTTGAGTTTTTGCGTTAACTTTTTTTCTTCTCTTTTCGCTGTACGCGGCAGCATATTTCTCCAATTTCACGGTAATGAAACGGATAATACGTTCGTCGCGGCGAAACTCTGTCTCGAGTTTTCCAATGAAGGCAGGATCGGCTTTAAATTCGAGGAGTTGATAAAACCCGGTCGATTTTTTTTGGATGGGATAAGCCAATTTTTTTAATCCCCAATTTTCTTCATGAATCAATTCACAACCATGAGATGTGATAAGATCCTTGAACTTTCCTACCGCTTCCTTCATCTGAGCATCAGATAAAACGGGAGTAGTAATGAAAACGGTTTCGTACTGGTTCAACATACTTTTTTAAAATTTACATTCAACAATATACTCTAAATTTGAGTGGCGCAAAGGTAAAGATCTTTTCTCTTTCTACCAAACAAAAAGAGCTGGTATT
>JBBQJE010000162.1:0-7899 GCA_038325635.1 Bacteroidales bacterium
TTACCTACCATGGAATGCTGGATACAAAGACCGGGTATATTCGGCTTTCTAGTTTTACGGAAGGATGTGCTGACCGTATTAAAGAATCGTTTTTGGAATTGCGCGATAAGAAAGGCGCAACTTCCATGGTAATCGACTTACGCTCAAACCCGGGAGGACTTTTGGGAGAAGCAGTAAAAATGGTCAACCTGTTCGTCAAACGTGGGGAAGAGGTGGTAAGCACAAAAGGGAAAGTGGCGCAGTGGGACAAGACCTATCGCGCGACTGAACAGCCAATTGATACGCTCATGCCATTGATTCTTTTGGTTAACAGAGGTTCGGCTTCTGCATCAGAAATTGTTGCCGGGGCACTTCAGGATCTCGACAGGGCCGTAATCATTGGTAAACGAACTTTTGGCAAAGGACTTGTTCAAACAACCAGAGATTTGAGCTATAATACAAAATTGAAAGTAACAACAGCCAAGTATTACATCCCAAGCGGAAGGTGTATTCAGGCACTTGACTATTCTCATCGCAACAAAGACGGAAGTGTAGGAACTATTCCTGATTCTTTGATTCATGAATTTGCAACAAAAAATGGCAGGAAGGTCTTCGATGGAGGCGGTATTGTTCCGGATGTTAAACTTGATCAGGACACACTTTGCGATCTGGCCTATAAGTTAATTCAGGAAAATGTGATTTTTGACTTTGCAACAAAGTTTGCCTCATCTCATCCAACTATTGCTCCACCTGACCAGTTTGTTATTACCGATGATATGTTTAACGATTTTCACACATTCCTTCAATCAAAGCCATTTACCTATATTTCGCGTAGTGATCTTATTTTGAAGGGATTGATTGAGGTAGCAAAGAAGGAACGTGCCTACGATGATACGAAGGCAGAATTCGATGCCTTAAGTAAAAAGCTGACAAAAGATGTTGATTCTGACCTCAAGAAATTTAGAAAAGAAGTTAGCAGCGTAATGGCCGACGAGATTGTAACCCGTTATTATTATCAAAAAGGGGCTGTAATAGCTTCATTTAGAGATGATATGGACATTGATAAAGCCAAATCGGTGCTATCTGTTCATTCCGAATACCTTTCAATTTTAAAGCCAGTTGCGATTCCAAAACAGGTAAAAAAATAAGAAGAAAGTTCAATAGCAAAGAAGCCGTTTCATTTTGAATGAAACGGCTTCTTTTTTCGAGGAAGCTAAAATGCCTATTTACCTGAAGAGGTTAAACTTGGTGGGAAAGATAATTGACAAGGTAACTAATAAAAGGATAATTGCGGCTAAGGCAGTAAAAAATAATGCAATGCCAGTTTTATATCGTTTGTTGTTCTTAACTAATTTCTGGACAGCAATAATTTTTGTGATTTTATCAACCATCTTCTTCAAAGCCATTTGATCTTTGACAATGTAATCGTATGCACCGAGTTTCATCGTATTAATGGCAACATCTACGCTGTCTTGTCCGGAAAGAAAGATAAACTCTGTATGAGGATACGTTTTCTTGGTTGCCTTTAATACCTCAATTCCATCAATTCCTTCCAGTAGATAATCCTGAATAATGATATCCGGTTTCTGGCTTATTTTCTTTAAACATTCCTCCCCACTTAAAAAACTTTCTACTCGATTGAATTTTTTAGAGTGCAAATAATTGACAATCAATTTGTTGTACACTTGATTGTCCTCTACTATAAAAATCAATGGATCTGTACGATTTTGCATGGTAGTTAGTCTTTTAATGAATAGGATTCTTACATCCAACAAAGTTCAATTTAATACAAGAATTAGTGCTAATAGACCAACGTAAATATATAAAATTCCCGAAACATATTTACAAAAAACACGAGATTTTTTGTGGTTGTTTATAAGTTCCCTAATTCAGTTCTTTTTTTCTATGTTTTGTTCACAAAATATTCTTATTTTAGCCGAAGCCATAGGGAGTTCAATGTTGAAGAACTTCTTTGAATTTCCTAAGGCGATTCGATTCCAATTTAAATTTTGACTAAATGAAAAATCTAAGTTTCTTACTTTTACTACTAGTTATCACATTAGTTGGTTGTAAAACTCAAAAAATAGCTCCAAAACCGCAGCCTGTGGCTCAGGAAAATGCAGTTCCTTCAACGCAATCAACCGCGCAAAAGGTTACTAAACCGGCATCAATTTCATCAAAGGAAGAGCGTTTCTCTACCGCACAAGGGGAAACGGCCGATTATGGAGCCAATAAATTTTTTGTTATCCTGGGAAGTTTTTCTGTACTTGAAAATGCACAGCGTCTAAAAGCAACATTAGCATCGGAAGGTTTTCATCCGGTTATCCTGATGAATGAAAACGGAATGTACCGCGTGTGCGGAAATAGTTATGCAGAAGAGAACGAAGCCAGAGCAAGGATTGCTGATGTAAGGGGAAAATACCCTAGCTACAGTGATATTTGGTTGTTGATCAAAAAGCAATAATAAAAATCGACTCATTTTATTTGGCATCATCTGTACAAAAAAATGGTAAATTTGTATAATGAGGGTAAAATTTATCTTCTTGATCTTTACCTATTTTTTTGTGTCTACGACCTATGCACAGAATCGATTTAATAAATGGATAAATCCTGAAATTGATTCTACATACGTAGATAGTTATTATAAAGATCTGATTATTAGGGTCTATTCTTCTCGTAAATATTCAAATCAACGGATTGTAGATTTTGAAGATAAGACTTCTTTGTCCTATCTGCCCTCGAATGGCTCCACCTTGGGTGTAGGGTTCACCTATAAATTTATTACCCTTAACGCTGGGTTCGTCTTCCCATTTACCAGACTGGATCAGAAAATATACGGTAAAACAGATCGACTTGATCTGCAGATTCACTTATATCTGAAGCGATTCTATGTTGATTGCTTTAGCGGTTATTACAAGGGTCAGTACTTAGGTAATACAAAGCAAGTAATGCCATCTTTCAAACCAGAAAATGGATTTTACATCCGGAATGACCTTAAAACATACGCTATCGGTTTGGGAATATATACTAATTTCAATCCACAAAAATTTAGATATGAGGCTCCGTTTTTGCAAAATGTCAGACAAAAGAAAAGTGCTGGTTCGCCAACGGCCGGCTTTGAGGTATTTTGGGCTGGTTCTCAGGCAGATTCTTCCTTTATACCCAAAGGAATAGCTAGTTCCAATTTTTTTGGAAAAACAGATTTTAATAAATGGGAAATTTTGACCTTTAATTTATCCGGTGGGTATGCTTACAATTTCGTCCTTTTGAAAAAAATCTTTATTCTGCTTTCGTTAAATGGTTCGTTAGGAATAGGATACAACCATATCTACCCAATTAATTCTGTTAAATTGAATCATTTAAGTTTCAACGCAGGAATAAATCAACGCATAGGCGTTGGATATCAATTTGATCGAATTTTTGTTGGCGTTTCCTGGATAGGTTATCACCTGTTATCGCCAACGACTATTCCTAAAACGTATATTGAGTGGAGTCCGGGAGTTATACGCTTTAATATGGCCTATCGTTTAACCATGAAGAAGAGATTCAATATCAAATAGTCAAAATCTCCTTCTCTTTGGCTTGCACCATGGCATCAATTTTCTTGGTGTAGGTGTCCGTGTGGTTCTGTATTTCCTCCACAGCTAACTCCTCCTCATCTTCGGATATCTCTTTGCCTTTTAAAAGTTTTTTCAGGAAGTCGTTACCATCTTTGCGTGCAGACCGAACACTAACTTTGGCAATTTCACTCTCCTTGTGAGCATCTTTTACCAAATTGCGTCTTCGCTCTTCCGTTGGGACGGGGACATTGATCCGGATTATCTCGCCGTTGTTCTCCGGATTGAATCCCAAATTGGAATTGATAATCGCTCGTTCGATGGTGTGAATCATCTTTTTTTCCCATGGCTGAATAGCGATTGTCCTGGCATCAGGAGTACTGATATTTGCCACTTGAGGGATTGGTGTCATTGCTCCGTAATAATCCACCATAACGCCTTCTATCATTCTGGGAGAAGCTTTTCCTGCCCGAATATGAGCTAATTCGTGATCGAGATGCGCCAATGCGTGTTCCATCCTTTCGATGGTCTCATCCATTAACATTTGAATTTCCTCGTTCATACTGTGTATATTTTACAACTTTAAAATGATAAAAGTATAAATTGTAAGGTTGAAATACTAATCATTGTAAACATAAGTGCCAATCGGTTCTCCGTGGACCACCTTAAGAAGATTGCCCTTTTTGTCCATATTAAAAACGATAATTGGAAGGTTATTCTCCTTGCAAAGCGTTGTGGCTGTCAAGTCCATGATCCGTAATCCCTTGGAATAGATTTCGTCGTAGGTGATTTTTTCAAATTTTACTGCATCAGGATCTTTCTCCGGGTCTGCCGTGAAGATGCCGTCAACTCTTGTTCCTTTTAACATGACATCAGCTCCGACTTCAATAGCCCTTAATGAAGCCGCTGTATCAGTCGTAAAAAATGGATTTCCTGTTCCAGCAGCAAATATAGCAACTTCCCCTTTTTCTAGTGCCTTAATAGCCAATTCCTTGGTGTAAAATTCTCCGATTGGCTGCATGGCAATAGCAGTTAGAACCCGTGCTTTTATTTGAAGCGACTCCAGTGCAGACGCTAAAGCCAAACTGTTTACCACGGTTGCGAGCATACCCATCTGATCCCCTTTACAACGGTCAAAACCTTTGGTTGTACCACTAAGTCCTCTGAAAATATTACCTCCTCCGATGACAATACCGACTTCAATACCGATAGAAATTATTTCTTTGATTTGGAAAGCGTAATCTGAAAGGACTTCCGGATCTATTCCGTGTTGAAGTTTACCGAGAAGTGATTCTCCTGAAAGTTTTAAAACGACTCTGTTGTATTTTATCATGTCAGCAATTTAACGAGCTTCGGCTCATATTCGATTAAACACAAATTTATATTAAAAAAAGGATGATTACAAACCTTATCCAATCTCTAACCGGAAGGAATGAAAAATTGTAGGAAACAAAAAAAAGCCTCCTTGCGGAGGCTTAAATATCACTTGAAAACCGAGATTACACGTTCAATGTGAAACGTTTGATTTCAGTTACTTTCAGATCTTTGTCGATATTTCCAAGATATTGACGAATAGTCATCTTATTGTCTTTAACAAAGTCCTGATTTAAGAGGGTACTTTCTTTGAAGAATTTATTGAGGGCACCCTGAGCAATTTTTTCAAGCATATTCTCAGGTTTGCCTTCCAAACGGAATTTTTCTTTAGCGATCTTCAACTCTTGTTCAACAATTTCAGGTGCAACATCACCATTGTCAATCGCAACAGGACTCATTGCTGCAATTTGCATAGCTATGTCTTTCCCAACTTGAACATCAACCACTTTGTTGAAACCAACCAGCGTTGCCAGTTTGTTTCCGGGGTGGATGTATGGAACGACACATACGGCAGCAATGCACTCATAGAAAGGCAATTCAATCTTTTCTCCAATAACACCAGTTTGCTCCATGACTTGTTCGCCAATAGTGCGGCCATCTAAAACGAGAGCCTTAACTGCTTCGAGGTTAGTGCTTTTATGAGCAAGAGCCTCTTCGATAAACTTATTGGTAAGGGCAATGAAATTGTCATTCTTTGCTACGAAATCTGTTTCGCAATTCAGAGAAATAATGGCACCAAAAGTTTTGTCGGCTGATACTTTAGCCAGAACAACACCTTCGGAAGATTCTCTGTCAGCACGTTTGCTTGCAACCAGTTTGCCTTTTTCACGAATAATTTCTACAGCGCGATCAAAGTTACCCTCTGCATCCGTTAATGCATTTTTGCAATCCATCATTCCTGCACCTGTTGCTTTGCGCAACTTTACTACATCAGCAGTACTAATTTCCATCTCAGAATAATATTTGGAATTTCTTAATTACTTTACCTCTTCGGCGATTTCTTCATCTTCAACATCCTCGTCATCCAGAATAGCTTCAAGTTCTTCTTCAAGGATTTCTTCTTTGTCGTCAACTTCTGCCTCTTCATCGTCTTCAACGATAATTTTGGCAACAGCTTTACGGCCTTTTCTCAGTGTTGTGAGTGGTTTTTCATCCGTTTCATCTTTTTCGCGCTCAACCTTACGATCAGATAACCCGTCCTTAATGGCGTCGCACATGATACCTACGATAAGATCGATAGATTGTGAAGCATCATCATTAGCTGGAATAACGAAATCAATTCCGTTTGGATCAGAGTTGGTATCAACCATTCCGAAGATAGGAATACTCAAACGTTGGGCTTCGCGAACAGCAATCTTTTCTTTCATCACGTCGATGATAAAAAGAGCTGCTGGCAAGCGGGTTAGGTCAACAATCGAACCAAGGATTTTCTCCAGTTTGGCTCGTTGACGAGAGATCTGAAGTTTTTCACGCTTGGAAAGATTATCCCAGCTTGCATCCTTGATCATCTTGTCAATTGTCGACATTTTCTTAACCGCTTTGCGGATAGTTGGGAAGTTGGTAAGCATACCACCTGGCCAACGCTCAACAACGTAAGGCATATTAACTGCAGATACTTTCTCGGCAACAATTGTTTTTGCCTGTTTTTTAGTCGCAACGAACATCACCTTACGGCCTGAACGAGCGATTGATTTGAGTGCTTCGGCAGCTTCGTCAATTTTAACTATTGTTTTTTGCAGGTCAATGATGTGTATCCCGTTCTTCTCCATGAAGATGTATGGAGCCATGTTTGGGTTCCATTTACGTTTCAGGTGTCCAAAATGGACGCCTGCATCCAGCAACTGCTTAAATTCTGTTCTTGGCATAATAATTTGTTTACTTTCTGTTCAGTCAATCCCCCGGTAGTCCATTGCAGGAGTCCGGAGAATTTAGATGCTAAACCTGTTTTTAAATAATAAAATATACTAAATCGATTAACGTTTCGAGAATTGGAATCTCTTGCGTGCTTTTGGTTGTCCTGGTTTTTTACGTTCAACCTCACGTGGATCACGTGTCAAAAATCCTGCAGCTTTCAATTTTGGACGAAAATCTGCGCTAATTTTTAACAATGCACGTGAAATACCAAGACGTAATGCTTCAGCCTGACCTGTCAGGCCACCGCCATCGAGATTTACTTTGATATCATATTGACCGGCAACTTCGCATAGATTCAGCGGCTGCTGAACAACATATTGCAGTGTTCCTATTGGGAAGTACTCGTTCAATTTTCTCTTGTTGATGATAATATTTCCTTTGCCTTCAGTAAGATATACACGGGCAACAGCTCTTTTTCTTCTGCCTAAAGCGTTAATAACTTCCATGATACTTATCTAATATTGTCAAGGTTAATAACTTTTGGTTGCTGTGCGATGTTATCGTGCTCAGCTCCAACATATACATGCAAATTGGTAAACAAGGAGGCTCCCAGACTGTTTTTAGGCAACATTCCTTTCACAGCTTTTTCAACTATGCGGGCAGGGTGCTTTGTCATCAGCTCTTCAGCTGTTGTAAAACGCTGTCCACCAGGATATCCAGTGTGACGGATGTAAACTTTACCTTTCATCTTGTTGCCGGTTAAACGAATCTTCTCAGCGTTGATAACAATAACGTTGTCACCACAATCCACGTGAGGAGTGTAACCTGGTTTATGTTTACCTCTGAGTACCAATGCAATCTTACTTGACAATCTACCCAGAATTTGGTCTGTGGCATCTACCACGACCCATTCTTTTTGTACCGTGGCTTTGTTGAGCGATACGGTTTTGTAACTTAAAGTGTCCACTTTCGGTTCAATTTATAATGTGATACAATCCAATTTTTGCCGGTTCACCTGTCGAATCTTCTCTGTATCAGTTTACCGAATTCCACTATTCGATAAGTTTTGCTAAGGTTGATACCATTTCCAATCCGTACAACGACAATTTGGATAAAATCGGGACTGCAAAAGTAG
>JBBQJE010000163.1:0-7841 GCA_038325635.1 Bacteroidales bacterium
TCATCAATTCACTTTTTTCTAACTCTTTCATGTTTTTAAATTTGAATTAATTTCCTACTCTGTTAAAGGCTTTTCGGTTCTGCCTAAGTTCTGCGCATAAAACTTTATATTTTTTTCGGGCTGATTTGAATTGTCTGTTTGCTTTGCCCTTGACTGATGCTGTTGAATTAATTAGATTGTCCAATAAATTTTAACTTTGTCCGCAACTTCGGAGGTTAGTGATTATTGTAACACTGTATACAAGTTAAGTGTTTTAAACAAGAATAACGAATCTCTGTGCAGTTTTGTTTTGACTTTACATAAATATCTGTAAAGCATTGATTTTAATATTTTTTAATTTTCATTTTTCATTTTTCACTTTTCATTTTTTCCATATATTATGGCTTTAGAATTATCTCAAATACCAAATCCTTGCTACGTTATCGAAGAATCACTTTTGCGCAAAAACCTGGAAAAGATAAAGAGGGTAAGTGATGAAGCAGATGTCGAGATCATCCTTGCGTTTAAAGGATTTTCATTGTGGAAGATATTTCCAATTGTACGGGAGTATATATCCGGTGCGACTGCAAGTGGTGCGAATGAAGCCACATTAGCATTGGAAGAGATGAAAACACTGGCTCACACCTATTCTCCGGCCTATACGGATGCAGATTTTCAACGAGTGCTCGAAGCTTCCTCTCATATTACCTTCAATTCACTGGCACAACTTGCTCAGTTCAACGCTCGAATACAAGCTTTTGACAGAGCTATTTCGATAGGTATTCGTGTAAATCCTGAATTTTCAGAAGTTAAGACAGAACTTTATAACCCATGTGCCCCGGGTGCCAGGTTAGGAATAACGGTAGATCAACTTGGCGATATGCTTCCGGCAGGAGTGGAAGGCTTTCATTTTCATACACTTTGCGAATCTTCCTCGTACGATTTAGAAAAAACACATGAAGCATTCGAAGCTCGATTTGGAAAATTTCTCAGTCAGTTAAAGTGGGTTAATCTGGGTGGAGGTCATTTGATGACACGGAAAGATTATGATACAAATCATCTGGTCCAGGTACTGAAGGCTTTTAAATCGCGTTGGAAAAACCTTTCTGTTATTTTGGAACCGGGTAGTGCATTTGCCTGGGAAACAGGATTCCTGTTAGCCTCGGTGGTGGATATTGTCGAAAATAGTGGAATTAAAACTGCAATTTTAAATATTTCATTTACTGCACATTTACCGGATTGTCTGGAGATGCCTTATCAACCTATGATACGAGGTGCTTACCAGGAAGCTGTTGAAGGGAAGTTTGCATACAGAATGGGCGGAAATTCTTGTTTGGCAGGTGATTATATGGGATATTGGTCCTTTGATACGCCGCTAAAAGCTGGTGATTCCATCCTTTTTGAAGACATGATTCATTATACGATTGTCAAAACAACCATGTTCAACGGTGTTGCTCATCCTTCCATCGGAATCTGGAATGAGGAGAGTGGCTTCACTCTATTAAGGGAATTTGGGTATGAGGATTACAAGAACAGAATGGACTAAAATGAGATATGAGATATAAGACATGAGACATGAGAGTTGCTTTCATCTCATGTCTCATGTCTTATATCTCATGTCTCATTTCTCCTGTCTCATTTCTCCTGTCTTTTCCAGCGGGAATTTAGCTGCTTCTTCAAGTAGTGTTTCGCCGGCAGCTGTCGACATCCGTATTCTCCATTCTTTGGGGTAACTGTTGTTAAAGCGATTGCCGATGTTTTTAGCCAAACCTATTGAAAGACCTTGATAGACAATTAAATTCCATCCCTTCTCGGGAAATTCGAGTCGAAAATCATCTCTTTTCAAATAGGAAAGTGCCTGTTCCAAAGTCAGTGAGATTTGAGGGAAATAGGACCTATTGCAGATGGTCGAAATTGCCAACTCATGTGCTGGAATTAGATTGTCCCGAATAACCGCTCCCACCTTGACACCAGCGTGTACGATTCTGAGAGTTGCTTTAATCTGATCCAAATCAGCAAGCCTTCCTGTTGGCCAAGCGAGAAAATCCGTTTCAAATTTTATCAGTGAAAGAGGAAGATCCTGAATTATCTTGCGCACTAAAATTTGTTCCGATTTGCTGGCCAACGGCAATGCTGATTTGCTTTTACTCCATTTAGCTTCAATTTGCTCTTTTTTCCTAACGGCAGACGTAAAGAATCCTTCGCCTTTCACTTTATGAGGATAAAACCGATAACAGGGAATTCCCGCCGCCTCGGTAGTTACAATACCCCAATCATAAGGAATATTCAGGGTAACAGCTTCAATTGCAGCAAATTCGGATAACCAGACTATATTATCCTCGTTTTCGGCGGGATTAAATGTACAAGTGCTATAAATTAGCATTCCGCCTTCGGCTAAAGAGGGCCAAACATCAGCAAGAATCCTCTTTTGACGCTGTGAGCAATGGCTTGCATTAGCTTCAGACCATTCTTCGACGGCACTAGGATCACGACGGAAAAGACCTTCTCCCGAACAAGGTGCATCGACCACAATTACATCGAAAAAGCCGGGAAGCCTAGCGAAATCTCTGGGATCATTGCAGGTAACAACCACATTCGGATTTCCCCATTTTTTTAAATTTTCTGATAGAACCAAGGCTCTTGAATGAATTACCTCATTGCTAACTAATAGGCAATCATCCGGAAGGAGAGAAGATATATGTGTTGATTTTCCGCCGGGTGAGGCGCACAGATCGAGTACTTTAATGCTTTTTTTAGTAGATTGCAGGATAAACTGTTCCAGAAACATGGAACTAGATTCCTGTACGTAATATGCGCCCGCATGAAACATCGGATCCAAGGTGTAAATTGGTCGCTGCGGAAGGTAATAGCCTGTCGAACAATGAGAAACACTATTTAGATTAGGAATTTTTTTAACTTTTTTGGGGTTAATGCGGATGGAATGGTTAACTTGTGAGTTTAGGGAATGATCGAAAGCAGGGAATTCTAATCCCAGTAAACTTTTCATTCTCATTTCAAAAGACTCGGGAAGATGGATCATTTGAACTCTTTTTGCCAAAATTAACCATTTTTTACAAGGATTATTTTAAATTTGTTCAATAACTAATTCTTCCACCATGTCTATCATTTTTCGACTGAAATATGCTTTAGGATTGATGCCATCTGCTGATCAATTGGATGCCAAATGGGAAAATCTGATCAAAATGCGGGACGATCTAACTCAAATGGAAAGTTCAAAAGAGTTGCATCAATTTGAGGAAGTAAAGAGTCTGATTGGATCTTCTGTATTCCAGCACACTAAAAGAGAAATTGAATCGCTGCAATACAGTGGTAGTAAAGAAGAAAAATTGATTTTGGAACATAAAGCGTTAGC
This sequence comes from Bacteroidales bacterium, assembly GCA_038325635.1. Classification (GTDB taxonomy): domain Bacteria; phylum Bacteroidota; class Bacteroidia; order Bacteroidales; family Prolixibacteraceae; genus CAINVV01. The sequence continues at coordinate 3,353 of JBBQJE010000163.1, forward strand.
TAAATCCAGTTTAATCAGGAATTATTATAAAGTTTCTAATTCAGATAAGTTGACGCGATTTCAAAATATATTGACTGGGTCAAGCCTAAAAAGATTTTTAGATCTTCAGAAAGTAGTGGAATGCAATGAATTTAAAGTTCGGAAGGAAGCTCAAGGAAGAAAATCGTTTATGAAAACGGCTGATTATGTGACACTTAATGAATACGAAGAACTGCGCAAAAGTGACGATGTTCGTTTTTGGCGCAAATTTAGCGTTTCTGAAAGCTATCTCAGTTATTTGAAAACGATTGGATCGACGGAGATAAAGCGACTAGAGGAATTAGGCAATTTAACCTGCGCAAACGATTTTAGTGAACGTGTTTCCTTCCTGAAGGATAAGAAAAGGTTTCTCAAGACGGAGGAACACAAAAGTGTTTTGGCCTTCAATGAGCTGGATAAGAGTAAATTCATGGCTGATTACCGTAAACTTAAAAAAGCCAAGGAATTGGATTTCTTCGAAAAATGGGAAATTGTTCTGGATGAGAATTTTTCTGAAAAAATAGTGAATCCCAAACATTGGCAGGCTGAAAATTGGCTAGCTGCCCGCATGGCCGGCGGGAGTTTTTCACAGCAGGATGAAATGCAATGCTACAATGGCGAGAGAAATATTCAATTGAACAATAATACGCTTTCCATATTGGCAAAAAAGGAAAAGTTAAAGGGGAAGATATGGAATCCAATAATTGGATTTGTTCCGAAGGAGTTCGATTATTCCTCCGCAATTCTGAATAGTGCCGAAAATTTCCATTTCAAAGAGGGAGTATTGGAAGCAAAAGTGCGTTTCAAAAAAGATGCTTCAATTACTTCTGCATTTTCATTAACTGGCGAAAAACCTTTTCCTCAAATTGACTTATTCCGGAGTACTAAAAATGGGGTTGGGTTCGGAATCATAGAAAACAATGGAACAAATCAATCTAAGTATTTAAAAATAAATGGCTTAAACGACGAAAATTATCATGTTTTCAGACTTGAATTGTCAAAGAGCGAGTTGGTATGGAAAATTAACGGTGTTGAAGTTTTTAGAAATTCAATTGCCATCAAAGAGCCATTGTTTATTAATTTACTTACCTCTTTGCACGGAATGGTGAATGAACATTTATTACCACATCGGTTTGAGATTGATTGGATTCGTTGCTTTTCGTCAAAATCATAAGCAAACGATACTATGGAAAGTTGGTTAGAAGAGGATGATTCGGCTATTACAATTTGTGATCGGAGCGGAATTATCATTTACATGAACGAAAGATCAAAAAGATCATTTTCGAAATATGATGAGCGTGGTGTCGGTATTGGTTCCAGTTTGGTGGAATGCCATCCCGAACCTTCCCGTACAAAATTGCTCGCCATGTTGAAAGAGCCGCAGACCAATATCTATACGACTGAGAAAAAAGGAATAAATAAGATCATCCGGCAAGCGCCATGGTTTAAGGATGGTGTATTTAGCGGCGTTGTAGAGGTTTCTTTTGAGATTCCGGCAGATATGCCTCATTTCGTCAGGGGGGCGTAGAGACGTTGCATGCAACGGCCTGTTTACTATGATCCAGCCGTTGCATGCAACGGCTCTACGGTTCGACATTGTGTTATAAAGATCGAAATCCTTCGCCAAGTATTTCGTTGGCATCCATTACGGTGATGAATGCATGAGGATCAATGATGGCAATTTGTTCTTCCAAAATAGCAACCTCCCGACGGTTAACCACGGTGAAAATGACATTCTTTTCCGCATTCGTGTACATTCCTATTCCTTTCAGATAGGTGCCACCTCGCTCCAGATCAATGACAATTTTATCGCGAATCTTTTCATGCTCGTCTGAAATGATAATTAACGCTTTGTTGTAACTGGCGCCATCCAGAATCAAGTCGACTGCCTTACCGGTAATATAAATGACGATGATGCTGTAAAGTGGAATCTGCCAATCTTTAAAGGCGGCAAGTGCCACAAAAACGATTGCAGTATCTACCCATATCAGCATTTGCCCAATTGGAATCCGTGTATATTTGGTCATGATCATGGCTACTATATCACTTCCACCTGAAGTAGCCTTTGATTTAAAAATCAACCCAAGCCCTATACCGGTCAGAACACCTCCGAATATGCACGAAAGCAGCACATCCTGAACCAGAGGAGCATCTCCGACTATCCGCATGAGCGTGATTCCATCCATGAAAATAGAGGAGGATACGAAGCCATAAACGGTTTTTATACCGAAACGCGGACCAAGCATTTTGATGCCGACGTAGGTTAGGGGAATGTTAACTAATAAGTTGAAGAGTCCGATCGGAAAACCATCCGGCCAGATGGCCATCCCTTTCGAAAGATAGTGGACGATTATGCCTAGTCCGTAGACTCCGCCAGGAACGATTTTATGGGGTGTGATAAAATAGACGTATCCAACAGCCATGATGAAGGAGCCAAGTGTGATCATCCCGTAATCGATAAACCACTGGGTTGAAAATACTTTTTGATTGGAGGATAAGGTCATATCAGAATACTTTTCCTAAAAGTAGAAATATAAAACAGGTAAACGGCTGATTTTGTTGGAGGAGCAAAAAAAAGGTTCCTTTTGAGAACCTTTTTTGTCAACCAATTTTGATTAAAATCTTTTCTCTTTAATACGGGCTTTCTTACCGGTAAGGCTGCGCAAATAGAACAACCTGGCACGACGAACATGACCCATTCGATTCACTTCAATGCCATCTATAAATGGAGAAGTCATCGGGAAAATACGCTCAACACCTATGTTACCAGACATTTTGCGGACCGTAAAAGTTTTGGTATTTCCGGTACCTCTGAGTTGAATCACAGTACCTTTGTAGTTCTGAATCCGCTCTTTGTTTCCTTCCACAATTTTATACCTAACGGTGATAGTATCACCAGGATGAAATGCAGGGAAAACTTTCTGTTCAGCTAAAAACGCATTTTCAGCAATTTTAATTAAATCCATTACAATTGTATTTTACTTGTTTGACGAACGCAATGTAAACAGTGTCCAATTGTTTGCTGCCAGAGATTGCGTACGGAAATAGGGTGCAAAAGTAGTAATTATTTTTTTCTCAAAGAAATTTATTTCAAAATAATATGCTTAGATATTGCCTGAATATGAATCTTTAGAATCCAAGTTTTTTTCGGATATCCTGAGGTACCGCATTCTTGTGTACCAAAATTGCCGTTGTTTTGTATTGTATATAAGGGACTGAGGCATAGAAATATCCATCATAGCTGTTATAAGACCCCCATGAATTTTTAACTTTATAGTAGAGGTTGCCATTCTGATCTTTTGATAATCCAATGATGTGCATGGCATGATCATCCGTTGTTTCCTGAGAGTCAAATGCTGCTTGTCGAAGTTCCTGTGTGATTATTTTTTCTTTTCCTGGTTTGGTCAGTTTATACAGCTCCTTTTCTTTGTCGGTATCTGAAAGTTTGTCCCATTTTCGTAACTCCGAATTACTCATTGTAGATTTATCGATATCCGGTACAACCGCAACACCTTTTTGAGAAGTCAGGAAGCCTTTTTCGCTGTTATCGGCGGCCCATCCAACCGTGTATCCATTTGTTAATGAATTGTCTATGATTTGCTGTAAGTCGCCTACCGGAACATTGTACAGCTTTTCCCAAAGCCAGTTATCGGGGACTTCCAACACAAACTGTTGATAAAATGGGTGATGACTAAAGGAGGTAATTTCTACATAATCGTCCGGATTAATTCCGCTGGCAAAATCCGTAAGGAAGGATTTTGGTGTATATTTCTCTCCTTCATATTTGAAATCTTTCGGAATGTCTCCTAAATAGGAATCTACAGTTTTCTGAAAGGCGGTGGACCAGGCAGTTGAAATTCTTCTATTTCTATTGGTAACAACAGAAGATACCATACTTTTTAGCAAGCTGCTAACTTCTCCGTGACTATGCTTTTTCTCCCCATAGTTTAATCCCGGATAGCTTGATTCAGGCATCAATCCGTAGTTTTTCATCACGTAAAGAATGTCGTGAAGTAGTCCGCCATCGCCAAAATTGGTATTTCCCTGCATGCGCACATATCTCTCTGCCTTATCACGATAGCAATGATTAACCAAAAACATTTCAGAGAGATCCACCTCCGGTTTCCCAATCCTTAGTAGTTCTGATTCAATAAATGATGCTCCTGCAAACGACCAGCAGGTACTGGTACGAGATTGATCTTTCACCGATGAATGAGGCAATTCCTTGATCATCGTGAAAACGTAACTCGAATCTTTTTTTTCCTGAGCCTGTATAACGCCAAAACCTGCAAATAATAAAATTGCTAAAACACCTAATCTGTTATTTTTCATTGTTTTATATTTTTCACCTTTCATTTTTCACTTTTCATTTTTCAACACGCTCACCGGATAGTTCATCCGCACATGGTAAATATTGATTAATTTCTCTTTAAATAGATCCTTCAACACCCTAATTTGTTTGAATGTTAAA
>JBBQJE010000164.1:0-7836 GCA_038325635.1 Bacteroidales bacterium
TTGCCATTTTCATGGGCATGGCAGAGTGAATTCCGTACATTCTTGCTTCGTAGCTGCAACTGGCCACGACGCCACGATCCGATAATCCTCCGATAATGACAGGTTTACCAATAAGATTTGAATCGAGCAATCTTTCGACCGATACAAAAAATGTATCCAAATCCATGTGTACGATTGTTCTGTCCTGAATTAGCATGATCGTTTTCTACCTAAAAAATAGTTTAAATTCTGATCGCAAATTATGCAAATCAAAAATAAATGTTTATATTTGACTATTAAAAAGTCAATTCTATGACTACAATATAAACTATTTTTAAATATCCTACACATGTTTCTGTCTGAAAACATAAAATATTTACGAAAGAGAAGGAAGCTGACTCAGCACGACCTGGCCGAGACGCTGAGTACCAGAAGGTCAAGCATCAACAACTATGAGAATGGTACTGCGATCCCACCGGTCAATGTGCTGATCAGCCTGTCAGACCTGTTTCATCTCTCCATTGATACACTCGTTCGTATCAATCTTTCTTCCTTGCGGGAAAGTCAGATGTACATCATTGAGCACGGTTCGGACGTTTTTGTAAAGGGCAACGAGGTGCGGGTTCTGGCAACCACAGTCGATTCGGGCAATAAGGACAACATCGAGATTGTCTCGATCAAGGCAAAAGCCGGGTACACTACGGGCTATTTTGATCCCGAATTCATATCGGGATTACCTAATTTTCAATTGCCTATCTTAAAGAAGGATAAGAAATACCGGGCTTTTCAGATTTCAGGTGATTCGATGCTGCCGATCCGGGATAAAAGCTGGGTAGTGGGGGAGTATGTACAGGACTTAAATTCCATCAAAGAGGATCAACTGTATATTGTTTTAACCCTGAATGAAGGAATCGTTTTCAAGAAGGTTAGAAATGAATTGACCGGGAAGGGCAGTTTGAAAATGGTTTCCTTGAATCAGGAGTATGATCCGTATGATTTATCCATCGCCGAAATCCGGGAAGTCTGGAAATTTGTGCTGTATATAACAGATGAAATTCCTGCATCTTCAGATAATCAGCAGATCTTTAACAATCTGGAACACATTAAAAATGAGCTACATGAGATAAAGCATCGGATGGTAAATTAGGAGTATCATTCTTTAATTCTTTATCCTTTTCGATTACTGCGAGCAAAAATTACAGAGAAATGGATGATAGTTCTGCACCTAAGGTATGAAGAGCTTTTTCAATTTTTTGCACTTGAGCTTTTCGAGGTCTGGATCGTCCATGTAAATAGCTCCATAATTGTTTGCGGTTTATTCCGGTAATCCTTTCCATCCCCGCCAAAGATAATATACCTGAATAGTAGGTTAAGAGACTTTCGGTATCGAATTTGTATTCGATTTCAAACGACTCATCCAAAAATGAAGGATAAGGGTATCCGTCGGCAATGGATCCTTCTTTATGAAATCGCATTGATTCCAGTAAGTTAATTTTGGCTAAGTCAGGGGTGTCACCCATTCCTGAGAATGGTTGATCAATGCAAAAGGTGCTGTATCCACCGTCTGATGCACGTTCTATAATTGCTTGTATCTTTTTCATAACTCACAAGTACTTAATGGTAGATTATAATAAGCTCACTAGACTTCATACCACTTATGATTATTATTTTCTGTTGTAAAGATAGACATTTTTCTATTGTTGCATCAATATGCTATAGCGATGACTTCCTGATTCTTTCTTAACGATGATTGCCGTACGATCAAACGATGATTTAAAACAACCGTACTGATATTGCTCGTTTGTGTGCTCTTTAATCTGTTAATGAGTGAAGTGGCCGCTAATTCGCCCATTTCGATGGCCGGATAATCAATGGTGGTGAGATTTGGTTGTATCACCTGACTTAACGGATCGTTGTTAAAACCTACAACGGCAATATCTTCAGGGACTCTGATACCTGCTTTGGTCAATTCAAGAATAATGGCTACCGCCGACGAATCATTTGTTGCAAAGATTGCATCGGGCTGAGGATTCATTTTCAGAATTTTCTGCGCAATGCTGTTTCCCTCTTGTCCGCTGAGGTTACTAATTAAGACCTTGCCTTGATCAAACGGAATTTCATGGTCGGCCAGTGCTTGCTTGTATCCCTGCAGACGATCGGAATAGACATTGCGTAGGAGATTTCCGGTTACATGAACGATGTTGCTGCATCCCTGTTCAATCAAATGAGCAGTTGCTTCATAACCTGCCTTGTAATTATCAATCACGATACTCATACAATCCGGGCAGGCAGCTACCCGGTCGAAGAAAACGATCGGAATGTTTTTTTCAAGCAAGCAGTTAAAATGATCAAGGCTTTTAGTATCAAACGCAAGCGATACCAATAATCCGTCAATCTGACTGTCAAATAGCGTTGTCACACACGAACCTTCCTGAATTACTGACTCTTGCGACTGACTAATCAGTAACCCATACCCATTTTGATACGTGATTTTTTCTATCCCTGAAATGACGGATGCCATAAAATAGCTGTTCAGCTTCGGAACAACTACCCCGATGGTATAGGATTGCTTCTGTCGGAGGTTGCTGGCGAACTTGTTGCGCTGATACCCCATTTTCAGCGCTTTTGCCTTGATTTTTCGGATGGTTTCCTTTTTTATAAGCGGATGATCTTTCAATCCTCTGCTTATCGTTGATGGCGAGAGATTAAGCGATTCTGCAATATCATAAATGGTAATAATTTTCTTGGTCTTCATAGGATGTTATATACCAATTTTTTTTCGGAAAGATACCAGTTTTCAACATTTTACGCAATCGGTTGCATTTTTATTTAAGAAATGAGTTATTGAATGCTTTTAAGCTTAAATTTGAGTAGGAAAATATTTCCCGATACGTTATAACCCATTAAGTATAAGTATGAAAAAATATTTTATTGATTTTAGTTTTTCTATCCGAATTATTTCTTGTTTCCTGCTCGTTCTGTTGTGGCAGTTTTCGATTACTAAGAATTTAATGGCAAAGGATACTAGCTCGAGTGTTCTGGCAGTTCAGGATTCAGTTCCCGGATTGAAAGTATATTACAAAAATTATTTTCCGATTGGGGCATCAGTCACTCCCTTTTCGCTTAGCGGTCCTGAGTCTGCGCTAATTCTGAAAAATTTCGCAAGCCTTACTGCCGAAAATGCAATGAAAAGCGGACCCATTCATCCCGAAGAAAACAGGTATTTTTGGGATAATGCCGATAAAATCGTGAATTATGCAACTGCAAACGGATTGCTGATCCGGGGTCATACCCTTTGCTGGCACCAACAAACTCCCGCCTGGATGTTTAAGGATGATTCCGGAAACGCTGTCACCAAAGAAGCGCTCTTAGCCAGATTGAAAGAGCATATCCAACAGGTTGTTACCCGATATAAAGGAAAAATCTATGCCTGGGATGTTGTGAATGAGGCAATTGATGATGGCGATTCAAAATTCATGCGGGATTCTGAATGGTACAAAATATGCGGAGAAGAATTTATTGCCAAGGCTTTTCAATGGGCTCATGAGGCGGATCCTGATGCTCAACTGTTTTACAACGATTACAATACGGAGTTTCCCGGAAAGAGAGATAAAATATATGCGCTGCTAAAGAAGTTGATAGACGCAGGCGTACCGATTCATGGCATAGGTCTTCAAGGTCATTGGAACCTTAAAAATCCGTCCGAAAAGGATTTGCGAGATGCAATTGAGAAATTTTCATCGCTTGGACTAAAAATTCAAATCACTGAATTGGACGTTTCAGTCTACGCTTCAGATGAAAAAGATCCCTCAGATAATTTGTTTACGCCCGAAAGAGAACAAAAACAACTGGATAAATACACGATGATTTTCCGTGTTTTTCGGGATTATAGAAAGGTAATAACTGGAGTAACGTTCTGGAATGTTTCGGATAAGAATAGCTGGCTCGATAATTTTCCAGTGCGCGGACGCAAAAATTTCCCTTTATTGTTCGACCAAAATCTTAAACCAAAGAGAGCATTCCTGGAAGTCGTAAAATTTTGATAAAAATGCAATCGGTTGCAATTTTGAATTTTTATTGATAATTTTGTCTCCGAAGTCTAAGGACGAAGTTGTAAGTTGGACTTTAGTAAAATATTTTTCAGAGAAAATTTATCGACTATGAAAAACGTTTATGAGGTTTTAAATCCGGATTTTGAATTGAGTCCGATGACTGGCATGACAAAGACTCATTACATTGAGTTGGCGAAGTATCTGTTGGAAAGAGCTTTTAAGCATGTCGACTCTATCGAAACTCCTTTGACTTTTCCCATTGTACCGGGTAAAACGTATCCTCAGCCAAACTCGCCGGATTGGCGTTATCGTTCGGCCGAGTTTGAGGCTTTGGAAAGGACTTTCGCCTTGGCAGGTCCGCTCATTCATATCGATCCGGAAACGACTATCAACAACATTAAATTAAGGGATTATTATAGTTTGCAATTCTATCATACTTTTACTCCCGGACATTCGAATTCACTGCCGTTGCCTGAAGAATTGCCTGATTCCAATTATCAGTTTACCTGCGAATTTGGCGGATTGTTTAAGACCTTGCTGCTTATGCCGGAGACGATATGGTTTCAATATACCGACGAGCAAAGGGATGAGATGGTGGTAACAATTTCAAAATGGGCTCACCACCGGACCACTCAAAACAATTGGCGGATATTTAATATTCTCACTTTGTCGTTTCTTAAAAAATACGGCTATGCAATTGATGACGACTTATTGAAAAGTCATCTATTGTGGGTGGTTTCTTACCATTCTGGCGATGGATGGTACTTGGAGCAAACGTATAATTACTACTCAATCAGTTTGTTTATCGTTTATACCACCATTTGGAACAGAACCTTCGGAGATAAATATTATCCGGAGATTGCTGAAATAATTGAAAATTCAGCTAAGAAATTAATGGAATCTGTCACCAGCTTTTTTGCACGCGACGGTTCAATTAATATGTGGTCCAGAAGTATCTGTTACCGTACCTGGGTATCGGGAGCTTTCCCTGTAGCTTTTATGTTGAAAGAGAAAACTCCGTTGGATGGTGGTTGGGCCAGACGGTTGTGTTCAGGCTCTCTGCTGCAATTTGTTACCCGTGAAGAATTTTTTGACAATGATATTCCAAGTCTTGGATTCTACGGACAGAAAGAATACATGGTTCAAAATTACAGTTGTGCCGGCAGTCCATTTCTAATGTTTCTGCCATTTATTTGTCTGGCATTACCGGACGATTCGCCATTTTGGACGGAGAAAGAAAACGACGGAATGTGGGAAAAACTAGGTAATAATTTTGCTAAAACAATACTTGAAAATCCGGGACTCATCTTGGTAAATCATGGTAAAACAGGCACTTCAGAAATAATTCCCGGGAAAGTTTATTACGACGATCCGAATTATTCCAAGCTGGTGTACAATACACATTTCCCCTGGGAAGATCAAAATCCACAGGGAGGAACTTCGATGGAATATAACTTTCGCAGTTTAGACCCACGTGACGTAAGGGGTGATGATGTTAATTTTTACCTTACCGGTAAGACGGTAGAAAATTATTCAGATAAAAACAGATCTTTCACCACTTCGCAAAGCATGCTTTACAATGGAGTGCGGAAAGATGTTTTATACCGGCAAGCAATTATGCGAACCCCGCCAAATAATGGAGTTGGCTATATCATTGATCTAGCTGAGATTACCATCCCCGGAGGGGTGATACGGGTTGACCGTACCCGACTGGCTTTTGAGCACGAATTAACGCTGGGGCATTTCGGTTTGCCGCATATCAACGGGCAATCAGCTGTCGTACATCAATTTGCAGATGGCTCTAAAAAGGTGATTACAGCCTCCATCCCCGGAAGGAGCGTTGCTTTAATCACCTATACCGGATGGGATCAATTGGAAACTTTGGTTCATGCCAACCGAAATGCTGAAGCGGATGAAAGTTCGGTCGTTTACGCTTATAAAAAGCGGATGGCAAAAAATCCGGCGATGGAGTTAATGATTACTGTTCTATTGCACAAAATGGATGATAGTGAATGGACGCAAGAAGAGTTATCGCCCATTAAAGACATAAAAATTCTGGATGTTACGCCAACTTTCTCGGCATTGGGTGCAACAATTACCCTTTCTAATAACGATGTTTACGAGGTTGATTTTAAGGATATTGACGGAAAAAGGAGTTGCTAGTAGAGACGGGTTTCAACCCGTCTCTGATGAGGTAACGAGACGGGTTTCAACCCGTCTTTACTGCCGTGGATCAAACGATTGTGGCAGCCAGACTCTGAACCACGAATTTTCGTTGAAGGTATTTCCAGCGGAGGCATAATCGCAAAGGGATATCTCGATTGGAGTACCTCCACCTTCCTTATGTGATTCAGTTTTAAATGAACTTTTATAGGTCATCCAGATACCATTCTGATTTACACTTAACGGTTTCAAGTCAACATATCCATCCTTGCCGGTTAATGGTTGAATGGTGGCATCTACATGAGGTTTGCCCAGCCTTTCATCCCGGGTAAGAACAATCGGTCCGCGCACAATGGCCATATTTTCAGGCACATCACCTATTCGAACAAGCCTTCCACGCATGTCCGTTGTGAGGTTTATCACGTCTCCGGGTTTCCAAATTCTGGCTATTTCAGCAAATTCGCCGGGAACAATTTTCTGAACAGGGTCACCATTCACGGTCAGGGTTGAAAGTTTACTCCACAGCGGAATCCGTATCCTAACCGTTAACTGATCCTCTTTTGGAAGTATAATTTTAAGGGTACTATTCCCTGAAACAGGATAATCCGTTTGTTGATCAACCTCCACTTCTTTTCCACTCAAGGTAGTCAGATGGTACTTTCCATCTACAAAGAAATTAATACTCACCCCATTCAAATCGCTCATTACTGCAGTCAAAGGCAGGGTAAATAATCCCCGCGGACCACTTGCTACACAGCAATTTAAACCCATGCCACATTGCTGGTCGCCCTCTAGGCGTTCGCCAGCCAGCGGCGAGTATTTAGCCCAGTCGGAGCCATCCGGCTTCATCGAGCCGAGTAGTGCATTGTACCAGGTTTGTTCGATGGCATCGGCATATTTTGCCTCTCCGGTTAGCCGCAAAAGCTGCTGACTTAGCTTAATCCAGGTTACTGTAACACAGGTTTCCTGGTAATGATCGATATGCATCGTTTGCTTATGCTTTCCTCCAAACCAGCACTCTACCGCAGATCCTGAACCTGTGACATTGATTTCAGTGTCCAGAATATTCTGCCATGTTTTTTCGACCGCAGTGAGGTACTCCTGTTTTCCTGTAATTCGATAGAGTTCAAGTAATCCCTCGTAACACGACATCATTTCGTAGGCTTTTTGTCCCTGATCCCAGCTGAACCATTTTTGAGGAGTGGGTTTTGGAAATCGTTCTGCCACATTAACAGCTGATTTGGAAATCAGTTGTGGACCATCCGGCGTTTCCCATTGACGGACGATTTCATTGGCAAAATCGAGGTATCGTTTCTCACCGGTTCGGGCATAAAGTAGACAGATAGGTTCGAGAACGGAGGAGGCAGCCATGCCGTGATGAGCGCCTTTTTTGACGAGCAGCTCTTTCCTATCGGTCAATTCCTTCATCAGGAAGTCGGCGATTTTCATCGATGCCGTTAATGATTTTTTATCTTTTGTAAGGTCGTAATAGGAGAGTAGTCCCAACATGCAATATTTTCTTCCCCAGATATCCCAACCTTCCAGGTGCTTGTTGTCGGCATAATTTCCGATATATCCGTCGGGAGTTTGGGTAGAAAGAAGACCGGAAACGGCCTGATCGAGAATCGATTTTAATTGTGGC
>JBBQJE010000165.1:0-7813 GCA_038325635.1 Bacteroidales bacterium
GGCATAATATCCTTCGGCGATCATGTCCATTTCCAGCATCGCAGAACGAACGGTGTACCCTTTGCCAATCATGGTTCCAAATGTGCGATTTCTCGAGAAGTGGGAGTATCCGGTTACGAGTAAGTCACCCAAATAGGCCGATGATTTAATATCGCGGGTAATCGGGTGGACTGTATCAACGAATCGTTTGATTTCCTGAATGGCATTCGACATCAATACTGCCTGAAAGTTATCGCCATAGCGCAAACTGTGTGAGATACCAGCAGCAATTGCCATGATATTTTTTAGTACTGCCGAATACTCAGTTCCCCAGATATCGTCTGAAATATGCGTTCTTAGGGAATTGCTTTCCAGAAGCATCGCAAATTGTCGGGCTCTTTTTACATCTGGACTTGCTATGGTAAGGTAGGAGAGAAGGTCTCTGGCTACTTCTTCCGCATGGCAAGGACCTGCGATGACACAAAATTGCTCAAAAGGGAGATCATAAAATTCATGAAAAAATTCTCCAACAAAGAGATTTCCTTCCGGGATAATCCCTTTGATCGCAGAAACAATAAATTTATTTCCGATTTCAGTGGTCAGATGGCGGAGGGTATCTTTGAGAAATGCCGATGGAGTTACAAAAACGAGGATATCAGAATCTTCAACAATTTTATTGATATCGTTGTAGAAATTAATTTTAGAGACATCAAACTCCACTGAACGCAGGTAGTTTGGATTGTGTCGGAATTTTTTGAAAAGGTCTATGTTGTCAGCATTACGGATGTACCAATTTATTTCAGAAACATTGTACATCAACAATTTTGCGAGCGCAGTTGCCCAACTTCCACTGCCGATAATTGCAACACGGCTCTTCTCACTGATTTCCGTCATTGGTGTGAAATATTAGTTTAACCACTTCGTTACCTCATCCAAACCTGGATTGGCAAGCCCGAGATGGTTTTTCTTGTTGAAACCGCAAAGTTCATTGAATAATTTCGATGCCTTCACTTCTTTCAACTGCGCAATTTTTTTGTAGTTCAATTTACGAAGCACTTCTATCCATTGTTCAGGTATTCCAAGTGCTTCAAACATTTCAGCGGAGTCTTCTTCTGCTCTTTTTTCAGGTTTCATCTGAGGAAAGAGTAAGACGTCCTGAATAGAGGGCGAATTGGTCATCAGCATCGCCAGACGGTCAATTCCAATTCCCATGCCGGATGTTGGAGGCATACCGTACTCCAGCGAACGGACGAAATCCAAATCAATAAACATCGCCTCATTGTCGCCTTTTTCGGATAACCGCAACTGTTCCTGAAATCTTTCAAGCTGATCGATCGGATCATTCAATTCGGAGTAAGCATTGCAAAGCTCTTTGCCATTGACCATTAGCTCGAAGCGTTCAGTCAGATCCGGATTGTCGCGGTGTTTCTTGCACAGCGGTGACATCTCGACCGGGTAATCCAGTATAAAAGTTGGCTGAATATAGTGACCTTCGCACTTTTCACCAAATATTTCGTCGATTATTTTGCCTTTTCCCATGGTATCATCTACTTCGACACCAATTTCCTTGCAGGCAGCCCTTAGTGCTATTTCATCCATTCCCAGAATATCGATGCCGGTAAACTCCTTGATCGAGTCGGTCATGGTAATTCTTTTGAACGGACGTTTGAAGTCGATCGTCTTATCACCAACAGGAACCTCCGTTTTTCCGTGCAGAGCCAGCGCAATTCGCTCAATCATCTCCTCTGTCATCTTCATCATCCAGTTGTAGTCTTTGTAGGCTACATAAATTTCCATGACGGTAAATTCGGGATTATGAGTGCGGTCCATTCCTTCGTTACGAAAGTCTTTGGCAAACTCATAAACACCTTCGAAACCACCAACAATGAGTCGCTTGAGATACAATTCATTGGCCACTCTGAGGTAAAGGGGCATATTCAATGCATTGTGATGTGTGATGAAAGGACGTGCCGCCGCGCCACCTGGAATAGGCTGAAGGATAGGAGTTTCAACTTCCAGATAACCTTTCTGGTTAAAGAACTCCCGCATATTGTTAATAATTTGTGCCCGTTTGACGAACACCTCTTTTATCTGGGGATTAACGATCAGGTCAAGATATCGCTGACGATAACGCTGTTCAGGATCTGTAAATGCATCGAATAAGACTCCTTCTTTCTCCTTAACTACCGGAAGCGGATGGATAGACTTACTAAGCAGTGTGAAAGTTTTGACGTGGATAGATGTTTCACCCATCTGAGTAATAAATACATAACCGGTAACGCCGATGATGTCACCAATATCCAGCAACTTCTTAAAAACGTCGTTATAGAGTGACTTATCTTCTTCCGGACAAATTTCATCGCGGTTGATATAGAGTTGAATTTTACCACTTTCATCCTGAATTTCGGCGAAAGAGGCCTTCCCCATGATCCGTTGGTTCATTAAACGACCGGCAATAGTTACATCCTGAAAATTTTGTTTTTCCGGGTCGAATTGATCTAAAATCTCTTTGGTGGAAGTATTTATCTTGAATTCGTTAGCAGGGTAGGGATTGATACCCAAATCACGGAGTTTCTGCAAAGAATTTCGACGGATTATCTCCTGCTCACTTAACTCTAAATTGCTCATCTTAAATTAATAATCCAGTTATTCAAAAAAAATTACGTGCAAAGATACGAAAAGATATCTTTTTTTTCCGAAGATTTGGGTCTTCTCAGTCTTTTAACTTTGTCGCTACCACTCAAAAAGGTATATTTGGGAAATTATTCAACCCAAGCCGAGAAAAGAAAAAGAATGCAAAGACTCTGGAAACTGAAGGAACAGGCTGATATCAATGATATCAAGCAACTTTCGGCCGCGCTAAACGTAGATATGGCCATTGCCAATCTGCTGGTTCAGCGTGGGATAAAGAGTTATGCAGCAGCCAAAACTTTTTTTAGACCGAAACTAACTGATCTCCATGATCCATTTCTAATGAAAGATATGGACAAAGCCGTGGATCGGTTGCAACTTGCCATTGAGCGAAAAGAGAAGGTAATGGTTTATGGTGATTATGATGTAGATGGTACTACATCGGTTGCCTTGATGTACACTTTTTTAGCGAAACGGATAGCAGAAATCGAGTATTATGTTCCGGATCGCTACATGGAAGGTTATGGCATTTCCCGGATTGGAATTGATTATGCTGCATCGAAAAATATCACCCTGATTGTCGTGTTGGATTGCGGAATTAAAGCCGTAGAAAAAATTGCTTATGCCACTGAATTAGGGATCGATTTTATCATTTGTGATCACCATAATCCGGATGATAAAGTGCCTGATGCCATTGCTGTTCTGGATCCAAAACAACCAGGTTGCAATTATCCATATAAAGATCTTTCCGGTTGCGGAGTTGGCTTTAAGTTGATCCAGGCCTATTGTATAAAACACGATCTTCCGCAGGAAATTGCGTATGATCTGCTCGATCTGGTCGTTGTGAGTATTGCTTCAGATATTGTTCCGCTAACAGGCGAAAACAGGGTGCTGGCTTATTTTGGACTTCAGAAATTGAATACAAATCCCTCCACCGGATTAAAAACCTTGATCAATTACTCAGGCATTGTTGGTGAAATAAGAGTGCAGGATATCGTATTCAAAATTGGTCCAAGGTTGAATGCATCCGGGCGAATTGAACACGGCAAGAAATCGGTCAAAATATTATTGGCAGAAGATAGTGTTGAGCTGGAGGAGTTAGGAGTTGAAATCAATTCCTACAACGAAATACGTAAGACGCTCGATCGGGATATTACTCAAGAAGCGTTGGAGATGATCTCGCAGAGTCATTTTTACGATGGTCGTAAATCAACGGTGATCTACAACCGCGATTGGCACAAAGGTGTAGTCGGGATAGTTGCATCCAGACTGACAGAGCATTACTACCGCCCAACGGTGGTCCTGACCGAATCCAATGGAATCGCTACCGGATCTGCCCGCTCGGTAGGTGAGTTTGATCTGTACGAAGCAATCGGCAAATGCGCAGATTTGTTGGAGTCTTATGGCGGACACATGTATGCAGCCGGACTATCTATGAATCTGGATAATGTTGCCGAATTTTCTCGTCGTTTTGAGCAGGTTGTCAGAGATACCATTACCGCCGATCAGATGATTCAGACCATTGATCTGGACGCGAAGATTTCTCTTTCTGATCTTACCCCAAAGTTTATTCGCCTTCTGAAGCAGTTCGAACCTTTTGGTCCACATAACATGGCACCTTGTTTTCTGACAGAAGATGTGATGGATTACGGGACATCCAAATTAGTTGGCAAAAATAACGACCATCTAAAATTGGATATGATGGAAGCTAACCGATCGTCCTCCCGTTTTTCCGGAATAGGATTCTCGCTTGCCAACCATTTTGACATGGTCAAGCAATCACTTCCTTTTGATATTTGCTACTCAGTAACGGAAAATCAATATCGCGATAAGACCTACCTGCAATTAAATGTTCGGGACATTCGATCACGCATGGATTACTTGTAACCATTCACCGATTTTGAATACACGATCTGACATACTTTTTCAACGATTAAAAGAGCAGCTTTTAAATTGCTTACCAGGAAGCCTTTCTCACACTAAAATGCTTCCACCCGGCAGAATTTTGCAACTTCCACCCGAACAATTCTCCTACCTCGATAGCGCAGTACTGATCCTTCTTTTCCCATTCCGGGAACAAATTCAGGTCTGTCTGATACGCAGGCCTGCCACCATGAAAAACCATGCCGGGCAAATAGCTTTCCCCGGAGGAAAGAGAGAAAAAGACGATGCCGACCTTGTTCAGACCGCTTTGAGAGAAGCTTACGAAGAGATCGGATTGGCAAGTGAAACCGTCGAAGTATTCGGGATGTTGAGTCCGGTGTATGTCCAGATAAGCGATTTCCTTATTACTCCGGTATTGGGTTGGTTAAATGAGAAGCCTGAAATTCATATCGATCCCTGTGAAGTGGATGAGGCAATATTTATATCTTTGGAGGACATTGCCAATGAGATAAACCGTGTCGACAGAGAAATGGAGACCAAGACCGGGCGCATTTTAGTACCGGGATATGAGATAGACGGCTATTTTATTTGGGGTGCAACCGCAATGATACTTAGCGAGTTGGTAGATGTCCTTTCAATAGATGATCAGTTGTAGAATGACCATGAAAGTCCAAATAATAGAGTAGCTGCCGGTGCCGGATAACCAAGGGAAGTATAGTAGCCTCCTTTTACAAATTGAGAAGTCAGATTTGTGTATTTAAAGTAAAAGGCAGTTCTTTTTAATTTGAAGTTAGCAAAGGCATCGATCCAGGCATAATCACCCATTTTTTCTACGCTTTGGCGATAAAACATACCGGTTGCCGGAGAGTATTGATCGGCATAATAGGAGGTCTCGTAGCGGGTATCCAATCCAAGTTGAAAAAACAAAACCTTGGCATACGTGTTTTCGTAATAAATTGAATTCCGGATACTTACGGATGGTAATGCAAGATAAACATTGGTTGTTGTTTTCTGAAGTACCACCCAGTTTCGAATGTTTAATCCACCGAATTTAAAGTCTTTGTTCAACATCGCCTGAACGACCGAAAATTCAGAAGCGGCCTGTTCAGGCAGGGCTTTCTCGTTGAAGAAGACAAATTTGTTAATGATGCTGTAATTCACGGAGGCCTTAAGTCGCCAACCTGGTTTATCAATTGTGGCACCAATTTTCATCGTATAGGTCTTGTCGAAAACATTCTCCCATTTATAATGATTGGAATAATAATGTTCGAAGAAATAATTAGGGGTTCGACTAGACATATTCGCAAAAATCCGTATCAGGGAAGTGTCTTTTTTTGCCCTGAAAGGTTTTTCAATGGCGCCCGACAATTCATAGTCCAAAGCATTTCGTCCCTGAATAAATGATTTTCCGGAGGCAGACCAGCTCCAGAATTGGCCATTTGTTCGATAGGCTGATCCTCCGATGTAGGTGTTTGAATAGTTGTGTTTTTGGGTTAGTCCAAGCGGAGACTGCTTAACACCGACAGAATCAATAGTGAGTTCCTCCTGAGGAAAATAGGTGTTCACAAGATCATTCGAAATAAATAGTTGCTTGCCAAAAGTGTATTTTCGATCAGTTGCCTCCAGAAATTTCATAACGAAACGGTTCGTAAGTACGGTCTGGCCTGATTTGTCGTTAGTCGCTGGGGCAGCTGAAGAGCCTCTTGTTCCATTAATATAAGGAACATGATCCTTCCCATAGAATGAAACAGTACCTAAATCAGTACCATACGCATAAGTGGGATTTGGGTCTGCTTCCGTGAAAATGCGGCCAGCCTTCTGGAAATCTAAAACATGCATTAGAGCGACCCTTGGGGTGAACTGTTGGAAGATTTCTTTTTTATCCTCTACTTCTTTCCAAGTGCCCAATTTATATTGATGGGTTAAGGTGATAAAAGAATTCGTGTTAAGGGATTTTACATCCGTCAGCCAGACTGCTATATTTTCAGCTTTAATATCAGGGTTTTCAATGTCTTTTGGATTCGGTAATCCGCCGTTTTCCTGGTTGTCGTAACTATTTTTCCCCACTGAAAACCAATAATCATATTTATCGAAGTTGCCACTGGAGAACAGACCCAAACTGCGATCTTTGGCTTGTTGATTGAGGTATTTACCGGAAGATCCGATGGAGTTGTAGTAAAATCCAAAGTTGATTTGCTTGTTAATATTTTGAGTCTGAAAAACCTTTAATACCGTTTCACCTTTTGGTTTATTGGAGAACCATTGTCCGTAGGTTAGCAGCGTATAAGGCTTGGTAACATTATAAAATTTAACCTCACCCGGCAGAGTGGCATAATCGTAATAATTCATTTGGAAGAGGAAATCCTTCTCGGATGGTCTCCGCTGGAAAAAATCGCCGGATTGATAAGAATTACCAATGTTTCCCAACGATTGCACTGAAATTGAATTCTTATAAGCGGGATGATAGATATGAAAGTCAGTAACTGCTGTATCTACTTTAACTTCCTGAATACGAGTAAGATCTTCAATGAGCTTATAAGATTTCATCTTAAAAACAATGGAATCTTTCGCCGTTTTCACCCCTGTACCGGATTTTTGGTTTCTACTTGAGCTAGATTGAGGTCTGCCCGCCGATCCTTCCGAATTCATTTGAGCATTTGAATAAAGGAAACACAGCAGTAGCAGCGAAACAAACAGTGATCTTAACTTAAAATTCATGGTGCAAATATAGGCATTTCGGTAGGATCAGCGAATTTGTATATGATCAAGATTTAAAAGGACTAAAACGTTTGATTAGTCTGATAATCTCGCCAATCCACAAAACCACCGAAGTTGCACAAATGATATATATCCAATCTTTAATTGGCAGAGGTGTCGTCCTGAATACATCGCCGCCAAAAGTGACAATCAATACCTGCCCAATAAGAATCACCACTACCGTGATAACGAAGCCAATACTCTTGTGAAGATTGTAAAAAGCGGAATGTCCTGAAGCAAATGCCTTGGCATTGAATAAGTTCCAAAACTGAAGAAGGACAAAAATGGTAAAAAACCTAGCAAGATTTAATCGGCTGATCTCATTATTTTGATCCGTTAAATAGTAAAGCAATCCCAGTAGGAAAATCACAAAAATGGCTCCCACAGAGAGGATAAAAGCCCGCATGGAAGGAGTGATGATAAAATCTTCGTTCTTTCTAGGCTTTTGATGCATCACCCCCTTGTTTGGAGGAAGCGAGGCGAGTGCAGCTGCCGCAAAAGTATCCATAATCAGGTTAACCCAAAGCAGTTGGGTAACTGTTAACGGCATTTCTCGACCAAA
>JBBQJE010000166.1:0-7760 GCA_038325635.1 Bacteroidales bacterium
AATCTGAATCCTTTGTACAACTTGCCAAACTTGAAAGTGCGAAGAACGAAAAAATAGAAACGATAAAATATAACCTTTTCATAATTTGAATTTTTAAAAATTAAACATTAATTGAACTCTATGACATATTAAACGCAGAGACGGAATAAATGTTTAATAAAATATGATAAAGATTAAACAAATATTTAAAATATATTTTTAAATAAATGATAAACAGATATATAATAATTAAAATAAATTTTAAAAATGCAAATTAAGTGAACATAATTTTAGATTTTTGTTCCAAAAGGGTGGGTGGATCAACTAAATTGTTGTCTGGTTTTATCTAGCTTTCAGCCTGTATACCATCAAACTGTTTCATCAATCTTCCTTTTCTTCTTGTAAGGCAGTTAAAGAACTCTCCAACTTTTGATTTTCGGCCGTTAGAAGACTATTCTCAATATTAAGATCATTAATCTTGTTTAAAAGCTCTTCTTTCATCGCTCTTAATTCAGTCAGCTGTTTTTTCAGGCTTTTAGTCTGGCCGTTTGCTCTCGCCAGATAGGAATATGACTTTTCTTTATTGGCCAGCTTCTGAAGTGCTTCGGCCAGCAGTTTATCTGTTTGTGCATTCTTCCCTTCTAAGGCAGCCATCGCATCTTTAAATTGAACGATTTCCTTATCCAGAGTGAGTTTTTCTGATAAGAGTGATTCGTTCAGAAGTCTCGTGGCATCTAAATCAGTCTTATGTTCACGTTTTTCTTTGATAAACATGACTCCTATAAGCAAAGCACTAATTACTAAGGTAATCCATGAAATTTGGATTAGTTTCCTGATATTATTTACATACATAGCTCTGAAAGTTACAAGGGGTTTGACAATTAATCTACACTGCAAAACTACTCCAGGCTTGTTAGTATCTGATGAATAAGGAATTAAAAAGTCATTAAGAAATATGGATAGAAAATGAGCCCTTGTATTATTTATTGGCTGGGATTGGTATCGTAACTACAATATGTGTTCCGATTTCCGGTTTTGAAGTAACTTCGAGTTTACCGTTGTGAATATTAATAATATATGCCGTCAAAGGCAATCCGATACCGTGGCCTTTTATCTGCTGTATACCACTGCCTCTGAAAAACGGTTTTAAGATCTGGTCAAGTTCGCCTGCCGGTATCCCTATTCCTTGGTCATTAAACTCAATACTAATAAAATCGGGTTTAATATAACTCATATTAATTGAAACAGTATGATCATCAGAGTACTTACAGCCATTCTCCATCAAGTTTAGAAATGCGGTTTTCAACAACTGATCATCCCCCTTTACGGTCATATTTTCATCATTTAAACTTTCATTCATTTGAATGCTTACAATATATCCAGGATTCAACCGTTTTAAATCCTCATAGGCTTCCCATATAATTTCATCGATCCGGAGCATAACAAATGCCGATTGTTGCGTTTCAATATTTGTTTGAGTCAGCATCAGTAATCGGTTAGTGAGTTTATTCAGACTTTTGATATCCTCAAATATGGAAGTAAGGATGTTTTCATATTCTTCCTGAGAACGCCTGTTTAATAAAATATACTCAATCTGGCCGGTAATTGCCATCAGAGGTGTTCTTAACTCGTGAGAAGCATGTGCGATAAAATTCTTCTGGTTTTTAAATGCGCCCTCCAGCTTAACAAGCATTTTATTGAAGGTGTGTGCAAGCTGTTCAAGTTCATCTTTCCGGTTCCCTTCATTAAGTCTCAGGTAAAGATTCGATTCTGAAATCCTGTCCACTTCCTCAATAATCCCGGATATGGGTTTAAGGGCTTTGCCAGAGAATATCCACCCGGCAAACAACAGTAATAACAAGCATAATAGATCGACAAACAATAATACTTTTAGTAAATTTCTGTTGTTACTCAACCCGTAAATATCATTGGCAGCAGCTATTACAGCAAAACGATCATATTTACTAGTGAACAGATATCCTAGCACTTCATATTCACCTTGTTTAAGCCTCACCTCTCTATCGAGTCGAATCTGGTTAAGAAGATTTTCGTCATATTTAATTACACTATTTTCATCTGTACTAAATAGAATATTGTTTTTATAGTCTAGAATAATAATTTTCTCATTTGGCAAACTTAATGGGTTGTCTTTTTCTAAACGCATCAACAGATTGTTGTCAATCTCATCTACTTCTAACCGTAGTTTTGCTGTATTAATTGATTTATTGAGTAAACGGTTATAAAAATCTTCGCGTCTGTAATTAGATGAAATTACATAAATAGCAATTGAAGAGGCCAATAAGATAAGGGCGGTAAAACCTAAAAATTGTAAAGTAAGCCTTGTTCTTATTTTCATCCTTGATCCTCCCCGAAAATATAGCCCATTCCGAACCGTGTATGAATCAGCTTTGTTGGAAAGTTTTTGTCTATTTTTTTCCGCAATATATTAACATACACATCCACTATATTGGTTCCGGTATCAAATGTAATTTCCCACACATTAACAGCAATATCAGCACGTGACAGAACCCGTCCCGGATTGCGCATAAAAAACTCAAGCAACATGTATTCTTTCGCTGTAAGATTAATTTCATTGTTGCCCCTTATCGCAACTTTCTTATCCAAATCCAGTTCAAGATCGCTTGCGACTAAGCGGTTTCCGGGAATAGCAACACCTGAAGTACGTTTACTTACTGCTTTAATCCTAGCCAGCAGTTCCCTGAATTCAAAAGGTTTTACCAAATAGTCATCTGCGCCTGCATCAAAACCTATCAATTTATCTTCTGTAGTTCCCAAAGCCGTGAGGAGTAATACCGGCATTGAAGGCTTCACCGATTTAATACGTTTGCAAAGTTCAATACCGTTGATGTACGGTATAATAACATCAAGTATGATAAGGTCATAATCAAATTGCATGAACATTCTTTCAGCAACTTGCCCGTCATAAGCGATTTCAGCCGTGAAATTCGATTCTTCAAGGCTTTTTCTAATAAAAGTTGCAACCTTAGGCTCGTCTTCTACTATCAGGATGTTCATATCTCGAATTTATATTTACAAATATCGGAACAATTTTGAGGTTTTTAAAAATTAGTACAAAGAGTTCTCCAATCCTTGAGCCGGTCTAGTTTATTTAGACAGTTAATTCTTCCACCCTGTTATTAATGCCCAGCCAGTGAAGGAATGCAATGTAACCTTTCTCCTGTAATGGAGTTTACAGAAAAGGCAATTTCAGCGTGCGTCCAATAATAATCACTATCAATAACCGGTGTAATGTTAATTGATTGTTCAGATATGGCTTTTTTGCCCCATCTTCTTTAATGAGTTCAACCTTACCCCACAAGGTAGTCATCAAGATTAATGCACCATCATTGGAGATACTATACAATAGCCGAAAGAATCAATGCAATAATTGTCAAAGTTGACGAAATTTAACGCACAACAATTGCCATGCTGTACCTGCCAACCAAAAGAATGATTTTCCATCCTCAAATAGCTAAACAGCTTTTATTTAATCGATTATTTTTTCAACCAAGTTGTCACTTCTGATCCATTTTGGCCTGCATCAGCAAAAGGTACAAAAATCAATTTTTCAGATTTACCGTGTACTTGAACTGTTGTTGAAAATGCACAACCACCAATCCAATCTTTGGGTAAAGTTGATGAGTCTGAAGTCAATTGAATATCGGACGGAAGAACAACATCCTTTGCATCAATATTATTTAATTGCTTATCAAGCGATAAAACCCGAGATCCTTTTTGCAAAGCAACGCAATCTGGATAACTTTTACCTCCGTCAAGTTTAATCAGTGGAATATTGCAGCTAATTTCAATTTTATCGTTATTATTCCAGGTACGCTGAACGGTTACACAATCTTGCCCTTCAGCTTTTACGGCTTTTCCATTTACCTTCAGTACAAAATCTTTTGCCCAATATGGTTTACGAAACAAAACAGGAAGGTTCACAGGGCTTGAGGTAGTCACCATGATTTTAGCATTTCCTTCCACAGGGAAACCAGATTCGGTCGAAAATTGAATTTCCTTACCATTCACATCGGTTGTAAGTGTTCCCGATTGGTACAATAAAAATACCGGCTTTTTATCCATCATTCCATTGGTGAAAAGTGGAATCATGGAAATACCTCTCGGAACACTAGATAAACAACAGGTAATATTACAGCCATAAGGCTTTGCGCCCATCAATGATGTATAATAACTCACACAACCTGTATGCGGATTTTCTGCACCGGTAGCATGGTTAAGAGCCGTACGTTCTAGCTCATCGAGGTATTTAATATTGCCTGTAATTTGAAATAATTGATAATTGAATTGCATCCAGGTAGTTGTAACACAGCCCTCGCCCATGTGGTCGTCAGGTGCAGCCGGTAAATTGTGGTCATCTTGAAACATCTCATACGAACTGGCTGTTCCTGTAATGTACATTCGATTTTTCACTATATCTGCCCATGCATTTTGCATAAAATCCAATAATTCTTCATCTCCCGTTACTTTGCTAAATTTCACGATGCCAACAAAATTTGAAAGCATTTCGTACGCTTTCGCATTAGCTACTTTATCAACTCTTCCTGTTGCCTTAAGTGTTGAAATGATTTTAGGACCATTCGCCTGATCGTATGCACGAAGAATGTATTTACAAAAGTCGAGATATTTTTGCTCTTCGGTTAATTGGTACAAATCGACCATGGGGTCTAAAACGCTGGTGGCCGCCATTCCTACGTGTGTCCCTGAATTAATCAAATCCAATTGTCCGGGATTATTACCAAAAGTCTTACAGAGCAAATCGCCGATGCGTTTACAAGCAGTCAAAGCCGGTTGGTAACCTGAAGTCTGGTAATAATTCATCAAGCCTACCAGATTGTATTTGTGTGACCAAACGTCCCAACTTGTCCAGTGTTTATCAAGGACATAAGTACCGAGATAGCCATCTTCTTTTTGCGATGCAATAACATTTTGAGCAACCTTATCGATCATTAATTTTAAACGAGCATTGTGTTTATAGTTGTAGGCATTACAGGCGGCGTCCAAAAATTTTCCGGCATGTTCGCCGATCCAAGGGTGAACTCCAGGTTGATTCAAATAGCCGCCAATTAAGCCATCTACGTCTACATTTTCAAGACGAACCGTAGTGTTTAATTGTAATCGTTCACCCAGCCAACCCTGAATTTTCTGATTGTTCCAAGGCAGAGACTCATATTTTAAAGGAATTTCACTTTTAAATGCCGCTTTTTTAGGATGATATACAATTGAATCGATTCCTTTAGATAAATACCATTCTTTAGTCAGCTGATAAACAGGAATATTCAAACTACATTTCGCTTTGATATAACCCGTTGTAGTTGGGAAATCAATTTCAATATGGTTTATTCCGGAATTCAACAGAATATTTCTTGCAGAATTTTTTATAATGAATGTGTTATCAAAGCGATAATAGGTGGTTTCCAAAGTTGCGTATACTTCTTTCGCAGAGCGGTTTTGAATAAAAAAGGTACTATTCGATTCCTTTCTGTTTTCGAAAACGAATAATAAATCAGAACTTGCCTGAGTTACAAAAGGGAATTCTTTCCCATTAAGTGAGAGGCTATAACTCAACCTTATTGCCAGGGTATTGTTTGCATTCCATTTTATTAAATCGGTTTTCAATAAAATCTCACGTTCTTCACCATCTTCTTTCACTTGCTTTCCAATATCAACACCATTAAGATAGCAAACCGGTAACCCAAAACCTTTCAAATGCAAAGAGATTGCACCATTAGCGTTTAACAATTTTTTATAATCGTCACCAATAAAAAACGTTTTTCGCAACCAAAATACCTTCTCTTTTATTACATTGTCGCCAAGTTTCAGACTATTTATAGCATCAAGCGTTTTCCAGTTATTATCGTCGAAATTTACATCTTTGAAAACAGAATTCTCTGGCACGGGTGCAATTCCTGTGATTAATTCGGTAGGCAAACCTTTACCTGAATTCTTTTTCTCATCGTAAACCGATAATCCTTTCCAGGAACCATCAAGAACTAATTTTTGAGCAAATAGTTGTCCTAATGCCATACAGCATATTAGGATTAAAAGTATTTTTTTCATAGGAATAAATTATAAACACTATTCAAATCTTTTTTCATTGGAATAGGAGGTTGGGCCCCTTTACCACCCTGTATAACAGCGAATTAGCCACCCATCAACGTTTCACCCACATTAGGCATTTTAGAAGCGCTGATTACCATATCGGTATTGCTGCTTCCAATCACAACTACTTTTCCCATAAATACTATACTTAGAAAATTTTAGCCATAATGATCAAGGCAAGACCAATTATAAAACTCAGGAACATGAGTACGATCAGTTGATAGGTCCCTTTGGGTGCATTTTTGAATTCTTTCCAGATAAATACACCCCAGATGGCGGCG
Source organism: Bacteroidales bacterium (assembly GCA_038325635.1). GTDB lineage: Bacteria > Bacteroidota > Bacteroidia > Bacteroidales > Prolixibacteraceae > CAINVV01. The sequence continues at coordinate 6,402 of JBBQJE010000166.1, forward strand.
ATCAGTGTTGCCCCCTGACCTAGTCCGTATGATATTGCAAAACCTGCTTTGCCTGCAGCTATCATGTTAAATAAAAAGCCAATAGCCCAGATGCTACCCCCCAACATTCCGATTAAGTGTAATTTCAAATCACCTTTATTGAAATAGTCGACATAGGTAACTTTACTGCCGCTCAATGGCTTATACATAAAGAATGTATTGAACAAGAAGTTAGACAGAAAAATACCAATGCTAAAGATAAATACAGCAGAATAGGGGGATAATAAACCGGGTGTTGGCACAGAAAAATCTATCGACATAGAGGCAGCGACAAACCGATAGAAAAATCCCATTAAAACTCCGGCTGCAAGTGAGAGTATGATTCCTTTTGTGGAAGTAGTTCCTTGCGATATTTTTTTATAGGCAAGTGCATCTATGATTATTGCAACAACAATCATCGCGACTCCCAGAAATAATAATATGGGACTGCCATCGGGTACTGCCAAATAATTGACCACAACTCCTAAGGCTAGAGCTATACCAATTCCTACAGGGAAAGCGATTGCCATTCCGGCAATATCAATAGCTGCAACCAATAATAAGTTAGCAATATTGAACACAATTCCGCCTAACAAAGCTAAACCAACTGCAGTTATTGAAGCATTCACCAGACTTGGCACAAAAGCCACACCTTCACGGCCAATGCTTCCCATAGTTAAGCCAAGAATTAATGAAACAGCGATTATTCCAAGTGTATAGTCCCAATAAAACAAGGGGAAACCCCAACTTTTTGATGCTAGTTTCTGAGTGTTCGCCCACGAACCCCAGCAAAACATAGTAATTATACAAAAAACGACAGCCAATGAGTAAGAATTGGTTAAATACATGGTATTATGCTATTAATAGTTTGGTAAATTTTAATATAAATATCTGAATATCAGAAGAACAAATCAAAAATAATTGGAATAAAACCTTAAGAATCAGTAATTTAAAAGATTATTCAGTAATTTTTTAATTATGATCCCTAAGGTCAAGAGTTCAGCTAGACAGCTTATTATCAATGTTTTTGGACGGCGATGTTTTTCAAAAGCTGAATAAATCCAGAATAGATTTCATTATCAGCGTTCGTCGGCATATTTTGAGCATCAAAGGTAGGATAAATTTCCTTCAACTTGGCCGATTCAGTCCACTTTCGGATAGTTCACATCGCTGAAGATGCAGTAACGCTCATTGATAGTCCCAGAAAAAGGTGGATTTCATCAATTGTGAATGGTTTTGCATGGAGCATGTTTGTCAAAAGGGTGAAGAAATTGTGCCGATGGCAAATAAGCATTAGCTTTATACTTCTATCTACACGTATCCAGAGGAGCAGGTTAAGTG
>JBBQJE010000167.1:0-7717 GCA_038325635.1 Bacteroidales bacterium
CTTTAAAAAGCTTTGGAACGATTCTGCTTTTGTTTGGATTATCTAAGTGATCTGCTTCAATTTCGATTAATTATCAGGCTGTTAAGTCAAGATATAATTCTTCATACACGAACTCAGCACAAAAATAGTTCAAACTGTAGCCTGAAAGCTACAACGCGTCCGATTGCTTAATAACTGGACCTATGACCGGCCGCCTCTGTCACCGCCACCACGGTTGTAACCACCGCGATCACCGCCGCCGCTACCGCCACGGTTGAAACCGCCACGATCGCCACCACCACGGTTGAAACCGCCACCGCCGCCACCGCCACGGTTGAAACCGCCACCGCCGCCGCTACCACCTGGACGTCTAGTGCCGTCTTTAGGTTTTTCGATGGATTCGTTTACAACGATTGTACGTCCGTCAACTTCTGCACCGTTCAATTCTTCAATGGCTTTTTGAGCCTCTTCTGCATTCGGCATTTCAATAAAGCCGAAACCTTTACTCCTTCCGGAGAATTTGTCAGTAATAATTCTGGCTGAAGTTACTTCACCGTACTCCTCAAAAAATCCTTTTAATTCTGCCTCCTCTAAGCTAAATGGAAGGCTACCTACGAAAATGTTCATAATTTAAAAAACTTATTTAATGGTAAATAATCCGATGTAAAGGTAGTTATATTTTGATTCAAAAAGAGATTTGCAATTTTTTTTATTGTGGTTGTAAGTATCATTAATTCATTAGTTTACGAAATGTTATTCTGAGAATTTACTTGATTCTAAGTTATTAGTGTCATTTTAAATTGAATAATGCACTTCTTTGAGAACCAGATTTTTAGTTTACTGTAATCGCATCCATTGTTTTCTTAAACGTTACATGTGGCATCCATTTTTTTAAAATTTGACAAAAATATTTTTTCCTTTAGTTAACTTTTTTATTTTTCATGTAAGTTTGTAAGCTTTTATTAAATGATATAGAAAATGTTTGAAAATTTAACGGATAAACTGGAGAGGTCGTTCAAATTACTGAAGGGCCAGGGTAAAATTACCGAAATCAATGTGGCAGAAACATTGAAAGAGGTTCGTCGAGCCTTATTGGATGCGGATGTCAATTTTAAGATTGCAAAGGATTTTACTTCTCGTATTAAAGATAAAGCCATTGGTCAGCAGGTTATAACTTCCCTAAATCCAGGGCAGTTGATGGTTAAGATTGTGCATGATGAATTGGTTGAATTAATGGGCGGTCAAGCGGTCGACATTAATTTGAAAGGCTCACCTGCCATTATTTTAATGTCGGGATTGCAAGGATCCGGTAAAACCACCTTTTCCGGGAAACTGGCCAACAGGTTAAAAACCAAACAGGGAAAGAATCCTTTATTAGTTGCTTGCGACGTGTATCGTCCGGCTGCTGTTGAACAGTTGCGTATTTTGGGTGCAGCGATCCAGGTATCTGTCTATACGGATGAGACGACCAAAGACCCGGTTAAGATTGCAAAGGATGCCGTTCGTGAGGCCAAACTCAAAGGTAATGATGTTGTCATCATCGATACGGCAGGTCGACTGGCTATCGACGAAGTGATGATGAAGGAGATCGAGGCGATAAAAAATGCAGTTAATCCAGGCGAGATTTTGTTCGTTGTCGACTCGATGACAGGCCAGGATGCTGTCAATACAGCAAAGGAGTTCAATGACCGGTTGAATTTTGACGGAGTTGTTCTGACGAAGCTTGATGGTGATACACGTGGTGGAGCTGCATTATCTATCCGTTCTGTCGTTAGCAAACCAATCAAGTTTGTTGGGATGGGCGAAAAAATGGACGCCATTGATGCTTTCTACCCGAGCAGATTAGCGGATCGTATTTTAGGAATGGGCGACATTGTTTCACTTGTCGAAAGAGCTCAGGAACAATACGACGAGGAAGAGGCTAGGAAACTTCAGAAAAAATTGGCCAAAGACCAATTTAATTTTGATGACTTTCTAAAGCAGATACAGCAGATTAAAAAAATGGGTAACCTGAAAGAGCTTGCAGGGATGATTCCAGGTATGGGCAAGGCATTAAAAGATGTTGATATTGAGGATGATGCCTTTAAGCACGTGGAAGCCATCATCTACTCAATGACCAAAGAAGAACGGGCAGATGCTGCTTTGATCGATGGATCCAGGCGTAAAAGAATCGCAAATGGATCAGGAACTTCTGTTCAGGAGGTAAATAGGCTTTTAAAACAATTTGCTGATACCCGCAAGATGATGAAGATGGTCTCTTCGGGTTCCAATATGAAGAAAATGATGACTCAGGGAAATAATCATCGTCGTTAGTTTTCCTAATTTTTCATTTTTCTCATTTCATTTTTCATTTTGAAAACATGGTTTTAATTGATGGCAAGGAGATTTCCGAACTCTTAAAAAAGGAAATAGCAAGTGAAGTTTTACAAATTAGAGCGGCAGGGAAGAGAGCTCCGCATCTGGCAGCAATTTTAGTCGGCCACGATGGAGGTAGCGAAACGTATGTCGCGGCAAAAGTAAAAGCATGTGAAGTTGTTGGATTTGAATCCACACTGATACGATTTAAAGAAACTGTCAGCGAGGATGAGTTACTTGAATGTATCCATAAGTTAAATAAGGATCCGGAGGTAGATGGTTTTATTGTTCAACTCCCTCTTCCGAAACACATAACAGAAGAGAAAGTGATTGAATGCATCGATCCGAAAAAAGATGTGGATGGTTTTCATCCAATAAATGTCGGACGGGTAGTTGCTGGAATGCCAGCCTATGTTTCGGCCACTCCGTTTGGGATTATGGAATTGCTCCGCCGGTATAATATCGAAACGTCCGGTAAAAATTGCGTCGTGATTGGTCGTAGTAATATTGTTGGTCGACCGATGAGCATATTATTATCTCAAAAGGGCGTTGATTGTACGGTTACTCTGTGTCACAGCAAGACAAAAAATTTAAAAGACGTGTGTTTGCAGGCAGATATTATTGTGGCAGCGCTTGGAATGCCTGAGTTTTTGACCGGAGAGATGGTGAAAGAAGGCGCAGTTGTGATTGACGTTGGAACTACACGTGTTCAGTCGGAGCAAACTAAATCTGGTTTTAAACTGAAGGGAGATGTGAAATTTGATGAAGTTGCCCCAAAATGCTCTTTTATTACACCGGTACCCGGTGGTGTAGGACCGATGACAATTGCCTCTTTGCTTTATAATACGTTGTTAGCTAATCAACATAAAATTTACAAATAAGATGATTTCTTTTATGGATTCTTCCTTCACAAAAATTATTGTGGTCGCGTTTTTTTTATTAACTTCTTGTGCAACAGTGCCTCTAACGGGTCGTAAGCAGTTGAGTCTCGTTAATGAATCTGAGGTAATGACTTTAAGTTTAACACAATATGATCAATTTTTAAAATCAAATAAGATTTCCACCAATAAAATGGAAACTGAAAGGATAAAACGAATTGGAAACAGAATTGCGTTTGCCGTTGAGAATTATTTTATGGAAGGGGGATTTCCTAATTATTTGAAAGGATACAAATGGGAGTTTAATCTTGTCGAGGATAATAGTGTGAACGCCTGGTGTATGCCAGGAGGGAAAGTGGTGGTTTATACCGGCATTCTTCCCTTGATAAAGAATGATGCACAATTGGCTACTGTAATGAGTCATGAAATTGCGCATGCGGTGGCAAGGCATAGCAGTGAAAGAATGAGTGAGCAACTTTTGGCACAGGGATTAGGTACGGCTCTTTCGGTAGCGGTTTCTACAAAACCGCAGGAGACCCAAAAATTAGCTATGGCTGCATTTGGTTTAGGGGCTCAAGTCGGATACATGCTGCCATTTTCCAGAATACACGAATACGAAGCGGACGAAATGGGACTGTATTATATGGCAATGGCAGGCTATGATCCGTCTCAAAGCGTGGAATTCTGGAAATCCATGGCTGCTCAGAACAAGACTTCAAAAACACCTGAATTATTGAGCACTCACCCTTTGGATGAAAACAGGATAGCCAAAATTTCAGCGAAGCTTCCGGAGGCCTTAAAATACTACCATCCTCAGCCGGGCAAATAAGATTACCGGTTATAATAATTTAGAAATTTTTTCGGCTAGTAACTGATATAGTCTGCCGCTGATAGGAACAAGAGGCAATCGGACTATATTTTCTACTATTCCTTGCGAATGCATGGCTGCTTTAACGCCGGAAGGATTTCCTTCTGCAAACAAGTCTTCAATTAAGGACTGAATATCTTGTTGGATGGAAGCTGCATGGTGGAAATCACCATTCAGTGCATAATGTGTCATGGAGGCAATTAATTTGGGTGTCAGGTTGGCAGCGACAGAAATTACCCCTTCACCACCAATGGCAGTGGTAGCCACTACCAAACTATCATCGCCCGTTATTACACTGAATTTATCAGGCTTCCCCTTTAATATTTTGAGGATTTCATTAAAATTTCCGGAGGCTTCTTTTGTGGCAACAATATTTTCTGCGTCGTATGCCAAACGTAATGTTGTTTCCGCACTCATACTTACACCCGTACGACTTGGAACATTATAAACGACAATTGGAAGTGGGCATGCTGCAGCAATAGCCATAAAATGCTGGTAAATACCTTCTTGTGAAGGTTTGTTATAGTAGGGTACAACAGAAAGAATTCCGTCTGCTTTGCTTAGGTTAAACGTATTGAGCTTTTCAAGGATTTCTGAGGTGCTGTTTCCACCCACTCCAACCATGACAGGCACTCTGCCAGCCGTTCTGGTAATTACATAGTCAATCAGTAGCTGCTTTTCGATATTCGACAAAGTTGCAGTTTCTCCGGTAGTACCCAATACCACTAAAAAATCCATTTTATTATCAATTTGGGCATCGACGATCTTTCCCAAACTATCAAAGTCTATTTGTAAATCAGATTTAAAAGGAGTGATAAGTGCAACCCCTGCACCGCGAAAAATTTTGTTCATGGTATTATTTATTCTCATTCAATTTTTCAAGATAGTGGATAATTTGTTCCATCAGGAATCGACAATTAGGATTGGCACTAACATCGATTTCCAGATCATAAATATTTGAATCATCAGATTTCCAGCCAATTTTGAATTTTGCTGCAGCATGAATCAAAATAGATTGCAATTCAATGCATTTTTGTAGAGATAAGTCAATTAATATATCAAACTCCTGTTGGATAAAACGGATACCATCTTCGCTCTTTGGTTTTCCACAGATGTTAACATCGCTGTTACTTAATAGCCATGAGTGTGAAATAGTTGCCAGCATTTCTTTCTCTTTTTTGGACTGGATATAGGCAATGCCAAAAGATTGAATCCCTCTTCCACTTACAATTTGTCGCACTGATTCATACGTTTCACTTCCTTCCGGATCTAAGGGATTCCAAAGAATTCCAATAGATTTGGCATCCGCAAGAGTAATGATATTTACTACTCTTTTTTGTTTCTTGTGAACAAGAAACAATCGCTTCTTAAAGTACTTGTAGAATAATCTTCTAAACATTAGCGCAAAGTTATGTATTCAAAATAAAAATCCACCTTATTTTGTTCATCAGACTTATTTTAACTGCTTTCAATCTGTAAGTTGCTTAAAGGTTTCTTCCGTAATAATAGGAATTTTCAACTGGATAGCCTTCTCCAGCTTTGATGGCCCAATATTTTCACCAGCAATAAGATAGCTCGTTTTGGTTGAGATAGAAGAAACAATTTTTCCTCCATGCAATTCGATATCTGCTTTCAATTCGTCACGAGAATAATTTTTAAATATCCCGGAAACTATAAACGATAAACCAGCTAATTTTTGAGATGAACCTTGCTGAATGATAGATTCAATCTCAAATTTTAAGTGATGATTTTTTAATCGGGCAATTAATTCAAGGTGTTGTTCTTTAGAGAACCACTTTAAAATACTTTCGGCAATTTTTGTTCCAACCTCATCAATTGTCAGCAGGGTATTCAAGTCGGCCTGCTGAAGTAGATCCATTGAATGAATTCCTTTCGCCAGTTTCTTCGCAACAGTCTCCCCTACATACCTGATTCCTAAGGAGAACAGCACTCTTTCGAAAGGGATGTTGGCGCAATTTTTTATTCCTTCCAAAATTCTATCTGCCGATTTTTCGCCCATTCGGTCGAGTGTAATCAATTGTTCCTTCTTTAAATCGAACAAATCAGCAACATTTCGCACTAGGGCTTGCTGGAATAAGAGGTCGATCGTTTCACTTCCCAGCCCGTCAATATTCATCGCTTTGCGACCAATGAAGTGCTCGATTTTACCTTTGATAAGTGGCGGACATTCATCCTCATTCGGGCAGTACCATGCGGCTTCACCCTCTTCCCTAATTAATAACGTACCACATTCAGGGCAGTTCTCAATAAAACGAATGGCAGAACTTGTTGGGTTTCTTTGGTCGAAATCTACGCCAACAATTTTTGGAATAATTTCTCCTCCTTTTTCGACATATACTAAGTCATTACCATGAAGATCAAGGCTTTGAATTACGTCAGCATTGTGCAAGGATGCCCTTTTTACGACTGTGCCACCCAGTTGAACGGGCGCAAGGTTGGCAACCGGCGTTACAGCTCCGGTTCTGCCGACTTGGAAATCAACGCTTAAAAGCCTTGTTGATACACGTTCAGCTTTAAATTTATATGCTATAGCCCATCTTGGACTTTTAGCTGTAAATCCCAGTTCGTCTTGCACTCTCTTTGAGTTTACTTTTATGACTACCCCATCGGTTGCAAACGGAAGTTTTTCCCGTTGTTTGTCCCATACCGCTAAATAGTGAAGGATTTCTTCCGGATCTTTGCATTTTTGCGTATTTGGAGATATTTGAAAGCCCCACTCAGCTGCTAGTTCCATTAGTTCGAAATGACCATCTTCCGATAGATTTTCACCCAGAACATAGTAAAAATAGGCATCCAGTTTGCGGGAGGCCACGACCGATGAGTTTTGAAGTTTTAAGGTTCCGGAAGCCGCATTTCTTGGATTAGCGAAGGGTGCTTCGCCATTTTCTATCCGCTCTATATTTAGATCATCAAAGACAGAGAAAGGCATGACAATTTCGCCGCGAATCTCGAAAGATGCCGGATAAATACCGTGAAGTTTTAGAGGGATTGAACGAATTGTTCGGACATTAGCTGTTACGTCGTCTCCTTTTTCTCCGTCCCCACGGGTTACTGCCCTTTGAAGAACACCATCCTGGTAAGTGAGGCTTATGGAAGTTCCGTCCAATTTAAGCTCACAAACATAATCGGGCTTTTCGCCGGATAATTTTTCTACGCGTTGAACAAAATCAATTACTTCAGACTCAGAATAACTATTTGAAAGAGAAAGCATTGGATATTGATGGACAACTTGCTGAAATTCTCTTGAAATATCACTTCCAACTCTTTGTGTTGGCGAATTGGGATCAGAAAATTGCGGAAATTTGTTTTCCAAGGCGATCAGATCCTGTAATAAAAGATCAAATTCGAAATCTGAGAATGTTGGTAGATTGAGTTTGTAGTAGTTATAATTGTGCTGTTCAATCTCTTGACGCAACTTTTTGATTTTAATTTTAGCTTCTTCCGGTATCATAAAAAAATGCTTTGTAGATCTTTAAAAATACAAAAATAGATCCAATCTGTTCTTTTGACTAATTTTTTGTTAATAAAATATGGAGGAATTTGATCAGGGTTAGAGACGGAGTTCGATAAAAAGGTATATTTGCATTGAAATTAGGTTTCATCATCTTCTTTTCCG
>JBBQJE010000168.1:0-7712 GCA_038325635.1 Bacteroidales bacterium
GTTCAAACGCATTTTTATTATCAAGCGAATTGGCAACTTTGCTCACAGGTAGAGCTTATGAAATAAATGTACTGCCTTTTTCTTTTGCTGAATATTTAGAGTTCACAGGCAAAACCACAAACCCTGATCGTGCTTTTGCTGAATATGTGCGTACGGGCGGTTTCCCCGAAGCTGTAAGACTTTCAGTAGACGGAAATCATTTTGCAAATGAATATTTGCAAACGGTTTTCAAGAACATTTACGACAACGATATTTCTAAACGCTATACTATTTATGCCGAAGAATCCTATCAGGAAGTTGTAACCTTCTTAATCGATTCAGTTGGTTCAAGAGTTTCAGCGGGAAACATTTCCAAGGTTTTAACGACAAACAAAAAGAAGATTGACAACAAAACGGTGTCAAATTACATTAACACTTTGGTTGAAGCCTTTTTGTTTTACAAAGTAAATCGATATGACATCAAAGGCAAACAACATTTGGCAACGCAAGAAAAATACTATTTGGTGGATTTGGGTTTTCGCAACGCATTACTTGGAAAAGAATTGGCGAGCGATGCAGGACATTTACTTGAAAATGTAATTTTCCTTGAGCTAAAACGCAGAAACAACCAAGTATGGATAGGAAAAACCAACAACTTAGAAGTTGATTTTGTTGTACGCAACAACGAAGGTTTTACACAATACATACAAGTTGCGCAAACAGTACAAAACTCAACGACTTTAGAACGTGAGTTAGCACCATTTGATAGTATTGCAGATCATCATGAAAAACTTTTAATCACAATGGACTACGACACAGGTACATATAACGGAATAAAAAAAATAAACGCAATAGATTGGCTTACAAAGACCTAAAAATAAGGGCGGAATGCAAGTCGTTTCCGGTGCAATGGGAAAAGAAAAAATACATTACGAAGCCGTAAAAGCCGAATTTTGGAGACTATTATAGACAGAAATAAGTTATTAGATAAAGCTGTAATAAATCGAACTTTAAATAAACGATAATCTATTTTCACGATTACTATTTTCATTTAATCAATTTGATAAACAGCTAAAAGCCCGGGGAGATTTCATGTAAGCTTCAATCAAATTTTTAACTACCTTTGCCCCAATTTAATTTCAATTTAAGTACAGATAATCAAGTATATAAGGAATGTCGAACAGTAATAGCACCCGAAATTTTTGTATCATTGCCCACATTGACCATGGGAAAAGCACTTTGGCAGATCGTCTGCTGGAGATGACTTCGACGATAAGTTCCCGAGACATGGAGGCACAGGTGTTGGATAACATGGATCTAGAGCGGGAGCGAGGTATCACCATCAAGAGTCACGCCATCCAGATGGAATATATGCATGAGGGAGAGAAATTTCTGCTTAACCTGATCGATACACCGGGGCATGTCGACTTTTCGTACGAAGTTTCGCGTTCAATTGCTGCTTGCGAAGGCGCTTTGCTGATCATTGATGCTACTCAAGGAATTCAGGCACAAACCATCTCAAATCTATATTTGGCTATTGAGCATGACCTGGAAATTATCCCGATTTTGAACAAAATGGATCTTCCAAATGCGATGCCTGAAGTAGTTGAAGACCAAATAATTGAACTAATCGGCTGCAAGAGGTCTACGATTATTCATGCGTCTGGAAAAACCGGCGACGGCGTGGCCGAAATTCTTGAGCGCATATTAACGGATATACCTGCTCCGGCTGGAGATCCTGATGAACCTTTGCAGGCATTGGTTTTCGATTCTGTTTTTAACCAGTTTCGCGGCGTTATTGCCTATTTTAAAGTGGCAAACGGAAGAGTACGCAAGGGCGACCTGGTGAAATTTTTTGCCACCGACAAGCAATATTCTGTCGACGAGGTCGGTGTGTTGAAGATGGGTCTTGAAATCCGCGAGGAGCTGAGTGCCGGGGATGTTGGCTACATTATTTGCGGTATAAAAACGGCTCGCGAGATTAAAGTCGGCGATACCATCACCACTGTGAAGAATCCCTGTTTAACCATGATTTCCGGTTTTGAAGAGGTGAAGCCGATGGTATTTGCTGGAGTCTATCCGATTGATAGTGAGGATTATGAAGATCTACGAAATGCTATGGAAAAACTCCAATTGAATGATGCTTCGTTGACCTATGTTCCTGAATCGTCCATGGCTCTTGGCTTTGGATTCCGGTGCGGCTTTCTTGGATTGCTTCACATGGAGATTGTTCAGGAACGGTTGGATCGTGAGTTTGATATGAATGTAATCACCACGGTGCCCAACGTCTCCTACATGGTCACGACCAGAGCAGGTGAAACTTTTGAAGTATACAATCCTGCCGGATTGCCTGAATCTACCTTGATTGATGTGATTGAAGAGCCGTTTATTCATGCTCAGATCATTACCAGTTCTGAGTTTATTGGTTCTATCATGACATTATGCCTTGAAAAGCGCGGAATGTTGACCAAGCAGGAATATTTAAGTGCCGATCGGGCTGAGCTTTCGTTCGATATGCCTCTTGGTGAGATCGTTATCGATTTTTACGATAAATTAAAAAGTATCTCGAAAGGTTATGCTTCTTTTGATTATCATATTACGGGCTATCGTCCTGCGAAGTTGGTTAAGCTGGATATTTTGTTAAACAGCGAACCGGTAGACGCCCTGTCAACACTTTTGCATGTCGACAATGCCTACAATTTTGGCCGTCGTATTTGTGAGAAGCTGAAGGAGCTAATTCCCAGACAGCAATATGACGTGGCCATTCAAGGCGCTATTGGTGCCAAAATTATTTCCCGCGAAACGGTAAAGGCAGTCCGAAAGGATGTTACCGCTAAATGTTATGGTGGCGATATCACGCGGAAGCGTAAACTGTTAGACAAACAGAAAAAAGGCAAGAAGCGGATGAAGCAGATAGGCAATGTTGAGGTGCCTCAGAAGGCATTCCTGGCGGTATTGAAGCTGGATTAAAGAGAGATAAGACTTGAGATATTAGACTTGAGATATTAGACTTGAGATATAGAACAGGTAATTTATATTGTACTGATTAATAGTGGTATATCTCAAGTCTTATCTCTTATATCTCAAGTCTCATCTCTTATATCTAAATGATCAGTTTATATCCTTTTCCGTGAATGTTAATAATCTCAATTCCTTCCTCGTCTTTCAGATGTTTTCTGAGTTTGGTGATATAGACGTCCATGCTGCGGGCATTGAAATAGTTGTCGTCTACCCAGATGGTTTTTAGGGCATAGTTACGTTCGAGCACTTTGTTGGCATTCACACACAACAAACGAAGAAGTTCTGACTCCTTTGTTGTCAATTTGGTGCTGTCATTCGCATCTGACAGTGTCTGTTTCCGGGCATCGAATGTATAGCGACCCAATTTGAATACTATCTGGGTATTATCTGCTTCTCCTAAAGTCCTTCTAAGAATGGCTTCTATGCGGAAGATAAGTTCTTCCATGCTAAAAGGTTTTGTCATGTAATCATCCGCTCCAATGCGGAAGCCTTCGATTACATCCTCCTTCATATTTTTTGCAGTTAGGAAGATGATTGGTATGTCACTGTTTATCATTCGAACATCTTTGGCTAATGCGAAGCCATCCTTTTTTGGCATCATCACATCAAAAATGCACAAATCGTACTGATTTTTCTGAAAGCCCTTGAAAGCAGCTTCGCCATCGGGATAAAGATCAGTATCATAGCCTTTTGCTATTAGATATTCTCTGAGCAACGAACCCAAGTTTTCGTCGTCTTCACTTAAAATAACTCTCATCTTCTTTTCCATTTTATTAAACTATTTGATTACAGGGAAATATAGTCTGAATTTAGACCCTTTTCCCACAGTACTTTCAACTTTTATTTTTCCATGATGCTCTTCCACGATTCTTTTTACATAGGAGAGCCCAAGCCCGAATCCTTTTACGTTATGAACATTTCCGGTTGGTATACGGTAAAATCGTTCAAATATTTGATTGAGGTTTTCTTTTGAAATGCCAATCCCATAATCCTTGATTTGAACAATTATCCAGTTGCTTCTGTTTTCGGTCGATATTTCAATCTTAGGAATCTCCTTGCTGTACTTTTCAGCGTTATCCAACAGATTATAAATCACGTTCGTTATATGAATTTCATCACCGTTTATCAAGGTGTTATCAGCCGAAAGATTTGCACTTAGTGTCCCGTTGGAGTTTGTTACACGAATCTCGAAATTGGCGGCTGCTTGCGATACAATCTGGTTTAAATCAATCTCTGTAAATTTCAGTTTCAATTTACCCTCATTGAAGACTGCCATTTGTAAAACCTTTTCTACCTGACTACTTAGTCTCTTACTCTCATCTAAAATTACGCCGGAAATATGGTCAATAGTCGAGGGCGAGTGAACCAGCGAGTTGTCTTTCAACATCTGGGATGCCAGTGAAATAGTTGATATTGGTGTTTTTAACTCATGCGTCATATTGTTGATGAAGTCATTCTTAATTTGGGATAATTTCTTCTGGCGCAGAATAATCTGGAGTGTAAAAACGAAAATACCAATAATAATAATAGTTAGAAGAAGGGATGGTAGTACAAAGTCTGTTAAGGCTTTGATGGCTTCTTTATGTTGGTCGGGGAAGTACACGTACAGAAAATTTGGTTTAGTGGAGGCTTGATCGTAAAATAGCAATCTTCTGTATACTCTGGTTCCTTTAGCAGGATTGTAATCCTTGTCACCTAAAACCACCTCCGTCTTGCCGTTGATTGTTGTCTTAATGCAATATTTAAAGGCTAGTAGGATTTCTTTATCTTTTAGTTCAGTGTCCAGTGTCAACTTCAAAAATTCTGGTGTAACCCTGTCTTGAATATTCATTTCAGATCGAGCCATTTTGAAGTCTTGGTAACGAAGAGCCTGTGATTGTCGTTCGTTTTGGAGGTTAAATGAACTCTGCATGCTCGGAATGGTCAGGTTGGCCTGTGATTCTCTGATCTCGAATTTACCATTTGAACTTTTGATAGATTTATGACCATAGGAGACTGACAGATCGCCTGAACGTCCAAGTTTCTTTAAAGATTCAGTTGGATCGGAGTTTGGATATAGGTTTAGACCCTTGGATGGCTGAACTTCAGGAATATAATACGAATCATCGAGTTGGTAGAAGAGCATCATCTCTTCATTAACGATCATGTCGTTAACATCGTTAAGCGTTCTGTTGACGATAAAGGAAAAGTCTTTCTCCTGAAGGTTTGCTGTTTTGTTGATCGTAATAAGCTGTACCCAAACCATGGCGGCTACGGCTATTGCCATGACGGTGGCAAGTATATTGATCATCCTTTTGCTCATAAAGCAAATATATAGCTAATAATCCTTTGAGTGGAGGATTCTTAACAATATTTAACAGCCAAAGGATTCAAGCTGTTAGCTAATAGTTGGTGTTTTGAAATTCACTGGTGCTAAGCTTTCCGAGGGCATGTTGTGCTGCATTTTGCTGGGCCTCTTTTTTGGAGTATCCCTCGCCGGTCCCCAAAGTTTTTCCGTCCACGCAGGCCTCCGATTTGAATGGCATTTTGTCAGATCCTGCATCAAGGTTGTTGACCGTTTTAAATTCAACTTCCTGTTTAATCTTTTGACCCCATTCAATTAGTTGGCTTTTAAAGTTGTTGTCGACGTTTTCCATTTGTTGGAGATCGACATGCTGGTTGAAGATCTTCTTAATAACAAATCTTTTGGCTACGGTATACCCGCTATCCAAATAGATAGCACCGATAAAAGCTTCCAGCAGATCGCCATATAAGTGGCTGGATTCACTGACTGAGTTTACATTGGAGATGACAAACTTGTTAAGCCTCATTTTAAAAGTAAGCTGGGTCAAAAAGCTGCGATTCACCACTCGAGATCTTAATTGAGTAAGAAAACCTTCGTCTTTGAATGGGAAACGGTTGTAGAGATACTCTGCTACAATCGTGCCGAGAACGGCATCGCCTAAATATTCCAGTCGTTCGTTATTTACAGTATTACCCATCTTATCAACGTAGGAAGCTGATTTATGGATAAATGCAATATCGTAAAGTTTAAATTTTAAGGGACTATGCCCCGTTAGTGATTTGATATACGAATAAAACTCTTTTCTTGGGGAAGAAAAGAGTTTTATCTTATATCGCAAATCCCGGAGCACCTATTGATTGAATTTTTTGAAGATGACGGTACCGTTGTGACCGCCAAAACCAAAAGTGTTACTCATAGCGTAATTGATGTTGCGTTCTTTTGCATGATTGAAAGTAAAATCAATCTTTGCATCAATTTCCGGATCAAGTTCAAATTGATTGATCGTAGGAGGGACGAGACTATATTTCATTGCTAGAATACAGGCAATAGCTTCTACAGCACCTGCAGCACCCAGCAAGTGACCGGTCATCGATTTTGTAGCACTGACGGCAACTTTATAGATATGATCGCCAAATACCTTTTTCATTGCCTTAGGTTCGGCGATATCACCTAGCCCAGTGGAGGTTCCGTGAACATTGATGTAGTCAATGTCTTCGGGATTCAGTCCTGCGTCACTTAAAGCTCTTTTCATCACCAGTGATGCACCTCCTCCTTCGGGATCGGGAGCAGTCATGTGGTATGCATCGGTTGACATTCCTCCGCCAACCAACTCCGCCCAAATATGTGCGCCACGGGCAATAGCGTGTTCGTATTCTTCAAGGACAAGTGCTCCCGCTCCTTCGCCCATTACAAACCCATCTCTGCCTTTGTCGAATGGACGTGAAGCAGTTTTGGGATCATCGTTGCGGGTCGAAATGGCATGCATGGCATTGAACCCACCGATTCCGGCATGGGTAATGGCAGCCTCTGATCCTCCGGCGATAAATATCTTAGCCTTGCCAAGCCGAATGTACGTTGCGGCATCTATCATCGCATGGGTAGCTGATGCGCAGGCAGTTACAGTCGTTATGGAAGGACCTCTGAAGCCATATTGCATGCAGATATTCCCGCTAGCCATATTGGCGATCATCTTCGGAATGAAGAAAGGAGAGAATCTTGGATTATCCGGATTGCTATTGAAATCTGTAACAGATTGATAGAAAGTATCTAATCCACCTATTCCCGCACCCCAAATAACACCTACCTCATCTTTGTCGATTTTGGACAGATCCATTCCAGAGTTTTCAATAGCTTGTGCTGCAGCGATATAGGCATATTGAGCATACATATCGTGTTTTTGCACCTCTTTCCGATTCAGATACTCATTTGGATCGAAATTCTTTATCTCGCAGGCAAATTTTGTTTTGTACTTGGAAGCATCAAAACGAGTAATGGGGCCCGCACCGCTGACCCCATTCCTTAGGCCTTCCCAATATTCGTCAACATTTTTGCCAAGCGGGTTGATTGTGCCTAGACCAGTTACAACAACTCGTTTTAATTCCATATCGATTTTTAAGACCTTACTGAGTTTATTACTTTACGTTTTCAGTGATGTATGTAATAGCGTCCCCAACTGTGCCAATTTTTTCAGCTTGATCATCAGGAATAGCAATACCAAATTCTTTTTCGAACTCCATGATTAGCTCAACAGTGTCCAGAGAATCTGCGCCTAAATCGTTTGTGAAAGAAGCTTCTGTTGTTACTTCGCTTTCGTCAACACCAAGTTTATCAACAATGATTGCTTTTACCTTAGCCGTAATGTCAGACATAATTTTTTAATTTTACGTTGTTACTATTATTAAATTTACACACTGAATTTTTCAGCGAT
>JBBQJE010000169.1:0-7630 GCA_038325635.1 Bacteroidales bacterium
CAACGATTTTGTTGGATGAAGCTAAAATATCAGAAGCCTCTTTTTTTGCCCTGTCGAGGATCTCTTTTCTAAGTTTTTTAACTTCAGATAGGCTATCTTCATACGTTGAGGTAAGCTCCTCCAACTTTTTCTCCGATTGCCGGATATTTTGTCGTTTCGTTTCCCAATAACGTTTATCTCGGACAATATCCCGCAGGTGTTTGTCAAAATCAATATGATCTTTGCCAATTTTATCGGTTGCATCCTGCAAAATATCTTCAGGGAGACCAATCTTTCGGGCTATTTCAAAAGCAAAGGAGCTTCCTGGTTTTCCAATTTGAAGCTGAAAAAGTGGTTCCATTTTATTGGAGTCGTACATCATAGCTCCATTTACTATTCCCGGCATCGATGAGGCAAAGTGCTTGAGGTTTGTATAATGAGTTGTAATAACGCCATAACTCCCTAATTGATTGATTCTGTTTAGTATCGATTCAGCAATCGCACCTCCCAACATAGGTTCAGTTCCTGTTCCAAATTCATCGATTAGAACAAGCGATTGGGTATTACAGTTTCGGACAAAAAATTTCATGTCGCTCAGATGGGAACTATAAGTGCTTAAATCATTATCTAATGATTGATTATCACCAATATCGATGAATAAACGTTCAAAAATTCCAACCACACTATCCACGTGTACTGGAATAGGAATTCCGCACTGCAAACAATATTGGAGTAGTCCGACCGTTTTAAGACAGACCGATTTGCCACCTGCATTTGGTCCGGAAATTAGCAAGATTCGATCCTCCTTTGTTAACCGGATGTTTAGAGGTACAATTTTCCTTTTTTCTCTAGCCAAATTTTTCTCAAGCAGAGGATGTCTGGCATCCAGCCAATTAAGTTCCGGGTAATGGGTTAGGAGCGGTTTTACAGATTTACTCTCATTTGACCAGATGGCTTTTGCTCGTATAAAATCCAGGATTCCTAGTATTTCATAAGATCTTTCAAGATCTTCAGAATATGGTCGAAGTTCATCTGTGAATTTCGTCAAAATTTTTACGATCTCCCTTCTTTCGGCAGATTCAAGTTCCCTGATACGATTGTTGGTCTCAACAATTTCCTCCGGTTCAATATAGGACGTTCGCCCCGTAGCTGATTCGTCGTGTACAATCCCTCTTATTTTTCTTTTGTTACTTGATAATACTGGAATAACTGCACGGCCATCCCGTATAGAAACGGAAACGTCTTTTTCTACAAGACCTTCTGATTGAGCATGCTTGAGAATTTTGGCCATAATTTTCGATACACCCGATTGAAGAGACAGGATTTCTCTTCGGATCTTAACGAGTTCAGGTGAGGCATTATCTTTTATGACACCGTTCTTTGTGATAATTTGATCTATCCGGTCGTATAGGAAAGGGTATATTTGAATATCACGAATGACAAAGTACAGACGTGGAAATAATTCCCGCTCTTTATCTTTAAAAAAATTCAGGATTGATCTAAGTGTTTCGAGTGATCTTTTTAAGTCAAAGAGTTCAAATACTTCCAAAAATGTACCTTGAATTTTCGATTTTCTTAAAACCGGCCTCATATCAATAAAGTAGCCGGTCGGAAAGTTCAGTTCATCCCGGATAATTTTTTGGAATTCAACCGTCTCATCGAGTTGTTTATCAAGAAGCACTGCATCAGAAGAAAAATGGCACAGTTCTACATTCTCTTTGCCAAGATCACTTAGACATCTACTGCTCAGTAGTTCTCTGATCTTGTCAAAGCCAATTTTGTTTTCGAAATTTTCAGGATAAATGTTCATCAGATCAATTGAATTCTTGGCAAAAATAGCAAGAATCAGTAGGAGAACAATTCACTATTTCAGGAAATCAATAAAAGATCTAATTTAGATGTAAAAGTATTTTTTGATTAGCTTTGTTTAAAATTCAATAGGTACAATGATCCGATTTTTAAGTAAAACAGTGTTGCGCATCTTTGGGTGGACGTTAGTTGGAGGAGTAATTCCTGAACCAAAAGTTATTGTTCTCGGCATTCCACATACATCAAATTGGGATTTTATTATCTCGTTTCTCTATTACCGGGCAGTTGGAGGAAAGTCAAATACGATGGTGAAAAAGGAATTCTTTTTTTGGCCTCTCGGATATTTTGTTCGTGCCATGGGTGGTATCCCTGTGGATCGCTCCAAAGGGGCAAGCCTTATTAAACAAATATTGGCAGAGTTTGAAAAACGTGAAGTCATGCATCTTGCGATTGCTCCGGAGGGAACCAGAAAGCCAGTAGCCAAATGGAAAGGTGGTTTTCATACGATCGCACGCACAGCAAACATTCCTGTTTATCTGGCTTTTTTTGACTGGGGGCGAAAAAGATTTGGATATACCGAAAAGATAGAACTAACGGACGACCTTCAGGCAGATTTGAAAAGAGTTAGACAATGGTACAAAGACCATGGAATTGTTGGGCGTCATCCTGAGAGAATGAATTATGGTGATGATTTGGACTAGTATTTCAAAATAGTCAGAATGGATTTACTTCGCATTTCACTTGTTCAATTTGATATTATTTGGGAGAACCCACTTGCTAACAGGCTGAAAATTCAGCAGTTATTGGCTCCGTATGAAGGGAAAACTGATTTGATTTTACTCCCGGAAGTGTTTTCGACAGGGTTTTCAATGAACGCCAAATCCCTTGCTGAATCCATGGAGGGGGAAACCGTATCCTGGATGAAAATACAAGCAAAGAAATGTGGCTCAGCCTTAGCAGGAAGCTTGATCATCCGGGAGAATGGCCAATTTTTTAACCGTTTTCTCTTCATTACTCCGGAAGGAGAGATTCAATATTATGACAAGAGGCATTTATTCTCAATGGGCGAAGAAAATAAATATTTCAGCAGTGGATATAATAGGTTAATTGTCAATTATTTAGGATGGAGGATTGCCCTGTTTATTTGCTATGATCTTCGATTTCCGGTTTGGTGTCGTTCAATTAAAGATGCTGATTTGATGCTATTTACAGCCAATTGGCCAACTTCCAGAAATATCGTCTGGGATACACTTCTCAAAGCAAGAGCAATTGAGAATCAGCTCTATGTTGCCGGTGTTAATAGGACTGGAATAGATGGTGCAGGAATTGACTATTCCGGCGAAAGCATGCTAATTGATCCAAGAGGAGCTACCCTATACAATTTGAGGGGAAAGTCTGATAACATTTCCACAAGCAGTATATCTCTAAGTGATTTAAATAGTTTCAGAGCTAAATTTCCGGTTTTCAGAGACATTGATTCTTTCGAGATAACGCTCTAAACTACTCTTCAAAGCAATTCCAGAGA
Organism: Bacteroidales bacterium; assembly: GCA_038325635.1. Taxonomy (GTDB): domain Bacteria; phylum Bacteroidota; class Bacteroidia; order Bacteroidales; family Prolixibacteraceae; genus CAINVV01. The sequence goes on from JBBQJE010000169.1 coordinate 3,314, forward strand.
ACTAACTGTTCGATTGTCTTTCTTTTCTTTTCCGGAATAATAATATCTAACGATGGATAACCGATAGGAATCATGGCAATTGGTTCCATGTTGGAAGAGAGATTGAAAATTTCCGAACATCTATCCGCATTGAAGTGGCAGATCCAACAGGTACCCAGGTTAAGCTCAGCTGCAGCCAGCATTAAATGGTCGATCGCCAGAGCAACATCTATATCTGTATAATCTTTTCCATCAGTGGGTCGATGCCATCCCTTATCATGATCACCAATAGCAACAATACAAGCAGGTGCGGATTTGAACCAGTCGCGGTGATAACAACTGTGTAGTTGAGCCAATAAGTCTGGTTCAGTAACAACAACCAACTTCCATGGTTGAAAGTTAACAGCAGATGGCGCAAGCAAAGCGGCTTGCAGGATGTCAATTAGTTTTTCCTTTTCAACAAGTGTTGATTGATAACTTCTGACTGAATATCTACTTTGGGCAAGATTTTTGAAATTCATACGTTACTCATCGGTTTATTCAGTTGCAAATTTAAAAAAATATAAGCATAAAATATGTACTTTTGCAGTCCGTAATTTTCCGTCTTTGGCGGAATTTAAATTTATACAAAATGATCACAGTATCAAATCTTTCCATCCAATTTGGCAAGAAACCGCTCTTTCAGGATGTCAATTTAAAATTTTCGCCGGGCAACTGCTACGGAGTAATCGGAGCCAATGGTGCTGGTAAATCGACACTGCTGAAAATTATTGCCGGAGACCTGGCTTCCACAAAAGGGGATGTGTCGCTAGGTTCGGGTGAACGGTTATCTGTTTTGAAACAAGACCACTTCGGTTATGAAGAATCGACTGTTATTGATGCAGTAATGATGGGTTTTGAAGAACTTTGGAGAATTCTCAATGAAAAAAATATACTCTATTCAAAAACTGATTTTACCGAAGCAGATGGATTACGAGCTGCTGAACTAGAGGAAAGGTTTGCTGAAATTGATGGATGGAACGCTGAAAGCGATGCAGCATCTTTACTTAGTGGTCTGGGTATTAAGGAGGATTTTCATCATCGTTTGATGAAGGATTTGAGTGGAAAGGAAAAAGTCCGTGTGCTTCTTGCACAGGCCCTTTTTGGAAAACCGGATAATCTTCTGCTGGATGAGCCTACCAACGACCTCGATTTAGATACGGTGATGTGGTTGGAAAACTACCTTGCAAATTATGATAATACAGTATTAATTGTTTCCCATGACCGACATTTCCTTGATTCGGTTTGTACACATACGGTTGACATTGACTTTGGTAAGGTTCAATTGTTTGCCGGAAATTATAGTTTCTGGTACCAGTCAAGTCAGTTGGCTCTACGCCAGCAACAAGCTCAGAATAAAAAAGCGGATGAAAAACGCAAAGAACTGCTTGAATTTATCGCCAGATTTAGTGCTAATGTCGCCAAATCGAAACAAACAACGAGTCGTAAAAAGATGCTTGAGAAGCTAAATATTGACGAAATTCAACCATCTACCAGAAAATATCCCGGAATTATCTTTCTTCCTGATCGCGAAACCGGTAACAGAATATTAGAAATTAAAGGCTTATCAAAAAGTATCAACGGTGAAGTTCTGTTCCGAAATTTGGATTTTACGGTTGAAAAGGATGATAAAATAGTTTTCTTGTCGAAAGATCCAAGGGCAATGACGGCTTTTTTCGAAATTATAAATGGGTTTGATCAACCTGATTCCGGTACTTTCCATTGGGGACAAACAATTACGCATTCATACCTTCCTCTTGATCATTCCAGTTTTTTTACCAATGATTTGAGTCTTGTGGATTGGTTGATGCAATTTTCTGATGACTCAAGTGAAATCTATCTTCGGGGATATTTAGGAAAAATGCTTTTCTCCGGTGATGAGGTTTATAAAAAGACACATGTCCTCTCCGGAGGTGAAAAAATGCGCTGTATGATTTCTCGCATGATGTTAAAGAATGCCAATGTTTTGATTTTTGATAATCCTACAAACCATCTGGATCTAGAATCTATTCAGGCATTTAACAACAATTTGATATCATTTAAGGGCAATATTCTGATGTCATCACATGACCACGAATTTATTCAAACTATTGCCAATAGGGTTATTGAATTAACTCCCAATGGCATAATTGATAAGATTACTGAATATGATGATTATATTTCAAATGATGATCTAAAAGAGAGAAGAAAAAATATGTATAAATAATTTCTTGGTTCTGACATAATATTTTCTCATCTTTGTTAGCTGGTCGCAAAGACCAAACCTACTTAAATAGTGCTTTTATAAGTTTATACCTAAGTTGTTATGCTCACTGTCGTAGTTATTGATGATGAATTAATGTCTCTGAACTTACTTGTTCATCTTCTGAATAATTTCACTTCTATTCAATTAAAAGTAGTTGGTAAAGCAACTAATCTGGCTGAAGGGATTCTTCTAATTAAAAACACCAATCCTGATATCGTATTTGTAGATATTGAAATGCCTGATGGAAATGGGATGGATATTTTTAATCATCAATTTTCCCAAAAAGTTAAAATTGTACTCGTAACAGGCCACGATAATTATGCCATTGATGCCATAAATAAATCTGTGGCGGGATATCTTCTAAAACCGGTAAATTTCGTTGTCTTACAGGATGTTATCAAAAAAATTGACAAGATGATTCATCTTGAACAGCAACGACTTGAATTAGAGGATCGGATCAACACGTTGTGTACCTCCGAAGTTCCGGGAAAAAATTTGATTTTCGAGATTGATGGTGGATTTATAATGGAAAATTCAAGAAATATTGAATATTGCACTGCAGATCAATCGTATGCCACAATTTTTACGCATACAAAAAGAGAGTTTGTTGTTTCTAAGTCACTTAAGGAACTCGAATCATACCTTCCAAAAAATCAATTTTACCGTACACACAAATCTCATCTCGTTAATATTTATTACATCCGAAAGTTCATTCGATCAGGAGAAAGCTATGTTCTCTTGAAAAGTGGTGCAAAAATACCGGTATCAGTACGAAAGACATCTGTTATTTTCAACGAAATTAAAGAGATGTTGATTAATGACCAATTAGTTGACTGAAGTATATCCATAAGACCGGCAGTTTTTATCCGAATTGTTACCAATGTTTTAATATTTCACGGAATTTTTCCACTGGATTTTTAATTAGCTGGTTAAAAATTGTTTAATACAATACACAGTTGACTGACTCAATGTAAAGATTCGTTTAAAATATGATAAAATTCCGCAAGAAATTTAGTAAAATTGTACCATTGCTTTTCCTTGGAGCAGTTAGGTTTTGTAAAATGATATAACATAATTTAAAAAAAAGGATCATGAGAAAAATTGTTTACTTATTGTTAATTGCGGTTGTCTTTTCAACAACTAGCTGTAATCGTAAAGAGATCGCCAGACTGAAAGCTAAAAATGATAGCTTAATGATGACTGGCAGTACAAAAGATGCAAATCTTGTAGAATTTGTTGATGCTTTTAATTCGATTCAATCTAATCTTGATTCAATTAAGCAGAAAGAGAAGATTATTGATAAGGCAGCAAAAGGTGGATTTGAAGTCAAAGGTGATCGTAAAGAGCAGATTCAAAGTGATATCAACTACATCTATTCTTTGTTACAAAAGAACAGACTATTAGTCGCTGATCTTTCAGCCAAACTGAAAAAATCCAACAAGCACGTGGCTGAGTTGGAGAAGATGATTGAAAATCTGAACAAAAGTATTACTGAAAAAGACGCTGAAATTGCTTCGTTGAAAGACGATTTAAGCAAGTTGAATATTAAAGTTCAGGATCTGGGTACGCAGGTTACCAGTCTAAATACAAATGTATCAAATCTTAGCAGTGAGAACAAGGAAAAGCAGAGAGTTATTGAAGAGAAAACTGCTGAGCTGAATACAGCTTATTTCATCATTGGAACCATTAAAGAATTGAAAGAGAAGAACATAATCAAAAAAGAAGGATTTTTAGGAACAGCAAAAGATGTTAACAGCAATATTGACAAGTCGCTTATGACAAAGGTTGATATCACTACCGTTACTTCAATTCCAATTATGAAGAAGAAGGCAACAGTTATAAGTACGCATCCTGCAAGTTCATATAAAATTGAAGGCGAAAAAACAGCTGACAATTTGGTCATTCTTAATCAGGCAGAATTCTGGAGCTTGTCAAAAGTATTGGTTATTAGTGTAAAATACTTGAACTCTAAAGCATTAAAAAAGCCGGAGAATGCCGGCATTTTTAATTTAATTAAATTCTGAATTACAGTAGTTTATTCCCAGAATATCGTC
>JBBQJE010000170.1:0-7621 GCA_038325635.1 Bacteroidales bacterium
ACATCCTTGACCTTCGCAGAAGAAAGAAAGAGGCTCAGCAAGGTGGTGGTGAAGCTGCCATAGGTAAACAAGTGGCCATGGGCAAAAAAACGGCCCGCGAAAGAATAAAAGCAATCCTTGATGAAAATTCTTTTCATGAGTACGACTTGTTTGTTGAGCATACCGGAAAAGATTTTGACATGGAAAAGAAGGTTCTGCACGGCGACGGTGTCATCATTGGCACCGGAACAATGTACAACCAGCCAGTATGCATATATGCTCAGGATTTCACTGTTGCAGGAGGTTCTTTGGGATTGATGCATGCCCGTAAGATTACCAAAATAATGGATCACGCCTTGAAGATGCGTGTTCCTATCATTGGCATTAACGATTCTGGTGGTGCGCGGATACAAGAAGGAGTAAATTCCTTAGCAGGATACGGCGAGATATTTTATCGCAATACTGCCGCCTCCGGCGTAATTCCGCAATTGTCGATTATTCTTGGTCCTTGTGCCGGTGGAGCCGTTTATTCTCCTGCCCTGACAGACTTTGTTTTTGTGGTTGAAAATATTTCTAAGATGTTCATCACCGGTCCGGGAGTAATTAAGACCGTACTTGGCGAAGAGATTTCGATGGAAGAGCTTGGTGGAGCATTGGTCCATAGTGAGATTACCGGTAATGCACATTTCTATGCGTTGAGTGAAGATGAGTGCTTTGAGCAAATCAAGAAACTGATTTCATTTATTCCATGGAACAATACGCAAAAGGCGTTGCGTTTCCCCACGCAGGCACCTACTTATCCTGTCAGTATTGAAGACATTGTTCCAAGTGACCCACATTACCCTTACGATATTCGTGATATTATTAAGGCTATTTCCGACAGTTCAGACTTCTTTGAAGTTATGGAGCTTTTTGCCCGTAATATTGTGATTGGTTTTGGGCGGATTGGTGGAAATACGGTAGGTTACGTTGCTAATCAGCCGATGTATCTCGCCGGCGTACTCGATTGCGACAGTTCTGATAAAGCCGCTCGTTTTATTCGTTACTGTGATGCATTTAATATTCCGATTGTGACACTTGAAGATATGCCGGGTTATCTGCCGGGTGTCGACCAGGAACACGCCGGAGTGATTCGCCATGGTGCTAAATTGCTTTATGCATATAGTGAAGCGACTGTTCCAAAGATTACTGTTATCATTCGTAAAGCCTACGGAGGAGGTTATATTGCAATGAACTCACGTCACCTGGGTGCCGATTTCGTCTATGCATGGCCAACGGCTGAAATTGCAGTGATGGGCCCTGAAGGAGCCGCGAATATTGTGTTCCGCAAGGAGATCGATGAGGCAGAAAATCCGGCAGAAATGCGCAAACAGAAGATTCAGGAGTACAAAGATAAATTTGCCAACCCTTTTGTTGCGGCATCTAAGGGATATATTGATGAGGTTATTGAACCTCTTGAAACACGTGCCCGCCTGATTCATTCACTTGAGATTTCCGAACATAAAGTTGACGCGCGACCTGCAAAAAAACACGGTATACCTCCGTTTTGATCATTTATTGATCTTAATTTTAATCAATTATGGAAAATAATAAACCAAAATACGAGGTATTCGTCGTTAATACAGCGAAATACTATACGCTCCTCACCAAGAAGCAACTCCTTCGAAAGAAGTGGCAGCCAATCGACCCAAATGAGATTCGATCTTTCATCCCGGGTACGATTTTGGAGGTCTACGTAAAGGCGGGCGATGATGTTGCTGCAGATGAAAAGCTTATCAAATATGAGTCCATGAAAATGCAGACCATACTGGAAATGCCATTTGCCGGGAAAATAAAAGAAGTACGGATTTCAGTTGGCGACAGAGTTCGAAAAGATCAGGTGATGATCGTGATCGAAGAGGAGGAAGTGAGCTAAAGTGAACTAGAGCGTTGGATAAAAGAAATGCCTAAAATTGACTTCGGTCAACTTTAGGCATTTCTTTTATCCAACGCTCTAAATAACTCCAGTAACGCTCTTGCTTCCATTTTCCCAGGAGTTAGAATAGTCAATTGTGCCAATAATTTGGAAGCTTCTTCCACCAGATTACCTTTCCCTCCCTCGGTTACTTCACAAATGTTTAGATATTGGATGATCCAGAATGCATTGACCTGATGATAGAATCTTTTCACGAAGCTATTGATATCGGCACAGTTATTTTTAAGTTCCATCAGACGATTCAACGTTTCTGTTTGTCTTAGGTAATTTTGCAAAAGAGGATCGTATTGATTGACAGCGATTTCCCATTCTGAATTGTCAAAAGTAAAGAAAGAACCCGGAGCCGCAAAGAGTGGGCGTAACGTGTCGAAAATTTTCAACGAATACGCTGAGTAAAGTTCCGTGTCGCCTTCCTTCCATTTCTTCAGAGCTGCCCCGGTGCCAAAAGGTACCCGATGTGATATTCTTGCGGAGGGATATACTGTAGCACCTGAGATATTCCCATAGTCGCCGAGTAAAACTATTTTATGGAGAAAATGGAAATCTTCACCCGCTTTTCGGCGGTTCATTCCACCCTGTTTCACATAAGAGGATGCTTTTACCGCAAAGCTGGATCCTACCGTATGGATTGCGTGTGGATATCCGCAGAATTGGAGGGCATTTCTTAAGTAACGGAGATAAAGCTCATACAATATTATCCCCTCCTTCATTTTGGGTGACAAGGCAGGATCATCTAACGGATGACAAAAATTCAGGGTAACAAAATTGTATTGCGGATTATTCGTAAAAGCAGTCTCAATGGAAGTAAAGTAGTTGGTCGAAACGGTACTGTCAGCATCAAATGCGATCAGGATTCCTTCTTCTTTTTCGGAAATCTCCAGACACCTGACGGCTTCGTCCATCGCAATTTTTCTGGCCCACCCAACTCCAGCCCATTTAGCCGGTAAAGAGGGTGCATGCAGCAGCCGAAGTTGAAAAAATGGTTGAGGTTCGTTCTCCCACCATGATTTTACTGATCGGATGGTTTCCAAATTCTGCATTAAAACTTCCTCTGGGGAGTGATCTGAAGAATTAACAACCACAATGACAGTAACTTCAGAAGATGGGGGAGTACAAGAGGCTAAAGATTGTAAGGCAGTCAAAAGATCGGGTTCGTCGTAGCAGGGTATCGCCACAAACAGCGTACTACTATTCTCAGATAACGGCAGATGTTCTTCTATTGGCAAACGTTGTTGCCGATCTAAATAGAACCTGAATCGAGACATAATCAGTGGATAAGTTCAAAAATCTTCTGATCAGGGGATTCAGCACGTACCATGCCTCCCTTATTTTTAGGGTTTGTATCTTTTATTCAGGCCAACAGAAACATCTTTTGTGATGTTAAACTTAGGTGTGCCTTCCAGCATACTTGCGCTATTGAGGATGATATCATATTTCTTGTCTCCGTTGTAGCTTTTGAGAAAAGAGGATATGCTATCAATGATCTGCTGATTGATCTGACTCTGCATTTCGTTTAGCTTTTGGGTCAGCTCGTAGTCGAGACGTTCAATCTCTTGTTGTTGTCCGACGAGTCTTTCTTTTTCGAGGTTCATGCGTTCTTCCGTGAGAAAGCCCCCTCTTTGCACTTTTTCCTGAAAAGAAGCAGCCTCTTTTTCGAATTTTATTCGTTTAAGGCTGTACTCTTTTTTGAATGTTTCCTGATTTGACTGAAGATTGGCTGTCAATTTCTTGGCCAGTTCATAGGTGAAAAGAACAGAGTCCATTTTAACATACGCAATCGAAGCGGCGTTTGAAGAACCTTTTACTTCACTGCCGGATTTGACCATGCTGCTTTTATTTCCTGTGAAATAAAGCAAATAAAGTACTGCAATAGCAACTCCCAATATAACCGAAACAATCGTTGAATTCTTCATATTAAAAAAAAGTGATGTTCAATTATTCCTGATTTAAGTTGACAAATATAACTGAAATGAGTCTGATTCCAAAATAAAGAAATGGCCTTCTACAATTCCTTTTCAAAATTTTTGTTGAGTTGATAAACATCATAGATTGTCAAATCTCCGGTGGCTATTTTTACGATTCCTATTTGGGATAAAACTTACTGAAATGATTAATCAAGCGATAGCCAATATTCTTCCTTTTATGCCCAAACGGTTGGTTTGGATCTTCTCCAAAAAATATATTTCCGGTGTTAACCTGTCCGATGCAATGCGCGAATCAGTCAGGCTGAACGATGAGGGATGTTCGGTTACCATTGATATTTTAGGAGAATATGTATCAATATTGGCTGAAGCGGAGGATTATAAAATCCAGTATATCGAAGTGATTGAGCAGTTTACTGCCCATAAGATTAATGGTAATTTTTCGGTTAAGCCATCCATGTTCGGACTTTTACTGGACAAAGAAGTTTGCTACAATAATATCAGGGAGATTGTTGCTGCAGCAGATAAACGCAATAGTTTCATTCGCATTGACATGGAAGATTCTACCTGTACAGACGATGAAATTCTCCTTTATCGCCGGTTAAAGGAGGAATTCCCTACTCGTGTTGGGTTAGTTGTCCAGGCCTACATGAAACGGACTTACAATGATGTTGAACAGTTAATGGATGTTCACTTTCCTGCAGCACCCCTTAACTTCAGGTTATGCAAAGGAATCTATGTTGAAGATCAGTCGATTGCATTTAAAGGATACCAGGAGGTGCGTGACCACTACTTAAAAGATCTTGAATTCATGCTGAAGAATGGCATCTATGTTGGTATTGCTACCCACGATACTTACCTGGTTGAGCAGTCAATCCTGATGATCGAAAAATTGAATATTCAAAAGGATAAATTTGAGTTTCAGATGCTGTACGGAGTTACTTCAAATTTACGAAGTTCAATTATCAAAAGGGGCTATCCCATGAAGGTGTATGTGCCTTTTGGAAAGCAATGGTTCAATTATTCAACACGGCGTTTGAAAGAAAATCCGAACATGGTTTGGCACATCATTAAGGCTCTATTTGTTCGGAACTAAAATGGACTAAAAAACCACCGGTCAGCTGGTGATTTTTTAGTTGAATCCATCTTCATGATTTCGTGAGTGGCCATGATGAGGGTGATTTCATTTTGATTAGCTATCTCATTCGATAATCTCTTTGATCTGATTGCCGGTGTTCCAAACTGAAGGTAATGGGCGCGGTAATCGCTGGTTGAAATTCCAATAGAATTTTCAGGACTTACCAGTAATCCCTTGTATTGGGCTTTCATTTCGAATCCACGAATCGTCTTTTTGGCATTCATTTCGGCATCGTAATTCTTTGCGGATTGCGTAAGTCCCTGTATTCTGGCTTTATTCACATTTTGTTGAGCCTGATTAATCATTTGATCGTTCACTTCAACCTTTGTTACAATAGAAGGATAATTTTCAATGCGGGGGAATATCACTATTTCAGGCAATTGAATGGTGTCTTTTGGCATAAAAACACCCATCAGATATTCCAATTGTTTCAAGGTATCCGGTATGACAATTTTCATTTCCTTGTATCCGATAAACCGATAAGAAATTGTATCTCCGGGATTACCGAACAACGAAAATTTGCCCGAAGAAAGTGTCGAATAGTTTTCTGATTTATGGATTGTAAAATGTGCATTTATAAGAGGTTCCTTCGTTTCACTGTCGTAAACGGCGCCAGTAATAAAAATTTTATTACTGGTAAGTTTGCTATTCTGCCCCACTGTGGGTAAATGAAGTATCAATGAAACTACTATCAAACGAATGGAAATAGTACAAAGTTTCATAGGAGATGGTTTTAGTAATTACTTGTCCCCGAAATTTAACTATAATTTTGAATTTTACAATTTCCCATTTCTGCAACAGCTATTTTTCGACCAATTCTTAGAAACCGTTTAAATTTAGTGAATTTTGATTTTTCGGTTTACCCCTTACTCTGAAGGGAGCCCGAAAAATTAAAAAATTCCCCTTTAGGGCTGGGGTAATTTTTTAGATTTTGGGCATTCGTTTAAATTTTAAACAGTTTCTTAGTTTATTTCCAATTCTCTCCAACCGGGTAGTTTCGGAAAAGAAGAATGAGGATCATTCTGGTACCAAAAACAGGTTGAGGCGATATCGGAATGTTGTGCCAGATATCTGCCACCAAGATGCCATCCAAGATCCTGAATGGTGATTTTTAAATCTTTTTCAAAGCGGATGGGATCCATGATGTGCCAACGATATAATCCAAATCGCATCATGATTTTGTAATCGCTCTCTGCTCGTATTACCTGATGGAGCCCGGAGTAAGGCGTGCAGAACTCTTTGTATTTACCATCCCGGTCAAAATTATAGGATCCGCAGAAATAGTCCTCCGTTCCTGTTCCGCAGATTGTTGGAAATTTGCTGTCACCATCGATGTAAAACTTGATTTCTCCTTCTCCCCACCAGCCATTGTTGGTTTGGCCCCAGGCCATGTAAACACCGACAAACTGACCTTTACCTTTTATGCCATCCACGATAGTATAGACGGAAGACTCAACCGGATTGGTGCGACGGAACTGTGCATGAAAATAGGCTGCATCAGAAGGAACCTCCGTTAAAGTATAATCGATTTGATAATACACAGACATTGCCTCCTTTTCATTCAGGTTCTCCATGGTAATTTTGCATTTCTTGCGGAAAGGCATAGTCCAATAGCAGTTAAATGCACTGCCCGGATTGACACACACAGGTAGTGAGGTTAGTTGAGCATAGACGCCCCATCCCTGACCGAAAAAGTCACCCACAGGGCATTCTATCGAAGGTTCTTGCTCGTCGTCCCAATAGACCCGCAAGATGGAGAACCTCCAGTTCCCTGTCGGGGTCATCCAGATATGCTGGATCGCGCCGGGGCCTTCCATCTCGGCCAGTGTAAAAGTCTGACCGGGTTGAATCCTTATATATGGATTAACCTTCCAGCCTTGACCGAGGTCGCGCGCTGCATTCGCTGCATTGGCAGCATTTGGCTTATTTTTATCGGCAGGGTCTGCCATTCCGCCTTTTCCCTTCTCGCCTGTGAAATTCTCGGGACTAATTGATCGTGTTTTAGCATCCGACATCCGATAGAGATTACCCATATTCATCTCTAATCCATTAAATTTTGATTGGGTAAAACCACTTAAAGCTAATAGTATAAATAAGATACTAAGAAATTGTTTTTTCATTTCGTTGATATATTAGTAGTGTTTACTGATTAAATGGCTCAATTTACTGATTTAATACAATATTTTAATACTGAAGCAGTTAATTTGTTTCTGTTAAAACTGTCCAACCAACCAAAGCGATAGATTTTTTTTCTTTCCGGATTAAACTTTGACTTGAAATGAATGTCTAAACTTCGATTTCGAGTGATTTAAATTAGTAGTCAATTAAATAAAAAGTCCAATTGAAAGACTTATCTATCATAATAGTTAACTATAGAGGAGGTGAAAAATTAGTCAACTGTCTTGAATCTATCCAATTAATAAAAGACAGTCGTTTTTCATTCGAGGTAATCTTAGTAGATAATAAAAATGATTATCCGCATGATGACCTATTGTAAATTCTCGACTTGAAATCGGTGTTGTAACTAACGGCAGCAATAAGTAACCTGTCGAAAATTGCTTCACCGAAATAGCGTCGGTTGAATTTATAACAGAACTCGTTCAAGTA
>JBBQJE010000171.1:0-7582 GCA_038325635.1 Bacteroidales bacterium
CCTACTTCAGATTCCTCCATATCTTTCTGAATACCAACACCGTTTTTGAATAAATCTTGCTGACGACGAAGATTTTTTTCAGTCAGCTGCATCTGCTGTTTGGTCTTAAAGTAAACGCTCCCGGCTTCGAAAAACGAGGGCGAGCTAATTTCAAAAATTGGGGAATTCACCGTAACTTGCTGACCTAATTTGATAAAAGACTTGATAATCCTTCCTGCAAAGGGTGAGGCAATTTGTGCGTAATTGTTTGGAATAGCCTTTACGATACCCGATGCCGATAGCTTGGGCCGGTAAGTTGTTGCGGTTACCAGAATCGTTTTAATTTTTTCTTTTAGGTTTGAATTATCGGGAATAAGGATGGTATCTCCCTTAAGTGTATAATTTGCTGCTGGTAATGACTCCGATCTACTATGACATGAAACAGCAAGCCATGTCAGATAAATTAATATTAATTGCTTCATTATTAATTATTTTTGAAATGCACACTAATCAGACCTTCCTTATGATAAAATTTGGTTGGGGATAAATAATTTAGTCAACAAATTAATCAGCATATTGCCAATATAAATCTCATTTTAAAAAAGATTGATTTCAATAACGAAATCCGGACAGAGATCGGTAAAAACAAGTGCAGATATATTGAAAAAAATTAAAGCAATGCCGGTGGAGCACGCCCTGAAGCAGTAGAATAACATTTCTGAAATGTTGAGACCAAACGGCTTGCTGGAATAAATGCCATGATCGTCAATAGAAATGCGAACAATGACGGTGACTGAAAAGAATCAAGAATTAAACTGGTAATCTGCTCAATAAAAAAACCTACAGAAGGAGTGTGTTTGTGTGACTGATATGGAAATTGAGAATGATTATCAGGGGTGTAAGGATGGGAATGGTGAATAGTTTGTCCATGAGAAATATGTGAGTGACCATTCATTACCTGATTGGCGAAAAGCCAAATAAATGAGGCCACCAATACGTAAACTATATATTTTAAACTGCGTTTTTTCAATCAATATTAAATTTTCCTTGTGACAATAATACCAATTTGATGTCTTCTTTTTGTAACGAAATGTAGAATGAAAAGTTCCACTCCAAAAAACGAAAAAGTCATGCAATTTGTCGTTGCATGACTTTTCATTTTTACAGAAATTTCTCAGAATCGGTTAATTCAATCCTCTGACTTTTAGCAGGGGTTCAATCCCTGGAGTTTTACCTCTAAAATTGAGATAAAGCTTCATAGCTTCTTCTGTTCCCCCACGTTCCAAAATATTTTTGCGGAAAGAAGTAGCGACATCCTGATCGAAAATATTTCCCTTTTCCAGATAGGCTTCAAAGGCATCAGCGTCTAATACTTCCGCCCATATATAGCTGTAATAACCACTTGAATAGCCTCCCGGGAACACATGGTTAAAATAGGTAGACCGGTAACGAGGAATAATTTCAGGAATTAATCCGGCTTTATCCATCGAGGCTTTCTCAAATTTATTAACATCAATGTCACCTTCCTTCGTGATGGTACTATAATCCATGTCGAGTATGGCTGCTGCCAAAAATTCGGTAGTTATGAAACCCTGATTAAACTTGCCGGCTTTAATAATTTTATCAACGAGTGATGAAGGAATCACTTCCCCAGTTTTATAATGTTTTGCATACATTTTAAGCACCTCGGGTTGGACAGCCCAATGCTCCATTACCTGGGAAGGTAATTCGACAAAATCACGTGAAACCGAAGTTCCTGACAACGTTTTGTAGTGACATTTTGATAACAAACCGTGCAAGCCATGTCCAAACTCATGAAACAAGGTTTCTACCTCATCGAAACTTAATAATGCCGGCTTATCTCCTACCGGTTTGGAAAAATTGAAAGTATTGGATACTATCGGACGAACATCAGCCTGACCTTCGTAGTGGTATTGATCCCTGTAATTGTTCATCCAGGCACCTCCTTTTTTAGAGGCACGAGGGAAGAAATCCATATACAAAATACCGATGAGCGAACTATCTCTATCTTTTACTTCAAAAACCTGACATTCAGGATGATACAGCGGCATATTTTGTATCTGTTTAAATGTCAGGCCGTAAAGCTTATTCGCGACTGCGAACGCTCCATCCCGTACTTTTGTCAATTCGAAATATGGACGAACTTGTTCTTCATCCAAGTCAAATTTTTCTTTTCGTACTTTTTCAGAATAGTACCACCAATCCCAACTGGCAAGTTTAAAATTTCCTTTTTCTCTATCAATCATTGACTGGATATCTTTGGCCTCCTCTTTTGCTCTTTTGAGTCCGGGAGTCCAAACTTTCGCAATAAGATCGTATACGTTTTTTGAATTCTTCGCCATGCAATCGTCCAAAACATAGGCAGCCCAACTCTCAAATCCCAACAGATTTGCCTTTTTTAAGCGCAGGTTAACAATTTTGTTGATGATACTTTTGTTGTCAAATTCGTTGTTATTGTTGCTACGGCTATACATCGCCTTGTACAATTTTTCGCGCAATTCGCGTTTTTGTGAATAGGTTAAAAATGGTATCCAGCTTGGTTTCTGTAAAGTAAATATCCATTTTCCATCCATCTTGGCAGCTTTTGCATCATCAGCTGCAGCTGCAATTACCGACTCCGGCAAACCAGCAAGATCTTCTTTTTTATCAATAATTAAATTAAAATTGTTGGTTTCAGCCAGCATATTGTTGCCAAATTTCAATTCCAGAAGAGAGAGATCGGTGTTAATTTTTTTGAATTCTTCCTTTTTTTCATTTGCTAAATTGGAACCACCACGAACAAAGCGTTTATAAATTTCTTCTAGAAGGCGGCTTTGTTCACCGTCAAGATTGAGTTTTTCTTTTTGATTTTCCACCAAAAGTACTTTAGCAAAAAGCTTCTCATTCATATAAATAGCATCTGCATGTTGTGAGAGTAAAGGTGCTACTTCTTCTGCAATTTTATCGATTGAGTCGTTTGTATTGGCCTCTTTTACATTAAAAAAAACGGTTGAAACTCTGGATAAAAGGTCACCACTTTTATCGAGTGCCTCAATGGTATTGGCAAAATTAGGAGCAACCGTGTTGCTAACGATTTGATCAATATCTTTATTATGTTGTTTGATCCCTTCCTTAAAAGCAGGCAAATAATGTTTGTTCTCGATTTTATCAAACGGAGGGGCGCCAAACGGAGCAGAATATGTTTCGTAAAATGGATTCATTTCTTTGATTGTTTTTTTTTCGTTTACACAGGAGGCAATCATAATCATAAATGCCATCAGTACCATTAAATTTTTCATACGTTAGTTTAAATTCATTTCATTAATGAGCAAATAGTGAGCGTTGTAAAATTCTCGCGAACAACAAAAGTCAAAACGCAAACATACTAAATCTGCCCAAAAAAAGAGATGACTTTTAACTTGTTTAAAAATATTCATTTCGTCAAATAAATGAAAGAAAAATTTATATTTTTGATAGTTAGAGCATCCCTCAATTTACAATATCATCAATTATTGCAAACGACTATGAAAACCAATTTTTTCCGACTATTTCTTTTGATCCTTTTTGTTTCTTGTACCAATAAACCTATTCCTAATGCTGTCAATCCTCTGGATTTCAATAAGATAATTGATGGAAAACAAGTTAAGCTATTTACCTTGAAAAATCAAAAAGGGATGGAAATAGCCGTCACTAATTACGGTGCCAGAATCGTATCCTGGATGGTTCCTGATAAAAAGGGGGTAATGGAAGATGTTGTTTTGGGCTTTGACAGCATTGAAGGATACCTAGGGCCGAAGGATACCTATTTCGGTGCTGCGATTGGCAGATATGGAAATAGAATTGCTAAGGGTGAATTTGCCATTGGGGATATTCATTACAAACTTGCGCAAAACAATGGCGCAAATAGCCTTCATGGAGGTTTAATTGGTTTTTCACGAAGAATTTGGGATATAACTCAAAAGAGCTCTACCGAATTGATTTGTAAGCTGGTATCACCGGATATGGAGGAAGGTTTCCCGGGAGAATTAAGTGTGTCGATGAATTATCGGTTAACAAATGACAATGAATTGGTGATTCAATATGAAGCAAAGTGCGACAAACCAACTGTTATAAACCTTACCAATCATAGTTTCTTCAATCTTCACGGAGCTGGTAATGGAACAATTCTGGATCATCAACTTACGATGAATGCTGATTTTTACACGCCAATAGATTCTATTTTAATCCCTACCGGGGAAATAGCCTCAGTCGAAAATACCCCGTTTGATTTCAGAAAACCAACCTTGATTGGAGATAGAATTAATAGCGATAACCAGCAAATCCGATATGGTCTTGGTTATGATATCAATTTTGTGCTTAATAAGTCTGCGGATCAGGTAACTTCTTTGGCGGCAACTGTTTATGAACCTCAAAGTGGTCGCTTATTGGAGGTATTTACAGACCAGCCTGGAATTCAATTTTATACCGGAAATTTTCTAGACGGGAAAAATCATGGTAAGAAAGGAAAAACATACGATTACAGAACAGGTCTATGTTTGGAAACCCAGCATTATCCAAATTCGCCAAATCAACCTAATTTTCCTACGGTACAATTAGATCCTGACCAGGTTTACAATCATACCTGCATCTACAAATTTTCAGTAAAAAAATGAGAAGATGACGTCTTGTTCAAGGGTTATATCCCTCTCTCAAGGTCTCTTACATCAAAAAATATGGAATGAATATTTGTATTATTCTGATATAACTCTTTCCTTATTTTTTCTAATTCGATTTCTACCGAGGATGCCTTACAATCATTAGCTAAATCGACTCCGATAATGAGGATGAATTTGCTCTTCCCCATCATCATGGCGGAAATGAAATTGACCTTTTGAACAACTGGATTTTTAAGAATCAAATTTTTAAATTCATTCCGCCATTCAAGAGGAATATTCTCTCCAACAATGAGTTTTCGAAGTTCATTGATCATGAAAAGGGAAATTGTTATTAGAAGGATACCGACTAAAATCGATCCGATTGCATCGAATACAGGATTAACAAACCACGCCAGAGTGGTAGAAATTAGTACAATTGTTAAACCAACCAAGGCTGCTGAATCTTCCAGCAAAATCACAAATAAATTGGTGTCTGTAGATTCTTTCAGTGCATTGTAAAAACTGATGCCATGATATGTTTTACTGAATGCCGTTAAGGCCACATGAAATGATTTTCCTTCGATCAAAATGGAAATAATCAAAACAACAAAAGACCAGCTTACATTCTGCAGCTCTGATGGTTGAAATAGTTTATGCACTCCTTCATAAATTGAGAATGCAGCTCCAACAAAAAACAGCAAAACTGCTACAAGAAATCCCCAGAAATATTCCTCCTTCCCATATCCGAATGGGTGCAATTCGGTGGGTTTTTTAGCAGAACGTTTATTTCCTATGAGCAGAAATATTTGGTTTCCACAATCGGCAAAAGAGTGAATAGCTTCCGCCATCATTCCTGCACTGTGTGTAATGGTTGAAACTACAAATTTGATAATTGTAATAAGAATATTGCTACCAAGAGCAAAAACAACTGCTTTTAAAGAACCGCTATGTCCGGACATACTTGATTTTATAGATCCATTTGATGATTTATCTGGCCAATTTAAGGTGAATATTACGGATTATTTGAACATTTCAGCAATTTGTCTTTTTACTTCAAACGGATCCGCATTCAATGCAAATATTTTCTCCGGAGCCAGATAATTTAGTGAATTCTCTCGTTTAAATTTTTCGATTCCACCACCGGTTATATTTAGCATTATCACGGATTTGGGGTCAATCAGATTACCTTCTATTGCTTTAATCAAAGAAGCAACAGCTACAGCAGCAGCAGGTTCAAGGTCGTTACCTTCATACTGAAGAAACATTTTTGCAGCCTTATCAGCCTCCTCATTGGTAATTGCAATCACACAACCATCGGTATCAGTTAATGCATCAAACAGACCACCTTTAATTGCATAAGGAGGTCGCCTGTTTGACAATACTTTGGCGTTAATGACTTCCACTTGTTTTCTGGACAATTCATCCACCAGGGGCAGCATTTCAGGAGAAAGTATATCCCATGCTTCCTTAATAGGTAAGAAAGGTGCATTTTGAGAGAGCATTAACTTCATTTTGTTTGATCCAAAACGTCCGTCTTCCAGAAACCGCAAATTAGCTTCCCATGCTGCGATGGCTCCTGTACCACTTCCAATTGCCTGAAAGTAATAGTCAGGAATTTGGCCAATGGTCGTCACAGCAGATAAAACGGTTGTTCCCATTCCATCCCGACGTGCAACATTCTTTGCACCACCTTCCGGATAAAATCCTTCCACCTCAATGGCCAAATTGGATAAATGAATTGCGTCGAAATAGTCTCCCCCCTTTTCACAAGCAATTACTTTTACACACGGATCGATCGGGGTATCAAACCACAAAGAATTAATATTATCTAAAGGAACGGTCAATAGCAAAGGGATTTTGTTTTGTGAACAAACACTGGCAAACGCCCTCGCGGTATTTCCGGCCGAGGCAACAACCATCACTCCTTTCGGACTATTGGGTCTGGCGCAAACAGAATATGCTTCACATTCCTTAAATGTACCGGATTTCATAAATGCTTCTTTTTCCGGCCAATATCCATTAAATGTTATGTATAAATTTTCAAGGCCAAGTATTTTGGAAATTTCCGTGCTTCTATAAGTAACCGGAGCTCCGGATCCCTGAAGGATTCTATTAACAGGTAACCAATCGGCAAAAACATATAGCCCCGGATTTTCAGAATGCAGGTTTATCTTTTTCTGCTCGTAAATTGCTCTTATCAGACTTGGAGGATGGGATTCCGGACATTGTAGTTCCCAATTTGCATCCGGATATTCGATTCCGCAGCAAAGTGATTGCAGGTGATAGCGAGTAGGCTTGAATTGCATCATTTCTAATTAATTTGTACGCCCCAAAATTAATTGATTTGAGTTTGTTGGCAACATAAAAGTGAGATAGTCCCAACAAAAAAGCAGGGAGTATGAAAACCTCCCCGCTTTACCTAACCTAAACCTAACCTAAATAACCTTTCAAAGTGTGAAAGGGTTCGTTAAATGTCTTTTATTGATTACATCAATAACACTACAATTATAGTACATTTTTGTTCAATTTCCAAATTTATTCTCTATAAATAATGTTAAAATGTTTAATTACTCCTTCATATTATGATAAACGTTTGTAACATCTTCATCTTCATCAAATTTCGCCAAAAGTTTTTCAATGGCGGCCATTTGCTCCTCATTTAATTCTTTGGTTTCGGATGGTATTCGCTCAAAATCTGCGCTTACAAGTTCGAAATTATTTTCCTCCAGATACTTTTGAATGGGACCAAACGCTTCAAAATCGCCATAAATAATTACATTCTCCTCTTCCTCAAAAATTTCCTGAACTCCAAAATCAATCATTTCTAACTCGAGTTCTTCGATATCCAGTCCCGGTTTGCCTAGGATCTTGAACTGGCATTTGCGTTCAAACATATAATCGACACATCCGGTTGTACCTAAAGAACCATTCAATTTGGTAAAATAGCTCCGAACATTCGCCACTGTTCT
>JBBQJE010000172.1:0-7553 GCA_038325635.1 Bacteroidales bacterium
CGATGGCATAACACTTTGATCCAAGAAGAGTTTCGTAATATGGTATAGCTGATTCAAGACTTTCAACAGCAATACCGATGTGTTCGATTTTTGATACGTTCATGATATTTTATTATATTTTGTAATCCTTTTGAATGAATCTGAAATGCGATCCATAACGTTCGAAGGCAGCTTTGTCCAGCATTTCACGATGATTCGGATGAGCAATTGAAATCAGCAATTTTGCTCTTTCCTGCATTGTTTTTCCATACAAATTGACAATTCCTTGTTCCGTAACTACCCAGTGAATATTTGCTCTGGTCGAAACAACACCTGATCCTTCAATCAAAGTTGGTGAAATTTTTGACACTCCTTTCTCTGTTATTGACGGCATAGCTATAATTGGTTTTCCATGTTTGGAGTGACCCGCCCCACGTATAAAGTCAATTTGACCGCCAACGCCTGAATAGTGCTTGATTCCAATGGAATCTGCACAGACCTGGCCAGTAAGGTCAATTGCCAAAGCTGCATTTATTGCGGTTACCTGATCAAGTTTCCGAATTACTGCAACATTATTCGTATGTGCAACATCCATCATGGCTACCATTGGATTATCATCCACAAAATCGTAGAGAGCCTTGGAACCCATTAAAAATGAAGCAACCATTTTCCCTTTATCAAAATTCTTTTTCCTTCCGGTAACAATTCCTTTTTCAACCAATGGCAATATTCCATCTGAGAACATCTCCGTGTGAACACCTAAATCTTTATGGTTGCCTAATTGAGCTAAAACGGCATTTGGGATACCTCCAATACCCATTTGCAAGCAAGCACCATCATCTACTAGAGTAGCAACATTTTTTCCAATTGCTATCTCCATATCAGACAGAGGATCAATATTATGAGCATAGATAGGAGAATCATCTTCAACAAAAAGATCAATCATGCTAACTGGAATCATGGCATCTCCCCAAGTCCGGGGAACATTTGGATTGACTAATGCAATCACCGTATCGGCACATTCAATGGCGGCCAGTGTTGAATCTACTGAGGTTCCCAAAGAGACAAATCCGTGTTTGTCCGGTGGGGAAACCATGATCATGGCCACATTAACTTTTACATATCCTTCACGAATCAATTTTTGCGTTTCACTTAAAAAAACGGGAATATAATCTGCATATCCTGCCTGAGTCTGTTTTCTGAGATTGCCGCCGACAAAAAACTGCTGCGTATTAAAAATTCCCTCAAATTCCGGATTTGCATATTCTACATAGCCCTCAATGTGAATATGCTGAATGGTGACATCGTAGATTTCTCCAGCTCTTCCACGCTCAACCATGGCCCTGATTAACTTATGCGGAGTGACCGCAACACTGCTTAAATGCACCCGGTCTCCCGAGCGAATTATTTTGACTGCATCTTCAGCAGAAACACATTCTATTTTATTCATATATAATTATTTACATATATTTTTTTACGTTGCCAAAATTAATACTTTTAGAAAATTCTTCGATATTAATCTAATATTTTAACGAATATTTAATGTTAACTTGTCCTTTCAACATACTAGTATGAGTTATGTCATGTATTGTTGGAGCCGATCCCGTTGCTCGGTTTAAAAATCTTGGAAAATCGGATAGCAGGGTGTAATCCAATATGCTATTCGTGGAAATTCCCTGATCTCAGTTTTTTTTGCGTTATTTGAGAATTGATTGTAATCACCATCAAATATTGGATATGAAGCAATTTGATCTTGCAGTTATTGGCAGTGGACCGGGGGGATTAGCGGCCACCATGCGTGCGCTGGATTTTGGAAAAAGCGTTTGCATCATTGAGTCAGGCCATTTGGGTGGAAACGGTATTATGAACGGTCCACTTACGTCCAAAACGATGTGGGAGCTTTCAGCTGATTATGCTGTAGCAGCAGCGGTTGATAGAGGATACAGGGCATCCGGATTGCAGGTTGACTATAAACTTGTAAAAAAAACTGTTTTACAGGCTGCTAAAACCAAACAAAATCAAATACTCTCGCAAATTGAGACGTTCTCTAATGAAGAGAAACATCCAGGAAGCATTACTTATAAGCAAGGATTTGCCAGATTTCTTGATCGTCATACCTTAGAAATTAAGAACTCAAACGGATTAGAAATCATCAGTGCAGAGTATATCCTTATTGCGACAGGATCGATACCACGTCCTCACCCAGATTTAATAATCGACCAAAAACAAATTCTCGACTCGGATGGAATTCTTAATCTTTCGAGCTTTCCGGAACGAATGATGATCATTGGTTCTGGTATAATTGGGTGTGAATTTGCTACCATTTTCTCAAATTTTAAACAGACAGAGGTGCATCTGCTGGATCGCACACATAGGGTTATTCCTTTTGAAGATGATGATGTTAGCGATTTTGTCTCCAAAAATTTGGAGAAGAATGGGGTAATTATTCACCGATTAGCGAACCTTCGTACTGTTCGAAAGAAGAGTGATTATCTTGAGGTAGTTTTAGATTATGATGATGGGCATAGCAGCGTCGTTGAAGTTGATATTATTTTAATTTCTATTGGACGTGATCCAAATACGTCAAGACTTTCGCTGGAAAATGCCGGAATTGAAACCACCAATAAAGGATATCTCAAGATTAATGAGGAGTGCGCACTATCAAACTTAGGCGATTGCAATATTTTTGCAGCAGGCGATGTTACCGGACAGAAAGCTTTGTACGGAGTTGCTGAAGAGCAGGGAAGATATATTGTGGAAGCAATTTTTGGTAAAACCAATTTTTTGCTTGATTATTCCCACATGCCTACCCTAATGTTTTTTAAGCCGGAGCTTGCTGCTGTTGGAGCTAATGAAAAAATGCTCCGGAGTAAAGGAATTCCATACAAAGCTGCTTATTATTCTAACGAGCTTGTTAACAGGACTATTGCGATGAGAAATACCAGCGGATTTGTAAAAATCATGGTAAGTAATGACGGTTCAGATCGCATCTTGGGAATGCGTGCCGCAGGACCTCAGGCATCAGCCTTTATTGTTTCTATTGCCTATCTGATTAATGCAGATATCCGTGTGCAGGAAGTATTGCAAAGTATTCATCCTCATCCTAGTGTGACAGAGGGTATTCAGGAATGCCTCCGTGTTTTCTACAACCAATCTATCTTCAAACCACAAGCATTTCCCAATTTGATTAGAGTAACGGAGTGGAAACCTTAATTAATTACAAATTACAAATTAAAAATCAAAAATTAATAACTAATTTCTGTTCAAGGAGATGAGAGGAGTTGACTATTCAATTCTTAACCAATTTTTAATCTGTAATTTTTAATTTGTAATTCTCTTCTACTTATCTTCGCAAAAAATAATCATTAAAACCTGCTCCATGATCCTCTTCTTCACAGAGACCGGCAAAATTTTTGCTGTCGGCACACAAGTTTCATTGAATCAAGTTGATATAGATAAGCTGATCTGGTTGTTTGGAGAAGCTGAATGGATTAGCGCCGATGGTCTGGATGGGAAGTTTATTGGTCCGAGAAAGGAAATGATAACTCCATGGAGCACCAATGCCGTCGAAATTACCCAAAACATGGGCATAAACGGCATCGACAGAATTGAAGAATTCTTTGTTTCAACGGATCAAAGCAACATTGATACAATGCTCCAGTCGTTTTATAATGGACTCGACCAATCTTTGTTCACCATTGAGCATCAACCTGAACCAGTATTATATATTGAAGATATTTCTGCCTATAATCGAATGGAAGGACTGGCATTGAGTGAAGACGAAATTCAATACCTCGAAGGTGTTGCGGTGAAAATTGATCGTAAATTAACTGATAGTGAAGTGTTTGGATTCTCTCAGGTGAATTCGGAACATTGCAGGCATAAAATCTTTAACGGTAGTTTTATTATTGATGGAGTTGAGAAAGAGTATTCATTGTTTGAGATGATCAAAAAAACAACGAAGACTAATCCAAATACCATTATATCAGCCTATAAGGATAATTGTTCTTTCAGCGAAGGTCCACTAGCAGAGCAGTTCGCACCTGCTTCGTTTGATAGTTCTGCCTTTTTTCAGGTGACGGACATTGAAACGGTTTTGTCTTTGAAGGCAGAAACGCATAATTTCCCAACAACGGTTGAACCATTCAATGGAGCTGCAACTGGTACAGGTGGAGAAATCCGGGATCGAATGGCGGGTGGTAAAGGTAGTTTCCCTATTGCAGGAACGGCCGTTTATATGACCTCCTACTCTCGTAACGATGGTCAAAACAGACCTTGGGAACAACGCATTGCACCAAGGAAATGGTTGTATCATGATCCGCAGGAGTTGTTAATCAAAGCATCAAACGGAGCTTCTGATTTTGGTAATAAATTTGGTCAACCCCTTATTAACGGATCAGTTCTGACATTCGAACATGCTGAAAATCAAAAGAAATATGGCTATGATAAAGTAATTATGCAAGCCGGAGGAATCGGATATGCCCGAAAAGAGGATAGCTTGAAGGGAATCCCGCAAACGGGAGAAAGTGTCGTTCTTCTTGGTGGCGATAATTATCGTATTGGAATGGGCGGAGGGGCTGTTTCGTCGGTAGATACCGGTGCTTTTGAAAGTCATATCGAATTAAATGCAGTACAACGCGCCAATCCGGAAATGCAAAAAAGGGCGTATAATACCATTCGGGCATTGGCAGAATCCGGTAAGAACCCAATCGTTTCTATTCATGACCATGGTGCCGGGGGGCATCTGAATTGCCTGTCTGAATTAGTTGAAGAAACTGGTGGTCAGATATTTATAGACAAATTGCCCGTTGGAGATCCTACTTTGTCGGCAAAGGAAATAGTTGGCAATGAATCACAGGAACGCATGGGATTCATCACTTCCAAAGAAAATCTTGATTGGATTCAACGTATCGCCGAACGCGAGCGCTCTCCATTCTATGTTATCGGCGAAACGACCGGTGATCATAAGTTTACATTTATTAACCGTACAAATGGCGATCGACCTATTGATATGGAGTTGGCAACTCTATTTGGAAAACCACCTCGAACCGTTCTGGAAGATAAATCACCAAATGAAGTGCATGTTGAGATAACCTATTCTAATGAATTAATAAATAGTTATTTAGAAAAAATATTGCAATTAGAATCAGTCGGATGTAAAGACTGGTTAACAAACAAAGTCGACCGTTCCGTGACCGGCCGGGTGGCCAAACAACAGTGCGCAGGCGAATTGCAACTTCCGCTAAATAACCTTGGTGCTGTAGCGATTGATTATCAAGGTATAAAAGGAATCGCCACTTCGCTTGGTCATGCACCCGCTGCAGGACTGATTAGTCCAAAAAACGGATCGATCCTTTCTATTGCTGAGGCTTTAACTAATATTGTATGGGCTCCCCTCACCCATGGACTTAAAGGAGTGTCACTCTCTGCTAACTGGATGTGGCCGGCGAAAAATCAAGGTGAGAATGCCAGGTTATATCAGGCGGTCGAAGCAACTTCTGACTTTGCCTGTGCTTTGGGAATAAACATTCCGACTGGAAAAGATTCTCTTTCCATGACTCAGAAGTACAAAGATGAGGTCGTTTATGCTCCCGGAACGGTTATTATTTCGGCATCCGGAGAAATTTCAAATTTGAGAAAAATTATAGAGCCTGTTTTGGAAAATGATCCATCATCCACCTTGTACTACATCGATTTTTCAAAATCTAATTTGGCTTTAGGGGGAAGTTCATTGGGTCAAATTCTTTTTTCATTGGGAGAAGAGACACCAACGGTTACTGACCCATGTTACTTCGCAGCAGCTTTTGAAACATTGCAGGAAGCAATAAATTTAGATCTAATAGTAAGTGGGCACGATATTTCATCTGGTGGATTGATAGTTACGCTTTTAGAATCCTGTTTTGCGCAAAATATTGGCGGAATCGAAGTCGATTTATCTAAGTTAGGTGAGTGCGATAGCGTAAAAGTTCTGTTTAGCGAAAATCCGGGTGTAATCGTGCAAGTCCGTGATGCAGAAAAAGTAGAACAACACTTCAAACGGAATAATATTTCTTGTATTCCTATCGGAAAACCCATTAGTGAAAGAGTTATTAGGGTAACGAATTTTACGGAGAAATATACTTTTGACGTCGATCAATTAAGAGAAATGTGGTTCAGACCCTCCTATTTGCTCGATAAGAAACAATGTGGAGATATGCTTGCTTCCAATCGACGTGATAATTATAAGAATAATAATCTGACCTTTAATTTGGGACAGTTCGATGGAAGCTATTCATCGTTAAAGATCGATCCTAACCGTCGTAATCCAACAGGTATAAAGGCAGCTATTATTCGGGAGAAAGGTGTTAATGGAGACCGGGAAATGGCTTGGAGTCTCTACCTGGCAGGTTTTGACGTTAAAGACGTCCACATGACAGATCTGATAGCCGGTCGGGAAACATTGGAAGAGATCAACCTGATCGTTTTTGTTGGAGGATTTTCTAATTCTGATGTACTCGGCTCGGCGATTGGTTGGGCAGGTGCATTTAAGTATAATGAGAGGGCAAAAATGGCATTGGATAAATTTTATGCAAGGGAAGATACCCTTAGTCTAGGTGTTTGCAATGGATGTCAGCTCATGGTTGCGCTGGATCTTATTTATCCTGAGAAGAACAAAAAAATCAAAATGCTTCATAACGCTTCATCAAAATTTGAATCAAATTATTTGAATGTGGATGTATTGGAAAATCAATCAATTATGCTAAAATCGTTGGCAGGTAAGAAGCTTGGTATTTGGGTTGCTCATGGTGAGGGAAAATTCACAATTCCTGAGGGCGAAGAACAATATCAAATTCCTATTAAATACTCCTTCGCTAATTATCCGGGTAATCCAAATGGTTCTGATTTCAATACTGCTGCAATTTGCTCCGTTAATGGCCGTCACCTTGCCATGATGCCTCACCTTGAGCGTTCAATTTACCCGTGGAACTGGGCGAATTACCCCGCGGGCCGGCTTAGCGATGAGGTTTCGCCATGGATTGAAGCATTTGTAAATGCCCGCGAATGGGTTAAAAGCCATCGTTCATCTCAAGGTTCATAACTATTGTTCCCTGAATCTTGTCCTGATAACTATTATTCAATACTTTTACCACTGTAGGATTATCCCCTGGCTGAAAAACCTGACAGGGCGTTCCCAAATGGAATACTATGGAAAAAGTTGTTTTTATCACCGGAGCAACCAGCGGTATAGGTAAAGCCTGTGCCTACCGGTTCGCCGAAACAGGATACAGGCTGATTATTGCCGGCAGAAGACTGGCCAGGCTTCAGGAAATAGCTGTTGACCTTCACAAGAAGTATGGGGTTGAAGTAAACTCGCTTTTACTCGATGTTACCAAACGTGACGAGGTCAACAAATCGGTTCAGAACCTTCCCCCGGATTTCTGTAAAATTGATGTATTAATCAACAATGCCGGTCTGGCTCTGGGTCTTGAAGCACTGCAGGATGGCGATCCACAGCAGTGGGACCGGATGATCGACACGAATGTGAAAGGTTTGCTGAATGTTTCTCATGCAGTAATGCCGGTAATGATCAGACA
>JBBQJE010000173.1:0-7487 GCA_038325635.1 Bacteroidales bacterium
AGACTTACCAGGAATTCGGAGATTACGGGCATAGAAGCCTATCGGCTGAAAATTGAACCCAAACAGATTACGATCGAAGCATCATCCCCGGAAGGGTGTTTTTATGGATTGCAGTCGCTCGTGCAACTTTTGCACAGTGCCGCGCAAAGCAGGCAAATAGCTTGTGCAGAAATTGATGACCAGCCCCGATATGAATGGCGCGGACTGATGCTGGATGAGTCACGCTATTTTTTCGGGGAAACCGAAGTGAAGAAGATCCTCAATATGATGGCTTTGCACAAACTAAACAAGTTTCACTGGCATTTGACCGATTCACCCGGCTGGCGGATTGAAATCAAACAATATCCATTATTAACAACCATTGGCGCAAAAGGGAATAATTCCAATCCGGAGGCAGAAGCCCGATTTTATACCCAAAAACAGATTTCGGAAATCGTAAAGTATGCGGCCAACCGCTTTATCGAGATAATTCCCGAAATAGATATGCCAGGCCATGCAACCGCCGCAGCAAAGGCTTATCCCGAATTTAGCGGAGGAGGCTCGGCGAAATATCCTGATTTTACCTTTAATCCGGGAAAAGAGAGTACCTATCAATTTCTGACCAATATTTTGAAAGAGGTGAGAACTCTTTTTCCATCAAAATACATACATATCGGGGGCGACGAGGTTTCCTACGGCAATCAAAAATGGAATGATTTACCGGAGATTCAACAACTGATGAAACGCGAAAACATCAAGGATTTACTGGGCGTGGAACATTATTTTCTGAAACGGATGGCCGATTCTATCCAAAAACTGGGCAAAACGATGATGGGCTGGGACGAGGTGGTAACCGCCGGATTGACCACTCACCCACGTGTGATGTGGTGGCGACACGATCAGCCAAAAATGCTGGATCTCGCGCTGAAGACTGGCTATGAAGTGATCCTGTGCCCGAGAATCCCGCTGTATTTTGATTTTGTTCAAGCGGATTCTCACACATCCGGTCGGAAATGGGCCGGTAAATTTGCCCCAATCGAGAGTGTCTACGAGTTCCCGTCTGACAAATTTACCAACGGAATCTCCATCGCGAATCCGCTCATCAAAGGCATCCAGGCTAATCTCTGGACTGAAACCATGCATACTGCAGACAGATTGGAATTTATGACATTCCCCCGACTTTCAGCTTTGGCAGAATCGGCTTGGACGAATGCTGACTCCAAAGATTTTTCTGATTTTGTTAAGCGGATGAAGAATATGCAGGACATCTATCAAAAATCGGGTGTACAATTCTTCGATTTCAGCAATCCGGGTAAGGCAAAAGAAATAGTTGGCCCGAAAATAATTACCAATCAGCCGTTGGATACTAAAACCTCAGTCATCCCCGATGGTAAAGGCGACGAACAGGGGATGGAAGTTCATAAAGATTTTAAGTTGAAGCAGGATAAGGTCGCCTATCAAGAAGCAATCCAGGGCTGGTGGCCCAAGGCGATGCAGCTACACGATAAAAGGATGGAGTGGTTTGAGCCGGCTCGGTTCGGATGCTTCGTCCATTGGGGTGTCTCTTCCACAGTCGGTAATGAATGGAATGGCACCGGTTCGACAGGCTATTCTGAACACCTGATGCGCACCCGAAAAATTCCTTTGCGTGAATACAAGGAAAAACTGGTTGCAACTTTCAACCCATCTGATTTTAACGCAGATGCATGGATGAGGATGGTTAAAGATGCTGGCATGAAGTACTTTATCATCACCGCCAAACACCACGATGGGTTTGCCATGTTTCCCTCAGATGCGTATCCTTATGATATCCGGCTAACTAAGAGTAAAGTAGATCCGATGATGGAGTTAAGCAAGGCCGCTAAGAAACAGGGCATCAAATTTGGGTTCTATTATTCTCATGCCTTCGACTGGGAGCATCCCGACGCACCGGGCAACGATTGGGATTATCAGAATCCGGGCGGAGACAAACTCCTGCATGGCGCAAATTGGTGGGAAAGTTATCCGGAATTTCTTCCTCATGCGGAAAAATATGTCGACGAGAAATCCATTCCCCAAATTAAGGAGCTGATTACCAAATACAAACCGGATATCCTCTGGTTTGATACACCGCACAAATTGCCCCTTTACCTCAATCTGAAAATATTGAAAGCAGTCTGGGATACTGATCCTAACGTGGTTGTAAATGGCAGATTGGTCAGAATGGAAAATCTCAATTTTGGAGATTACAAAAATACAGGCGACCGACCAGCCTTCTTCCGTCCGACCGAAGGCACCTGGGAAGCCATACCAACCACCAATGATTCTTATGGCTACAATAAATTTGATTTAAACCATAAAACACCCAAACACTTCGTCCAACTCATTGCCAGCGCCTCGGCCAAGGGTGGAAACCTGATGCTGAATGTAGGGCCAAAAGGGAATGGTGAAATTGATCCTGTTGATGTGAATATTCTGGCTGGAATCGGCAAATGGCTAAAAGTAAATGGCGAAAGTATCTATGGCACCTCCCGAAATCCATTGTCCATTCAGGCATGGGGAGAAGTTACCACGAAAGCCAATATGCTCTATCTGCACGTTTTCCAATGGCCCAAAAATGGCAAATTGGTTGTTGGAGGACTTCATGCTACCATCGAGAAATCATGGCTCCTCGCGGATCCGGCCAAAAAATCATTGAAGACATCGCAAAAGAATTCGAAAGATCTGTTGATTATGTTACCCAAGGTAAATCCGGATACTATCGATGCAGTAATTGCCGTTCAAATCAAAGGCTCGCTTCAAACAGATTCTGTCAGGTTGTTATCGAATATGTGCCAAAATAATTTACTCGTTTTCGATGCGAAGTATGCTGGGGAGGGATTCTCTTTTGGTGATGGAAAAGCAAACGCAGAATATGCATCGGGCTGGAAATCAGATAAACAATCAATTGATTGGGAGGTGCGGATTAATGAACCATCCTCGTTCAATGTTGAAGTCGCCTATGTTACCGGTTCAAAAGACGATAAGGGATCTATTTTTCTTGAAGTCGACGGAATCAAAAAATCCATCAACTACGAACCATTTTCATTCCCTTACCATCCCTTTAGAAAACCAGGCATTGTATTGGTTGGCAAGATCAATCTGGTGCCAGGATTACACCATATAAAGTTGCTAGCAGGCAAGTATGTCGGAACCGAATTGATGCGACCGTTATTTGTTTCCTTAATTCCTTGTAAATAAACAGTAATTTCTACTTTAGCTCGTGTGTATCCCATTCTTGACATAATATAATTAACACATTGAAATTTTCTTAGTAAATTGGCTTCCGATTTACTAAGCTTATGAGAACTGAACGGGAACTTGCAGATGGCGTTAAGAACGGCTTGGCTGGTGCATTCGATGAAATGTACCAGGCCTATTCCAAACGTCTCTTCCATTTTGCCCTTTCAATTCTGAAATCAAGAGATGATGCCGAAGAAGTTGTGCAAAACACCTTTTTCAAAATCTGGGAGCAACGCAAAAATATTAACACGACCCTTACGCTAAGGGCATTTATCTTCACGATTGCCTATCATGTTACCATAGATGTACTTAGGTCCAGACTGAAGGAAAAAAAATACCGCGAGAAAATCCTTGAAAAGGCAACCACCAACTACAACATGGAGGAATCCATTGAATACGGCGACCTACTGGATCGCATTAACCAAATTGTGAAAGACTTACCTCCCAGGAAATTAGAGATTTACCAATTAAGTAGGGTCTACCATCTTTCTTACCATGAAATTGCCGAAAAGCTTGGCATTTCAGTCAAGACTGTTGAAAACGGCATTAATTATGCCCTGAATTTTATCAAACATCGGCTGGAAGAAAATACGCTTGGGATGTTGTTATTTGTGACTCTTTTTATGTGATTTGTCGAAATTTTAATGAAATTTTTAATTCGAGAGGGGGGTATCGTATAACTTCTTCGTATTACTTATGAAGGAAGATGCAGACCATAAGATTGGTCAAAATTAACAACCATCATAAAATATGGCCGGGAAAGTGCAGAACAACACCAGCAACGTATCGCTTGTCAGCAAGTACCTAAAAGATATATGCTCCAATGAGGAGGCTCAAAGGGTAGTTTCCTTTATGGAGAATCCCGAAAATGACAAAGAATTGAAAGTAGAATTTGGATCCCAATGGGCAAATCAGAATTTCAACGAAAGTGATTTTACATCTGAAGACAAACGTATGCTGGATCAGATTCTGGATCGGATTCAACATAAGATTAGGTTGGAAGAAGAGAACAATCCGGCTAAACAAAATACCTACAAGAAATTTATTACCCTTTTTTCAAGAGCCGCAGCGGTACTGATTCTACCTTTACTTCTGTACTCAATTTATGCAACCATACAGGTAACCAATACGCAAACAGTCGAAAAGAAAGAATTGGTTTGGCAAACAGTCAAAACGCCTGCAGGCATGCAGACCGACTTTTTACTCCCGGATGGATCACATGTCTGGTTGAATTCAGGTTCTGTATTTAAATACCCCGTTTCCTTCGCATCAGATATTCGTCAGGTAGAGCTATCCGGCGAAGCCTTTTTTGATGTAGTGAAAGATGCCGCTCATCCTTTCCTGGTTCAGGCAGGTAAAATGAATATTGAGGTAAAAGGAACTCGGTTTGATGTAATCAGTTACCCCGCCGAAACAAAGACAGAACTGATTCTGGAGTCGGGCTTAGTAAATCTGTTTTCAGGCAATTATGCAGACAATCATTCAATTGCAACCGTTGAGCCGGGTCATATTGCACTTCTCGATAATGAGAGCAATAAATTGACAGTAAGTGAGGTTGATGTTAACAAATACACTGCCTGGAAGGAAGGAAAATTGATTTTCAAAGATGATCGCATGGATGAGGTTGTCGCAAAACTGAACAGATGGTTTAATATTGACATCCAGTTAAAGAGCCCCGAATTAAACGAATATGTTTATACCGCAACCTACCAAGATGAAACTCTCAATCAGATTCTTGAATTATTAACTATCTCCGCTCCAATAAAATACACTATTTCGGAGCGTGAAAGACAACCCGATAATACGTATTCAAAACGTAAAATAGTTTTAACCAAACGTAAAATTTAAATTGCCTATGGAGTGATGCCTGAATGATTTATCCATCATTGAAAAACAAAGGGATGTTCTCAGCACCCCCTTGTCAATCAAAACCTTTTCAATCTGTCGACTGAAAAGCAACCAGTTAATCTAGTGTTAAATTAACCATTACAAATTTATGAAATTAAAATTGTTTACCAACCGGCCCTCTCAAGGATCATGGGCTGGTAAAACCTTCCTCATTATGCGGATGACATTCTACATTTTATTGTTAAGTGTAAGTCAGATTTTTGCTGTGGAAAGCTATTCTCAAAATGCAAAGATCAACCTCAATGTTTCGAACCAATCAGTCAAAGAGGTCTTAGCCGAGATTCAGAATCAGTCTGAATTTTTCTTCATGTTCAACAGTAAGATTGTTGATGTAGATCGAAAAGTCGATCTGAAGGCTGAAAACGAACTAATCAACCAGGTTCTAAATAAATTATTTTCAGGAACTGACGTTGCTTATACGCTGGTTGACAGGCAGATCGTTCTTTTTTCTACCAGTTCATTGCCGGAGCAACAGCAGCAAACTTCCAAAAAAGTATCCGGTAAAGTAACTGATCAGACCGGGGCATCTATTCCGGGAGTTTCGGTTGTGGTAAAAGGTACGACCATTGGAACTATTACCAATACAGACGGAACCTTCTCCCTCCAAATACCTAACGAAACGAAAACCCTGATATTTTCGTTCGTGGGTATGAGAATGAAGGAGATTGATGTTACTGGAAAAAACACCGTTAATGTTGCCTTGGAAGAAGAAACGGTTGGTATTGAAGAGGTGGTGGCTATCGGGTATGGCACGATGAAGAAAAAAGATGTGACCGGATCTGTAACACAGGTTAAAGCCGACCAATTTGAAACCCAGCAGGCTGGCAACTTACTTCAGTACCTGACAGGTACAGTTGCCGGGGTAAGTGTAAATAACAGCACTTCAGCCTCAGGGAGTTCCTCGATTGAAGTCCGCGGCCCAACTTCACTGAATGCCAACAACTCACCTTTAATTGTATTGGACGGCGTTATCTTCAATGGGAATATTACCGATATTAATCCGAATGACATTGAGAGTATGGATATTCTCAAGGATGCAAGTTCTGCTGCTGTATTTGGAGCCCGATCCGCCTCAGGAGTAGTCATCATCAATACCAAAAAAGGGAAAGGAGACAAAGTTACGATCAACCTCTCATCACAATTAGGAATAACAGGTACTACCAACGACATTCTACCTAACAGCCCAGACGAGTACCTTGGCTATCGTCAGGATTTTCTGCGCCGGACAAACCCTGCACTTCCTGCGGCTTATTACGATAATCCCAATTCACTTCCTGCAGGAATAACGCTCGATGTATGGCAAAAATATGATGCCACAGTAAATCCAAACGCAAAGGATGCCTGGATGAACCGTTTAAAACTTCGTGAAATCGAAAAGAAAAATATCCTAGCCGGGAAATCTTATGATTGGTACGATGCCGCCATGCGGACAGGTGTTCGTCAGAACTACGATGTCAGCTTAAACGGTGGAACCGGTGTATTGAAGTACTATTTATCAAGCGGATATACCAACAACAAAAATTACCTTATCGGCGATGATTATCAGATTATCCGAACACGCCTGAATACCGATGCCACAGTAACCGATTATCTAAAGATCGGAATGAATGCCCAGTTTAGTAGCAAGGATGAGAGCAATGTAACAGTCAACCTTAACTCTATCATGGACCAAAGTCCTTACGGACAAATGTATGATGACAATGGAGTACTAAAATGGTATCCGCACGACGACACGGTAATTCCCAATCCGTTTCTCAATTACTACAACTACAATAAATACAACAAAACACAGAACTTGTTCGCGAATTTTTATGCCGAGCTGACACTGCCATTTGGTTTCAGCTTCAAGTCGTCCTTCATCAACAGGTACGACTGGAACAAGAATTATTATTACGATCCGTCAACAACTCCAAACGGGAACAAAACTATGGGCTTTGCTCAGCGTATCAATTCATCGCTTTATGAATGGCAAATCGACAATGTTCTGACCTGGAAGAAAAAATTCGGAGTTCATGATTTCAATGCCACTTTCCTTTACAATGCTGAGAAAAAACAGACCTGGAGTGACCAGGGAGAAAACATCAATTTTATTACCAGTGAAGCATTAGGATTCCATCAGTTAAATGCGGGATCTTCTCCTACTATTCTCAACAACGACACCTACAGTACAGGTAATGCCATTATGGGGCGCCTGAATTATACCCTGATGAGCAAATACTATCTGACCCTGACCTTTCGTCGCGACGGCTATTCCGCCTTTGGGCAAGAGAATCCCAATGCAAATTTTCCTTCAGCTGCTCTGGCTTGGAATATCAAAGACGAGAGATTCTTTAAGGTAT
>JBBQJE010000174.1:0-7439 GCA_038325635.1 Bacteroidales bacterium
GGTAGAACAGATTGTCCATGTATATCTGGAGAAACTTTGATCCCTGCTAGGTCTAAAATCGTTGGCGACATGTCAATATTTAACACAATCTGATTAATGACAGAGGGAGATAAACCCGGGCCAACCACAAAAAATGGAACACGGGTACACGGACGGTAAGGCAAAACTTTACTTGTAAATCCATGCTCACCGAGCATCCAACAATTGTCGCTCATAAAAAAAATATAGGTATTTTCGCGCAAGCCAAGCTCATCGATGGTTTTAAAGAGCTTTGTCAGGAACTCATCCATCTCCGTAATCACCGAATAATAATCGCGTGTATGTTTTTGAATGGCCAGAGAATCGGGATAACCGTATTTTAAAGCCTGTGGCCGGTTGCGGACAGTTTTCAGGTATTCCGGTTTATCGCTCAAATCATCGAGTCGGTTTTTAGCAACAGGCATGTCCGAAACGGTGTATCTTTCTTTGGTTTCCTCCCGGGCATTCCAAATCTGTTTCCCATTCATGTGCGGAAGCTGGGTATTGTGAAACAGGAAAAAGGGTTTTCCGCTTTTAGCTGCTTCCTTTAAAAAATCGATTGACCGATCGACACAGTATTGATCACAATGGATATCAGGATTCAATATTTCTCCCTGATCATATATTGTCCTACCATAGTACGCTCCATTTCCAATAAAATAGACCGAAAAATCAAATCCGGCATCTGACGGTTTCCGTTCGATATGCCATTTCCCTGACATTCCGGTCAGGTAACCATCATCGTGAAGGTATTGGGCGACTGTTTTTTCATTGTGGTTGAGGTCGCTGCCCAGCTCCAAGACCCCGTTGGCGCTACCATAACGCCCTGTGAGCAAAGCGGCACGGCTTGGGCTGCAAAGGGCAAAAACGACATTGGCATTGGTAAAACGAACCCCCTGACGGGCGAGCTTATCCAGCTCCGGGGTAATAATCACCGGGTTCCCATTGATGCCAAAAGCATCCTGCCGCTGATCGTCAGAATAGATAAAAATAATATTGGGCTGCTTTTTCTTTGAAGAAGAATACAAATATTGTGAGTAGGAAAGCAGCGCAACTCCGAATAAAATAGTTTTATACATGATTCAATAAGCTAAAAGTTTGACCTCAACTTGACCGTTCTTCTTTTTTAATTATTCTTCGACTGATCAATGTTGTACTGGTAAAGTACGAATTGATTTTCACCGGGAAGGGAAAAAGAAAGTGCCCCGTTTTCTTTTGTTTCTTGCGTGAAATTGTTTCCGTAGCCAGCTATTTTTTTCAGCCTAACTGATTTGTTTGACTGAATATACGTCTTTACACTTTTCTCAACGACCCCGTTATTTTCACGAAATACCAAAAGGTAGCCGGAATTGTTATTCAATATTGATTGAAATCCGGTCCAAGACCTTCCTGAAGGTTCATCACCGATTGGAAAAATTTGCCCCTTCTGAAAATTCGTTTTAACATTTTGATACTGTTCGATAACAGAAGCAATTTTATCATATTTATCAGGTAAATTTGATCCTTCAAACCAAGCTAATGGCTGTCCTGCCATTGTAATCGCAAACTGATAATCAAAAGGTATCTGAGAAGGGGCAAAAACATCTACTATCGGGTATTTATCCATATTTCTTGCTGGATTTAAAAATTCAATCTGCAATTTTTGGACTGGTATATATTTGGAAAGCATCCAAACATTACGCAAGGTCCAGTAAGGATAATAATTTCCCCAGTCTGTATATCTGTTTTCAAGGAACAAGTTCCCATATTCTGTTAAATAATTATATCCTCCGCGATTGTCTGCTGTTAAATCAAGATTGAAGACTACTTCATAATTACAATTTTCTAAAACCATGTCAAGGAATTTTCGAAAGTTTATTTCCGCCAGTTTATTGGGAAGCTTTACTCCATCAATCTTGAAATATTTGATACCATAATCGTTATAAAGATCGATAATAATTTGAGCATCCGTTTCCCAAGTTGCGTAAAAGTTTCCATTGGTTGGGTGAAACCATAAGCCAAGTTTTACTCCTTTTTTTCTTGCATAGTCAGTTACTGAATTTAATCCCCCTGGAAATTTAAGTGAGTCTGGCTGCCAGTCAGCTTTGGTCCATTTATCCCATAGGGAACCACTTTTGTCGGCTGAATTATGTGAGCGGCCTTGTTGCCATCCGTCGTCAATCTGAAGATGTGTGATATTGAGTTTTTCACAAGCATCGATCTCCTTTTTAATAAATGCTTTATTGATACTGGCATCCTGATTCCTGTCACCCCAGGTGTTCATCATTACCATCTCATCACGTTCAGGAATTATTTTTCTGATTTTGTGTTGATAAGAGCGTAATGTAGTTAACTTTTCCAGCTCGTTGGCTCCTGAAATACCGAAGGCAACCGAATAAGTACTTGTCCAGTCTTTTGTGCTTAATTCGTCATTGGCAACACCAATCCCGCATACAGCGATGTTTCCAAATAAACACTTGAAATCGTAACCCGGATAACTGAGTTGAACAAATGAGCATGGTGCTTCTTTTAAAACAATCAGCGTTTGATTATTCAACAAGTCACAGGCAAACAACAAGTTGCCTTTCAATGTTTCGGGATAGCGGAAGGACAGAAGATAATGTTCCTTTACCAGGGTATTTATTTTATCCGTCCGGTCATAAAATTCAACTGCATGCATATTCCAGTGGTTTCCAGGCACCGATAAGTCAAGCAGAATACCATCTTCAGCAGTAAAGTCAAACTTACCGGATTTACTTTTAATCGCAAAATCAAGCGTTATCATCGGGCTGCCTGGGCAAATACGGATTTGACTTTTTACATCTAAATTTGGATAAGAATTTATCATTTCAATAAGCAGGTACCCATATTTAACCGGGCTATCGGGAATAAACGCAGCTTTATATGAGATTAAGTCTGATGAGTTTGTCAAATATCCTAATTTAAATACTGAGCTATTACTGTTTAAATTTAATTCCTGACCGAGTTGAAAGTTTTTGAAGGACAAGATATTGAGCCCGTTTGGGCTTTTTATAAATTTAATCTGAATTTGATCATTGCCTGCAACCAACGTATCGTGTTGCCATAGTGCATAACATTGATTTGCGCTGAAACTCTCCTGGCTGTATGCGTGATATCTTGTTAAAATAACGGCAATTGCAATGAATATAAACTTTAGCCTCATCATATCCTTTTCTAGTTTTATTTATAAGTAAGCCAGGAAGTTGCCTGACAATCCTGATCAGATTTAAAACGGATCCAGTGGGCATTAAATCCATCGGGAAAGTTGTAGATTAATTTTTCATTTTTCATTAGATAAAACGTCTTAAAAACATGCCATCCATAAAAATCCACATCTATTTCAACCGTTATCCGGACGTCTTTATCCGCTGTCAATTCCAGTGTTTTTTGATCATAGCCGGTCATCAAATATTTATCTGAAGGTTGGTTGGCGACCACTGCGGTATTTTTCCAAGGGCCACCTTGACCAACAGGCTTACCCAGCTTCCACAAGTCATCAATATTGCCAAACCAAAGCCCCGTTTTATTATTTCCTGATCTGAAAATATGCCCGTCTTCATTGGCATACGCATCTATCCCTGAAAGGACAAGCATCCCACGCCATGTACAATAATCAATGATTTTTTTATTATGCGTAGCTACAGGACGTAAAGAATTTAATCCAGCTGCCCGCGGCATTTCGTAAAATGTACCATGAATATTCATCATAAAGCGTTCCGATTCAATTTCACGAATCCCACGCGGCCACACTCCATCGAAAGGCTCGCTAAACGCTGGATCTCCTTTGGGTAACCGGACTCTTGTTCCGTTGTATTCCATGATGATTGACGCTTCATCTTCTTTGAATTCTTTATAAAAAATACCAATCGCTTTTACTTCTTCAGCCCTGCTTTCTTCAGGAATTTGGTAGTCCAGGTTTTTGTCCAGTTCATAGTAAGTTTCCTTCTTATTTTGAAAATCAACCATCTGAAGGCATAGGTTATGACCTGCGACCATGATCATTCCATAGTTAAGCTTACTCTTTGAATTGACATCCGCCAGACCTTTAAATATTTGCTCCCGATCTTCCGGCTGATAATCCATCTGGCTATAATGGAAAACAACGCTTGCCTGGCAGTCTGTATCTGACACAATCCGCACCCATTCGGCCTTAAAATCAGCAGGAAAAATGTAAAAACCATACCCTTTGGCTGCAACTCTAATTT
This sequence comes from Bacteroidales bacterium, assembly GCA_038325635.1. Taxonomy (GTDB): domain Bacteria; phylum Bacteroidota; class Bacteroidia; order Bacteroidales; family Prolixibacteraceae; genus CAINVV01. Next base: position 4,224 of record JBBQJE010000174.1, read on the forward strand.
CCCTGTATTTCTGCCACTCTCCATTTCCAAAGGCATCGTATTCAACGGTGAAAGTTACCGGGTTAAAACTGTCGTGGGCAAGGTGGATCACTTTAGAATCATACCCGTTAAACAGATAGGGGTCAGATGGTTGTCCTTTTTTTACAAGGTCATTGACCCATGGTCCACCGTATCCCCGTACCGGACCCCACTCCTTCAGGTCATCCCACTCACCAAACCAAAGATTTGACCAAGAGCGTTTGACAAATTTATTTCCTATTGGAGCGCCACAAAAAGTCGTTTCATCATTACCAATCACCAGTTGCCCGTTCCATTCACAAAAATCAGCAGTGTATCTTAAATGGCTAGCTACCGGTTTTAAGCCAGAGGAATTTCCAGAAGAGAACGTTTTTGGAAAGTCATAAAACATTCCGAACATGTCCATCAGGTATTTACCATCTGTAACTTCTCTAATCCTTGGCCATTCAGTGTAATATCCACCCTTGTTTTCGTAGGTGTTTGTGGATTTTGGTAACCGGTAGGTGCACCACTTGCCCTGATCCAGTATTTTTAGGATAACAGATCGTTTGTCCCAACCCATGCTCCAAACCGGTTCCGATTCATTTTCGTTTCCGTAAATTCCGCCTGGACCCGTTACATCAGTAAATTGTTTTCTCTCAATAATACGCCAGGATTCGCCATCCCACTCAGCCAGACTTCCCATCTCTTCATCCGATTTTGCAGGACTCCCGGTTTGCAAATATTCAGGTTTTTCGTACTTTCCACTTTCACCGTTATTGGAAATAATATATCTCCCCTGTCCTGTGTATGCTCCTTTCCCATGCCAGCCGGGAACAGGTTTTTCAAAAAGCTTGCTTACTTTCAGTGAATGTACATTCACTTCATAAACCTTTCCTTCCATATCCTGGAAATAAACCATATTTGCCGGATCAAGAAGATGTCTGGCCGTTGCAGTAAGTCTTCCCGGCATATTGCTATATGGTATTTCCCTTACATTCCCTTCTTTAGAAATGAAGTAAGGACCTAAAATTAATTGCTCCGATTCTTTGTGAATTAACCGATTAGCCGGTGACCCTCCTATACTTGCAGGGTGCATTTCCAGGTTCAGGTTATCGTCAATTGTCCACAGCCTGTCGGAACTTCCTTCCGGGCAATGAGGAGAGTAGGTTACCATCCAGAGTTTTCCCGCCCACGGCACCACTGCACCAATTCCACATTCTAGTCCGTCATATTTTGGACATAAATCAAACTTGTCGCCCGGGTTATAAACTGCTAAATGAGGATAAACACCACTTATTTTTAAAGGCTGTTGAATGTTTTGTGCCTTTGAAAATTCTACAGTGCCAATAAGTAAAACAAAAAATGTTAGTATGTTATTTAGTCTCATGTTATTTTAATATATGATATCACGTTTTAAAATTTTATAAATCCCCTTCTTCTTTCAGTTCATCGAACACTTTCAGATACATTTTTAACCGCTCATTAGCATATCGTTCCTTATTATTGATCCGAACATCAATAAAATGTTTTTGTATCTCAGGGGAGTCGGGCTGAAACCCTTTGTCATCAATTTCTTTGATCCAACCCATCAATATTGTTTCCATTTTTTTGCGTGCATCCTGAAATTCCACTTTATACGCGAGGTTATTGATTTCATAAGGGTCGTTTTCTATGTCGTACAATTCTTCCAGCGGAAGCGGGGAAACCAATGTTTTTTCCGCTTCTTTCAATTTATTGTAGTTATCGAGAATGCTAACAACATTATATCCCGGATATTCTGCCTTCGCATATTCGGTGGTACATTCCAAAATCGATCGACCATTATTGAAGTTTTTGATGTATTTATATTTTTTTGAGCGTACTGCGCGGGTTTTAAAATAGGTACCACTAATGCGGTCGATAGAACTGAAAATATAATCTCGTTCCGGCTCAACCTGATCGCCCAAGAAAACCCTACCCTGCATGTATTCCGGCTTCTTTACGTTGGCCAATGCAAGCGTTGTTGCCGAAATGTCTATCGTCGAAAGCATTTGATTGCTAACAGAACCAGATATGAATCCCTTGGGAGGATTCATTCCTTCGGGGACATAAATAATAAATGGGATTTTGATTCCGCTGTCATAAGTCCAGTATTTTCCTTTTAAAAAAGGGCGTCCATGATCGGATAAGAAGAATATAATAGTATTCTTCAACAAACCTCGCTCTTCAAATCTGCCAAGAATTTCTTTGACATCACTATCCAACAATTGAATGTATACCAAATAGGCCGCCCAGTCCTTCCTGATGGGACCTACATTGGCGTAATAAGGAGGGAGCTTGACCAAACCTTCGTCAATCGGATTCGCAGTGTCTCTTTTAAATATCCTGTGGGTAAACTTTGAATTTACTTTAGCAAAGAATGGTTTTTCTGTATTTAAATCATCGATATTGTTGTATTCCCAGGAACTTCCTTCTATTCTGAACATGTAATCATCTTTCCCTAAGCCAAGAGTTTGGTAACCATTATTTTGAAGTATATGTTCAACCGTTTTGATACCTTCCGGAAGCCCGGGTATTAATTCTTCGGGATAACGCATGTGCATGGCACCGATTGATGTTTGATACATTCCAGTAGCAATTGCAGTACGGGAGGGCGCACAAACCGCGGCTGTTGTAAACATGTTGGTAAAACGCATTCCTTCCCTGGCCAGTTTGTCAATAGTTGGGGTCTTAACAAGGACGTTTCCATAACATCCCTGATCCTGGGACATGTCTTCGGCTATCAGCCAGATTATATTTGGTGTAACCTGTTTTCCCTGTTTCGTAGCAGAAAGATAACTTGGTGTAAAGTAAATTAGGGAAAACCAAAAAGCGAATGTTGAGTTTTTCATATCATTTCTTCAATTTTTTTATAAAATAGCCTATTATATCTATTTGTTCTTCTGGTGGAGTGGTTTCAATGATGAGATACGCCTCAATTCCGTATTCATCGAACTTTTTCTTAAGATAAATCTCATGTCTTGGATGATGTGATATTTCCTCCCTGCTTGAAGGCCATGCAAGTGACCGCATGTTTAACAGGATAACCGGTGGATCGTTTGCATCCAATTGAGAAGGCATGTCAAGAAATTTTCTTAATTCAATAATATCATCTTCAAAATATTGTTCCCGGTTTGAAATATGGTAAAAAACCAGATCTGAAGCACTTGGATAAGTTTCCATCCAGTTGGAGGGTAC
>JBBQJE010000175.1:0-7419 GCA_038325635.1 Bacteroidales bacterium
TGAGATGTTGCGGAAGCTTTCAGGAAGGAAGCATGCCGTGATTACAGGTGTTTGTATTAAATCGATCGATAAACAGCTAACTTTTTCTGATCGGACGGATGTCTATTTTAAAACCCTATTAGATGAAGAAATTGATTATTACCTCACACATTATCAGCCGTTTGACAAAGCCGGATCGTATGGCGTACAGGAATGGATTGGATATGTGGCTATTGAAAAGATTGAAGGTTCCTATTTTAACGTAATGGGATTACCAATTCAGCGATTGTATGAAGAGTTATTGAAATTTTAGATTAATTGAGAAAGTTACTTATGAAAAAATTATTTGTCCTTCTGATTTTTTGTAATACATTAAATTCTGCCTTCGCCGTTGAAGGAATGTGGATCCCTTCCTTGTTGAAAAAATACAATATTGAAGAGATGCAGAAGTTAGGATTCAAACTTACCGCAGAGGATGTATACGATGTGAACCACGCCAGTATGAAGGATGCTGTGGTGCTTTTTGGTTCGGGCTGCACCGGAGAAGTAATTTCAGGAGACGGTCTTCTAATTACGAACCACCATTGTGGTTTTGGTCAGATTCAAAAGCATAGCACACTCGAACATGATTACCTCATGGATGGATTTTGGGCTAAAAATAGATCGGAGGAGTTGGCTAATCCGGGTTTAACCGTCCAGTTTTTGGTTAAAATGGAAGAGGTGACACAAGAAGTAATGAAAGGTGTAAAGGAGGATATGGACGATGAATCGGGCAAGAAACTAATTGCATCCAACATAGACGCAATCAAAAAAACCTATTCGGGAAAAAACAACTATCTGGTAGATGTTAAGCCATTATTTTATGGACATCAATACTTTGCCTATATTTATGAGGTGTTTAAAGACATCAGGATGGTAGGGGCACCTCCTGTTTCGATTGGGAAATTTGGAGGCGATACCGACAATTGGGTTTGGCCCAGGCATACAGGAGATTTTTCACTATTTCGCATTTATGCCAATAAAGACAACAAACCGGCTACTTATTCTCCAAATAACATTCCTTATCACCCACGGAAATTTTTTCCCATTAATCTAAAAGGAATCAAAGAAGGCGATTTTACGATGGTTTTCGGTTTCCCCGGATCGACACAAGAATACATTCCGTCACAGGCTGTGCAATTATTGATAGAGAAAAGCAATCCCAATAAGGTAGATGTTCGGACAATAAAGTTGGCTATTCTGGAAAAGCAGATGCAAAAGGATGCAAAAGTGAGAATTCAGTATGCCTCTAAATATGCCAGCGTTTCAAATTCATGGAAAAAATGGCAAGGAGAAACGAAAGGATTGGTGCGCTTACATGCCGTGGAACGAAAAAAGCAAGAAGAACAGCAATTTGAACAATGGGTTCACCAGAATTTGGATAGAGAGAAGAAATATGGCCATTTGCTAGCCGATTTTGAAAAATATTATTCGGAACTTTCAAATTATCAAATACCTTATGACCTTTATAATGAGGCTATTTTAAGAGGGTCTGATGTTTTTGGATTAATTTCCCGAATTGATGCAACTGTTCAGGCGATTAGTGATTCGTCGAAATTTTTCAGATTGAAGAGATCGACGAATGAATATTTATCAGGTTATTTGAAGGATTATGATGCTTCCACTGATCAGATAGTGCTTCCCGCATTAGTGAAAATTTATATGGAAAGAGTTGATCCAAAATACTTACCGAATAAATTGAATGCGCAAAAATCGGATTTGATTAAGGAATCTTTTGTTCGGTCAGTCTATCAAAAATCCATTTTCTCGGATAGTACAAAGATTAAATCTCTTCTCGCAAATCTTTCAGCCAAAACGACTAAAAAAATACAAAAAGATCCTTTGTATTTACTTTTTACCACGATTACAAGCCATTACGTCCAAAATATTGAGCCATCCTGGGTATCCCTGAATCAGTCAATTCTACAAACACAAAAGGCCTATATGGCAGCAATCCTGGAGATGAAGAAGAACCAGCGATTAATGGCAGATGCCAATTTGACTTTACGGGTAACGTATGGTAAAATTGAGGGTTATGAACCAATGGATGGTGCTTATTATAATTATTCTTCCACTTTAAAGGGAATGATTGAAAAGCAAAATCCAGCAGTTGCAGATTATTTTGTCCCTGAAAAATTAAGGATGTTGTATCAAACCAAAGATTATGGAACCTACGCAAACTCAACCGGAGAAGTACCTATTGCCTTCTGCGCATCCAACCACACTACCGGTGGAAATTCGGGCAGTCCGGTACTAAATGCCAATGGCGAATTGATAGGCGTCAATTTCGACCGTTGCTGGGAAGGAACCATGAGCGATGTTCTTTTTGATCCTGAACGATGCAGAAATATTGCCCTTGATATCCGGTACGCACTTTTTATAATCGATAAATATGCCGGAGCAGGATATTTGCTGGATGAGATGACGCTGATAAGATAAAACAATTTTGGATCTTCGATTTGCCGAATGCGAGCATTTCAGCATTTTAATTGGCGAAATTTTTTAAATAGGAATCTTATGTCAGGAGCTCCTCAATCCAAAATCGAATATCGAAAATCGAATATCGAAAATTTTTCAATAATGGCAGTAAGTTTTAGCGAAAGTCGTTGAGTAGGCCTCCTTTTTTGAGCAATTTGAATTCATGTTCGAAATTGGGTGTAAAAACGCCCTTTCCCAAATTGTGCTCTATCTCCGTGAATTTCCAAAATTTACCTTCGCTGATTTCCTCCGAGCTAATTGCATTCGGCTTTCCCTGATAGGTTATAAAACTATAGACCAATTCTACTTCAACATCAGATTCCCAACGGTATTTTAGAGCCGGAATAAGCTCAAAATCCTGTAAACCAATTTCTTCCATGGCCTCTCGTTTCAAGGATTCTTCGATTGATTCTCCATAAGCAAGATGACCTCCTACGGCAGTATCCCATTTGCCGGGCTGAATTAATTTCGAAAGTGCTCGTTTTTGTAGAAAAATGGTCCGATAAGGACCGATTAAATGCAAATGAACCACCGGATGTAAAGTTTTGGAACCGTTGTGGCAATAGGAACGAAGGGCTTTGCCTAAGATGCGACCTTGATCATCGACCATGGGAAGCCATTCTTCGACATCAGAGATAACAGGTATTCTTTTGACGAAAAATTTTTGCCGTATCAATTCAAATCCCATGAAGGCGCCCATCATGATAAAGAGGAGAAAGCTGCTGATAAATGCCCAGATTTCCTTGCTAAGGTAAAATGCTTCCCATAATACCATCAAGGTATGAAATAGAACCATCCAAAATAGAACCCATAAATTTTTTCGAAACAGACTTTTCTGATTATGGTCTAATTTGATGCCGCTAAGATATCTTTGGGACATAGATCCCAACGGATCAATTTTGGTAAATAAAGAGAGTGAAAGGAGTGCAAGAAGCACCAGATCGATCATCGCAGGCTTAACCTTGAAAAAAATTTCGTTTTCAAAGAGGTAAGAAAGTGAAGAGAGGATGAGTAAAAGAAGCGTGTCCAGCAGTACGAATCGATCCAATTTTTTCTCGCGGATCCAGGTGACAAGCATTTCCAAGATACCAATTGAAACTGCAACGGCAAGACCAATCTTCATACCCCAAATCTCATCTGCCAGAATAAAAACCAGCAGAGGAACCAGACCTGGTATCAGTTTCTTAATCAATGTTTTTTAAATCAATTCAATAAGAAATTTGGAACTTTTTGTATGGTCTTTAAGGTATCTGAAGATCTGTAAACTTTATAAACCTTGACGTAAAAAACCAAGGTAGAATATGCGGGAATTGATCCTTGAGCAGCACCTGAATAGGCAATTCTGGATGGACAAATCCATTTTGCTTCTCCTCCTGCTCTCATGTGCGAAATAGCTTCATCCCAACCAGTTATCACAGATCCACTTCCTACAGTGAAACCAAACGGTTCGAATTCTCCGGAAGCATCAAACTCATATCCATCCCTTACTCCTACTGTATCGTTATCTTCAATGAGGTACCCACGGTAAAATACCTTTACATAATTACCACTAATAATGGAGTCGCCTGTTCCCTTCTTCGTTTCAACATAATATAAACCGGATGTGGTTGGTGCTACCCCTTTGTGAAATTTATTTATGTATTTATCCAGCAGCACTTTTTCATCCGCAATGGCAATTTGTAAGGTTGTCTTTTTACAGGAAGCAATGCCTAGAACAAAAAAAGCAATAAAAATTAGATAACTATATTTTCCCAACTTCATCAGTATACAATTTTTATAAATATGGGTAAGCCTTTAAACCAGAGTGCAAGGATACAAAATGTTAGTGATCTTCTCAACTTTTGATCTTTGATTTGAAATGATTGATGCAAAATTAACCAAATTTAACCCTAGACCAAATCTGAACCATGAAAAATCAGGAATCCTTCCGGCTTTCTCCCTCCAATAGGTCAAAGTATTTTGGAAGGAGGGCTCTCATTTCCTTCATTGTTGCAGATAACGATAGTTTGGATTCACCTCCGGCAGCATTGTGATGACCTCCGCCGCTGAAATGTTTCGACGCAAATTCATTCGCTGCAAATCCGCCTTTCGAACGGAATGAAATCTTTATTTTATCTTCATTTTCCATCAAAAAGATGGAGAAGATTATACCTTTCATTGAAAGTGGATAGTTTACGAAACCCTCTGTATCGCCAATTTTAAAGTTGTACCGTTTTAATTCTTCGCTCGTTAAAGAAATTATAGCAGTATGAAATTGAGGAAATACTTCCATTTTTTTGGACAGAGCATATCCCAAAAGTCTTAAGCGGTTTTCGCTGTTTGTATTAAAAAGGGCTTCCTGGATTTTATATTGATCAGCCCCAGTGCTAATTAAATTGGCAACCACATTGTAAAGTTCTGGTCGTTTTGCATTATGGCTGAAGGAAGCCGTGTCTGCAATTATGCCGGTTAACAACGCCTGTGCACCGGTTGCATTAAGGTATGCACCCCACCCCATTTTGATAATAAAATCACATACAAGTTCTGCTGTTGAACTTACCCGGGTATCTGAAAACAAGAATGGTGTGTCGATGATGGGCTGCGGATGATGATCTATTAAAACTATTTTCTTCGATAACTTTTCGATGTTCTTTTTTACTTTTCCGAGCCGTTTAAGGTCATTAAAATCCAATAGAAAAAGAACATCTGCTTCATTAATTAATTGATCTGCTTCCTTTTCGTGGTTATCGAAGACTATCCAGTTTTTATAATCTTTTAAATCGGCAATAATTGAGGGAAAGTCGGTAGGAAAAACCACAGTTGAACTAAAACCTGCATTTTGCAAAACAGAATTTAGTCCCAGAGAGGATCCAAGCGCATCCCCATCAGGATTTGAATGGGTTAGGATAACAATTTTTTTAATTTCATCCTTCATCCACGCTAAAAGTGAATGGCAAGTTTCAACATTAATGCTGGTCATATCTAATTTATTCAACTAATTCGCAAAAATAGTCTATTCCTGATCAATTTAAGCTATCAATTATTTAGGAAGTGAAGAATGAAAAGTGAAAAATGAATAATGAAAAGTGAAAAATGAATAGTGAAGAAGGAGGGTGTGCTGGATTATTTATATTTTTAAAAAAAAATTGAAACTTTAACTCTAAAAAAATGGCACAGAATCTCACTTTTACCATGATCAAACCCGACGCAGTTAGGAATCAGTACATAGGTTCAATTTTAAAAATGATTTCGGAACGAGGTTTTCGTATTAAGGCAATGAAATTAACTCACATGTCTCGGGCGAATGCTGAAGCTTTTTATGGCATTCATGCAGGAAAACCTTTTTTTGAAGGGTTGGTGGAATTTATGTCATCCGGCCCGATTGTCGCCGCAATCTTGGAAAAAGAAAATGCCATTGCTGACTTTAGAGAGCTTATCGGAGCAACTAATCCCGCTAATGCTGCACCGGGAACTATCCGTCAACTATACGCTGAATCGTTTACTGCAAATGCCGTTCATGGATCAGACAGTGATGAGAATGCGATAATTGAAGGGGCGTTCTTCTTTTCAGGGTTTGAGCAATTTTGAGAATATGTAAATTGTCAAAAAAATAGTACTTGAGAGGTGCCTGATTGAAGAAAATGAGGAGTAGGATTGAATCCATTTTTAATTAAATCCGTAGAATATATTACAAACAAGACATCAATGAATTGTTTTGTTATCGACATTAGAAATTATTCAAATTCTATCCCGCAAACCGGGATAAAAACAAATTATTAAAAAATTAAAGATGAAAGAAAGTTCTGTAAAAATTACATTTGGAGGAAATCCGTTAACATTATTGGGAAATGAAATTAAAGTTGGTGATAAAGCTCCCGAATTCGTGGCTGTAGGTGCTGGGCTTGCACCATTTAAATTATCGGATGTTGCCGGCAAAACTGTTGTTGTTGCAATTTATCCGTCAATTGACACCGGTGTTTGCGCTGCTCAAAACAGAAGGTTTAATGCAGAAGCCAACAACCTGAAGGATGTTGTTGTATTGTCTATCTCATGTGATCTCCCATTTGCTCAAAGTCGTTTTTGCGCTGCAGAAGGATTGGAGAATATCAAAACCATTTCTGACCACAAAGATCTGGATTTTGGACAGAAATATGGTTTCTGGATCAAGGAGCTACGTTTGCTTGGGAGAGGAACGGTAGTAATTGATAAATCAGGCATCGTCCGTTACGTTGAATACGTTTCTGAAGTAACGCATGAGCCTAATTATGAAGCAGCACTTGCCTGTATAAAGAGCTTGTAACAAGAATCTATCTACTTCAAACAAAAAAGAGGCTATTTCGTAGTCTCTTTTTTGTTTGAAGTAGATCTTCAGTTAAATAATAAACAAACCGGTTTGTTCGCATTTATTTGATCCGTAAATGTTAGTAATCCTGTTTCAGGATTTCGCTTAAATGCCACAATGTTATTCGTATTTTGATTTGCCACTAGTAAGTAATCTCCGTCCGGAGTCAAGGTAAAATTACGGGGCATTTCACCTCTTGTGTCCTCTTGTGCAATTAACTTAATTTTGGATTCTTTCGCATTAACGGAAAAGATGGCAATGCTATTCATCCCTCGATTCGAAACATACAAAAAATTCCCGTCTGGAGAAAGGTGAATATCAGCACCCGTATTTGGCATAGAAAAATTAGTAGGGAGCGTGGATATCGTTTCCAAAACTTTAAAATTACCCTTTTCCGGTAATCTAACAACAGAAACGCTGGAACCCAATTCGTTGACAATAAAGAGTAATTTCCCATTGGGATGTATCGCTAAATGCCTTGGCCCACTGCCTGGAACCAACTTAATCTCAGGAAACTTATTAGGTTTTAATGTGAAAGAGGCCTTATCTATAGTATAAACTTTAATTTGATCAATCCCAAGATCAGCCACAAAAATCCGATT
>JBBQJE010000176.1:0-7407 GCA_038325635.1 Bacteroidales bacterium
ACCGGAAACCTTAAGTCGGAAGGTACTTTTAATGGTGCGTACCTAGCAGACCCAAGTACCCGAATTGATATAGGTGGTGCAGATTTTTTATACAAGAGACAAACGAATGATTTCTACTTTTTTGATAGATCTATTCAGACCTTTGAAGCCATGTTTGAGTTTAACTTCATGGACTATCAGATGGGAAGTTTGAAAAAAGATCGGTTCACCCCATTTTTGTCCTTAGGTGTTGGTGTTTTTTATTCTGGATTCTCACGCGTGGGTACAATAATACTTGAACCCCAACCATCTGAGTTTTCAATTGGTCCATTTAGTAATTTTTATAGACCTTTTTATGATTCAAAAACCAACATTACCAACAATTCCTATGCACTTTCACCTATCATTCCCATGGGATTTGGAATAAAATACAACCTTACAAAGCGGCTTGGAGCATGTGTGGAGCTTTGTGTGCGAAAGACCTTTACTGACAACATAGACAACCTGATAGATCCTGAAAGATTTCAAAATATCATGCCTGGAAAGGGATATTCTTCAAAATCTTCTTCTGTACTGTCTAACAACGATTGGTACGCTTCACTCCATCTTTCCCTGCATTGGCAGGTCTGGACGGAAAGAGGTGTATGCAAAGTCAACGATAAAAATAGTAAATACGCGAAAAAACGTGCATTCTAAAGAGCTGAATTTAAACAAGATACCAAAACATGTTGCCATCATTATGGATGGTAATGGTCGATGGGCTGAACTTCATGGAAATGATCGGATCTTCGGTCATAGAGAAGGAGTTGAAGCGGTAAGATCTGTCGTAGAAGGTGCGGGAGAGATTGGTATACAATATCTTACATTATATGCATTTTCAACAGAAAATTGGAATAGGCCTAAAGAAGAGGTTGATGCGTTGATGGGATTGTTGGTCCACGCAATTGTTGCGGAGACAGATAACCTGCACAAGAACAATGTATCTTTACGTGCCATTGGCGACTTGAAATCTATGCCCTTGGAAGTTCAGGGAAATCTAGCAGGTGCGATAGCTAAAACAGCCGAAAACACTGGTCTCAGACTAGTATTAGCACTTAGCTATTCGGGTAGATGGGAACTTGTGGAAGCGGTTAAGAATATGGCAGATGAGTTAAAAAACAACAAAATTGACAAAAGTAGCGTCAATGAAGAGTTGATTGAAAAATATCTTCCTACATTTGGCCTGCCTAATCCTGAATTGCTGATTCGAACCGGCGGAGAATTTAGGGTTAGTAATTTTCTTCTTTGGCAGATCGCCTATACTGAACTGTATTTTACACAGAAATTATGGCCGGACTATCGTAAAGAAGATCTAATTGAGGCAGTTAACGATTTCCAAAAGAGAGAGAGACGATTTGGAAAAACTAGTGAACAAATCAGAATCTGACATGGTCAAAAGAGTTGTATTTATTTTTCTATCTTTATTTTTTAGCGCTCATCTATACGCACAAACAGTTGCAGACAGCACGAATTTCTCCGTTTTCTATGATAGTCCAAAGCATTATACCCTGGCCGGATTGGAAATCAGTGGTATCAAGTTTCTGGATACGGAAGTTCTGAAGGGTCTTTCCGGTTTAACTATTGGTGATGATGTTGTCATTCCGGGCGATCAGATTACTGCGGCCTTACGCAAGTATTGGAAACAGGGTCTTTTCTCCGATGTTAAGATTTCTGCGACAAAAATTGTCGGGGAAAAGATTTGGTTAAACGTTTTTCTTCAGGAACGCCCGCGCCTTTCTACCAAGAATTATCACGGCGTTAGCAAAAGCGAAAAGGAAGACATTGAGAAACAGGTGATGATGCTGGTCGGTGGACAGGTCACTGACAATCTTGTCAATACTGCTCAACGACAGATTCTTAGTTACTATCAAGGGAAAGGCTTTTACAATACGGATGTGAATATTGTGCAAAAAGATGATACGGCCAAACAAAACCAGTTATCTCTCGAAATTTACGTTAACAAGAAAGCAAAGGTAAAAATTACCTCGATTGAGTTTGTTGGAGCAAAACAAGTGAAGCTATCCACCCTAGAGCGTTCCATGAAAAAGACGAAGGCAAAGAAGCTGGTTAACTTTTTCTCTTCCAAGAAATTTTTACAGGACAAATTTGACGAGGACAAGATCAATCTGATCAAGAAATACAATGAAAATGGGTATCGCGATGCCATCATCGTCTCAGATACGATCATCAAGGATACCACCAACAATACCGTTAAGCTGAAATACTGGATCGACGAAGGAAGAAAGTATTACTTCAGGGATATTCGTTGGGTAGGAAACACCGTACTAACAGATGCTCAGTTAAGTTTAGTGCTTGGCATAAAGAAAGGCGATATTTTCGACCAAAAATTATTGGAAAAGCGGCTTACTGAAGATGATGATGCTGTTTCAAATCAGTATTTGAATACGGGTTATCTCTTCTTTAACCTTAATCCGGTGGAGGTGAAGGTGGAGAATGACTCGATTGATTATGAAATGCGAATCGTGGAAGGCACGCAGGCTACAATCAACTCTATCGGCATCAAAGGAAATACGAAAACCAATGAGCACGTTGCCCGACGCGAGCTGTACACGCGTCCGGGTCAGCTTTTCAGCAAAGAAAATATTATTCGTTCCGTTCGGGAACTATCTCAGATGGGACACTTCAATCCGGAAGCTATCAAGCCCGATGTGGTTCCTCATCCCGAAGATGGAACTGTCGACATCAACTATGAACTGGAAGAACGTGCCAACGACCAGGTAGAGCTCTCCGGAGGCTGGGGAGGCGGAATGTTTGTTGGAACAGTTGGCTTAAAATTCTCCAACTTCTCCGTTCGGAATATCGGCAACAAAAAAGCATGGAGACCTCTCCCTACCGGGGATGGTCAAACCTTGACGTTACGTGCCCAAACCAACGGTTCTTATTATCAGTCCTATAGTTTTTCCTTCACTGAACCTTGGCTTGGCGGGAAAAAACCAAATTCATTTACTTTTTCCGTCTACTACTCCAAACAGACAAGTGGAAACAGCGCCTATAACTATGGCGGATATGGTAATAGTATGTATGGCAATAGTATGTACGGTGGAGGCTATGGCGGGGGCTATGGTGGGGGCTATGGCGATCAGTATGGCAGTCAGTACAATCAATACAATTACGAGATCACCGAAAAAATGGGCGTTTTAGGAGCTTCCATGGGATTGGGATATCGTTTGAAATGGCCGGATAACTATTTTACCCTTTATCACGAGCTATCTTATCAAAGGTATATTCTTAATAACTGGAAGTATTTCATCTTCCAGAATGGTACTTCAAATACATTGGCGTTCAAAACTGTCTTTGGCAGAAATTCGACCGACAGTCCGCTCTATACACGCAGAGGATCGAATTTCTCCATGTCTGTAGCTTTGACACCTCCGTTCTCTTTAGTTTCAGGGAAAGATTACAGCAGTAAAACCATGACAACTGATGAGCGTTATAAATTAATTGAGTATCATAAATGGTCATTCAAAGCGGATATTTTCACTCCTTTGCAAGCGAAGCAAGAGGCAAAACTTATCCTGAGGACTAAATTTGAGACCGGACTGTTAGGATACTACAATAAAAACCTTCGCTCGCCTTTCGAATCCTATAAATTGGGTGGTGACGGGATGTCGGGATATAGTTCTTATGGTAGTGAATACATTGGTTTACGCGGTTATGAGAATAATTCATTGACACCTCCTAATGGTGGTAATATCTATGAGAAAATAACGGTTGAGCTTAGATATCCAATCACATTGTCTCAATCGGCAACCATTTATGGGTTAGGATTCCTTGAAGCCGGTAATTCTTGGTACGACATTGCTGATTATAATCCCTTCAGTGTAAAGCGTTCTGCGGGTTTAGGAATACGAATCTTCCTGCCAATGTTTGGCTTGATGGGTTTTGACTGGGGCTATGGCTTCGATGACGGCTATACCAAGGGAACCGGTGGTAGTCAGTTCCACTTTATCATGGGACAACAATTTTAAAAATTTGGCATTAAATTTGTTAGTATCTTAATAAAATTGATTAAGATGAAAAAAATACTATTTATTGGAATCTTTCTTCTCGTGTGTTTTGCAACAAGCTTTGCACAGAAATATGCGTATGTCGATACCGACTATATTTTGGGGAAATTGCCGGCTTATACTGCTGCGCAGGAGCAGTTAGATAAACTCTCTCAGAAATATCAAAAGGAGCTTGAGACTTTGCATGCGGAACTCGATCAAATCTACAAGGATTATCAAGCGGAAGTTGTTTTGCTTTCGCAGGATATGAAGAAAAAGCGAGAAGAACAGATTGTGAATAAAGAGAAGGAATACAAAAAGCTGCAACGTCAGTACTTTGGTCCGGAGGGAGACTTGGCAAAAAAGCGGGAGTCATTAGTAAAACCAGTACAGGATGAAGTCTTTAATGCCATTCAAACCATTGCAGAGCAAGGTGCTTATTCAATGGTGTTTGACAAAGCAGGCAGTATGACGATGATTTATACGAATCCAAAATACGACTTGAGTGATCAGGTGTTACAAAAACTTGGATATAAAAATTAATGTTTTAAATTTGCCCCATAAAAATTAAATTAGATTGATCATGAGACATTTTTTAAGTGTAATAACTTTTTCTCTCCTTCTATTTGTTGGAGCTTCTGCTTCAGCACAAACTTTAAAATTCGGCCACATTGATTTTCAAGGTTTGATTCAAACAATGCCTGAGCGTGATGTTGCTCAAAAAGCGATGGCAAAAATGCAGACAGATCTCGAATCGCAATTGGGAGTAATGCAGAAAGAATACCAAACCAAAGGTCAGGAATATGTTGCTTTGGTTAAGCAAACCAATGTGACGGATGCAATTCGTCAGGCAAAGGAAGCCGATATTCAGAGTTTGCAAGAAAGAATAACCACTTTCCAGACCCAGGCACAAGAAAATCTTCAGAAAGAGGAGAGCAAACAGTTCCAGCCAATTGTTGAAAAAGCTCGTAAAGCAATTGGAGAGGTTGCCAAAGAACAAGGTATGTTGTATGTTTTTGAAGTTAACAGCGTACTTTATTTTAATACGGCACAGTCAACAGATATGATGCCATTGGTGAAAACAAAACTTGGTTTGAAGTAAGAACAATCAAATTTAAAAAAAAAGGCACCATGCGGTGCCTTTTTTTTTAAATTTGATTGTTCTTACTTCAATTGATAATTATGCTTGAAAAGTACCAGCCTATTGGTGTATTTGATTCCGGTTACGGCGGACTTACCGTGTTTAAAGAGTTGCTTCGAAAGTTGCCTCAATACGATTATATCTATTTAGGCGACAATGCAAGGAATCCTTATGGAACCCGTTCTTTCGAAGTCGTTTATGAGTATACCTGGCAATCGGTTCAATATTTGTTCGAACAAGGTTGTCACCTGGTTGTTCTTGCATGCAATACTGCATCTGCCAAGGCTCTGCGTAATATTCAGCAACTGGATTTACCAGGAAGTTATCCCAATCGCCGGGTGCTTGGCGTGATCAGGCCCAGTGTGGAGATGATTCCTGAACTCACCAAAACGGGTCATGTTGGCGTGTTAGGTACCACCGGAACCGTTCTTTCAGAGTCCTATCCACTTGAAATAGCCAAAATATCCCCTGGTAGCCCGATAACCGTTGTTCAGGAAGCTTGCCCGATGTGGGTACCCATCGTGGAAAATAACCTGATAGAGAGCCCCGGAGCGGCTTTCTTTGTGAAGCAAAATCTCGCCAGCTTGTTTGCCAAGGATGCCTTAATTGATACGGTCATTCTTGGATGTACGCATTATCCGCTTTTATTGGATGTGATTCATAAATATTTGCCGGATGGCGTTACCTTGCTGGTGCAGGGCCCTATTATTGCTGAAAAACTCGAGGATTATTTACACCGCCATCCTGAGATCGAAGAGAATTGCTCCAAAACAGGTCGTCGCGATTATTTTACCACCGAATCAACGCAGAATTTTGATAATCTGGCCAAATTGTTTTTGGGGGTAAATGTGCAATCCCAACATGCCAGGCTGGGGTAGAGACGCATAACTATGCGTCTCCGATCTCTTGCAACCAATGGTGATAATTTGAACCAGAGACGCATAATTATGCGTCTCTACAGGCAATCCATCACCATTTGTTCCATAGCACAGGCATTTTCCTCCAAAACCTCCAAATACCTTACTTGTGACAACGTTCTGATTTTATTGTGGTTGGGATAGGCAATTTTATAATAGGTATCGCCGTTTAGGTAATCCGTTAAGAAGCGGATGGCTTGTTCCCATACCATGTAGCGGCAAGAATAGACAAGGTTTTCCTTTTCCAATGGTGATAAAAATTGCTTGCTTTCGGAAAGGTACCCTTTCGTGAAGGCTTCAAAATAGGCAGACTGGAAGCCTATCTTTGATAAATCCGGTTCATCTTCGGCGGCGGTGTCTCCAAGAGTCCGTATGGCATCGCCAAAATCAAAGAGAATACTTCCCGGCATTACGGTATCTAAGTCGATGATGCAAAGAATATGGTCGTCTTTGTCGTAGAGTATGTTGTTGATCTTGGTATCGTTATGCGTGATGCGGCGTGGAAGTTCTCCACTATCCAGCCAATTTTGCAGTTTGAGCATTTCAGCTTTTCTTTCCAATAACTGATCGATGACGATTTGCATTTCTTCCACTCGACCGGCGTTATTTAATCCGATTGCCTCTTCAAATTGTTGAAATCGGAATATTCCGTTGTGAAAATTTGGGATGGTTTCTATCAGTCCTATGCTATCTAAATCAGAGAGTTGCAGTTGAAATCTTCCGAAAGCCTTTCCAGCGCTATACGCCTGATCCGGATGCTTCACCTCTTCGACACCATGCGAATCGCGAATGAACATAAAAAGCGTCCAAAAATTACCGTCTTCGTCCAGAACGTATTGCTTTCCATCAACAGTGGAAAGATAATTCATCACTTTCCGGTCAGGCTCTGTTTCTCCTTCTGCAATTATTTTTTCACGAATATGCCTGGTAGCCAAAACAATATTTTTCAACATTCCGGGTACGTCCTTGAAAACCTGATGATTTTTACGTTGGAGAATAAAATCTGGCGCATCATCACCAATCGTGCGAATGAGAAATGTATCGTTGATATGGCCGTGGCCGAAGGGCTGCCACGATTCTACCTTTGTACTAATTCCGAACGAAGCTAAAAAATAGTGGATTTTTTGATCAGTCATAATTTTCTAATGTGTTAATGTGCTAATATGCTAATGTGCTAATTGAAGAACGCCACCGCCAAAATTCTGATTCATCCTAGTATTTTTTTCATTTTTTTCATTAGCATATTAGCAAATTAGCACATTAGCACATTATTGCCACAAATGCTCAGGATAAACTCCTTCTTCGATTAATTGTGCAATTCGTC
>JBBQJE010000177.1:0-7360 GCA_038325635.1 Bacteroidales bacterium
AATTATACCTCCATTCGCCTATATCCGTCTCTTTGTTTTTTTGAATCAACAAGCGTTAGCATTGGAAGAGGAACGACTTACCCTTTTCAGGTAATTGGATATCCCAATAAAAATTACGGTGATTTTTCTTTTACACCTCAGAGCCTGAAGGGATTTGAGATGAATCCACTTCAAAAAGACAAACTTTGCTTTGGACAGGATCTCAGAAGTTTGAAGGATATACCCCCATTTACGCTGAAGTATTTTCTTGATTGGTATCGAAAGTTCGATAATGCCAAAGAATTCCTTGTCAGGGAACGCTGGTTTAATTTGTTGATGGGTGATGATCAGGTATTAAAACTTATCCAGGCCGGTAAAAGCGAGAAAGAAATTACAGAAAGCTGGCAGGAGGAGTTAGGGAAATATAAAGTTGTACGTTCCAAATATCTTTTATATAAATAAGTGAACCCAATCCTCGTAGCATCTCTCCTCTCAGGCTATTTCCTGATCCTCATTTTTGTGGCCTACCTGACCAGCAGATCGGCCACCACGGATACATTTTTCACCGCAAATCGAAAATCGCCTTGGTTTGTCGTGGCTTTTGGCATGATAGGCACCACCATCTCCGGGGTAACTTTTATTTCGGTACCCGGAGAAGTCGGGAATTCGGCTTTTACCTATTTTCAGTTTGTAATGGGCAATTTTGTGGGCTATATGGTTGTAGCCTTTGTGCTGCTCCCTGTCTATTACCGAATGAATCTGATTTCCATTTACACGTATCTGGAAGAGCGACTGGGATTCTATTCCTACAAATCCGGATCATTTTTCTTTCTGCTATCCCGTACCATTGGCGCAGCCTTCAGGATGTACCTGGTGGCAGAAGTTTTGCAGCTTGCTTTTTTTGCCCATTTTGGAATTCCATTCGGTATAACCGTTCTTATCAGCATCATTCTGATATGGATCTATACCACAAAAGGAGGGGTAAAAACCATAATCTGGACCGATTCACTTCAAACAATCTTTCTAATATCGGCCGTTATCCTGACTATCTATTTTATTTTCAACAGCCTTGGCTGGAGTTTTGGCGATATGCTGAAAAATGTTCAGGAAAGTCCTCATTCCCGGGTTTTTGAATGGGACTGGCGTTCCAATACGTTTTTCATCAAGCAATTTATTGCGGGTATATTTATCACCATTGTTATGTCGGGGCTCGATCAGGATATGATGCAAAAAAATCTTACCTGTAAAAACTTGAAAGAGGCGCAGAAGAACATGCTTACCTTTAGCATGATTTTCGTTGGAGTTGTTTGGATGTTCCTGACTCTTGGCGCGTTACTCTATATTTACGCAGAATCGCATCAAATCCCTCTTCCACTGAAAAGTGATGATCTTTATCCGATGCTGGCCATGAACCACATGAATTTGATGATTGGAATCTTCTTTCTGTTGGGTATCACTGCCGCCAATTATGCCAGTGCCGACTCCGCACTTACCTCCCTGACTACCGCATTTTGTATCGACTTTTTAAATTTCAGAAAACGGGAAGATAAGAACAAGAAGCTGATTTTAAAAATTACCCACCTCGGATTCTCCTTGCTTCTTTTTCTGGTAATCATGATTTTTAAAGCCGTCAACAATCAAAGTGTGGTAATGGCGGTATTCAAAGTTGCCGGATTAACGTATGGACCACTTCTCGGTCTATTTGGTTTCGGAATGCTGACACGTTTCAAAATTAAAGACAGACTGGTTCCGATAGTTGTCATTGCATCTCCTTTTTTATCGTGGCTCCTGAACAATTATTCTGAACAATTGTTTAATGGGTATCAAATAGGTTTCGAATTAATAATTATCAATGGAGCACTAACGTTTTGGGGATTATTCATGATAAGGGTCAGAAATAAATAATTTTTCGTTAAAAAAGGTTAAAATTCATTTTTTTTTAGTATATTTGAAGTACTACTTAACAGGTAGTACGTTTAACTTAGAAAATCTCCTCCACTAATACCTCCATGGAATGAGAAGCTTCATAAAAGCAATCGTTGTTGTTCTGACACTGGCGTTTTACGTCAGTTGTGAGAAAGAGCACGTAAATGATCCCAACAGGAGGTTGTTGTCGTTTTCGGCAGACACTATTACATTCGATACTATATTTACAACGATCGGGTCTCCAACAAAAAATTTAAGGGTCTATAATTCAACAAGTGATCGGATAATTGTTTCTTCCATTCGTTTAGGAGGAGGAACAAACAGTGGGTTCAGGCTCAATGTGAACGGAGAAGCCTCCAACGAAGTTTTCAATGTCGAAATTCCACCACGCGACAGTATTTTCATCTTTATTGAAGCCACTTTGAACAAAGGAGGAACACAACAAATGATGGTAGCAGAAGATTCAATTATTTTCAAGACCAATAGCCTAGAACAGAAAGTTCGAATACTCGCCTGGGGACAAGAATTTAAGTTGATAAAGGCCGAGATGTTGAAAACAGCAACATGGACCAATGAGAAGCCATATCTTGTATACAATTATGCCTTTGTAGACTCAACACAGGTTCTAACAATAGATCCAGGATGTACTGTCTACTTTCATAAAAATGCCGGATTATTTATCAAAGGGACACTGATCGTAAATGGGACAGTGGAGGAACCTGTTGTTTTTAAAGGCGACCGTTTGGAAAGTAGTTATGCGAATCTGCCGGATCAATGGAATGGCATCACCCTACTTTCAGGTAGTCACAATAATAGTATTAATCACAGTATCATCAAAAATGCCAATATTGGATTGCAGGTTGGCAACATTGAAAAGACTGGTTTTGCCTCTGTTGAACTGACCAATACACGGATTGAAAATATGAGCTGGTCAGGAATATGGGCCATGAAATCTAAAATATATGCCTACAACTGCGTTATCGCAAATGTTGGTTATTATAATACTGCCCTCTTGCTGGGAGGCGATTACCAGTTTTATCACACCACATTTTCGAACAACAGCACCAATGTATTGAATCCCATGCGTAAAACGGAAACTTTAACAATTTCCAACTACCTGGTTAACAGTTCTAATGGAGAAAAATATGTTGGTGATCTGTCGCAGGCATTTTTTGGAAATTGTATTATTAGTGGTTCAAATTCGGATGAGCTCAAGCTATCATTAGACAAACAAGGAAAGAGCAACTACTTGTTTGACCACTGTTTAGTTCAAATATCAGATACCTTTAAGCTCCAAAATCCCGATCGTTTTGTCAATCTTCTTCGCAACATAAAACCAAGGTTCATCAATGCGCAGAAGGGAATTTACGAACTTGACACCTTGTCTGTTGCCAAAGATTTTGGAAAAGAATCTTTCACAAAGATCGTCCCTTTCGATTTGAAAGGTGTAGACCGGAATGCTGATGCAGGTCCAGATCTTGGAGCTTTTGAACGCATCGAGAAAAAAAAATAATTAGTAATGCACCAATGCTATCGCACTTTTTCAATCATTTTCATACTCCTGTTGTTCATAACCATTAAGTCGAACGGTCAAACCAAGGCTGTTGAAAGTTTTAATGTGGTATTTTTCAACGTAGAAAACTTGTTTGATCCTTTCGATGATCCGCTAATAAACGACAATGAATTTACCCCTACCGGGAAATGCCACTGGACCATGGCGAGGTTGAAATTAAAAGTCATGATGGTGTACAGGGCTGTCATCTCCGCTTCAAATGGTCATTATCCTGATATTATTGGGATGGCGGAAATTGAAAACCTTTGGATTTTAGAATATCTAATCAAAAATACCCCGTTGAAGGATGGCAATTATGGCATTATTCACAAAGAATCGCCAGATCCCCGTGGAATTGATGTAGCCTTACTCTACAGAAAAGAGACCATTACTCCGGTCGACTACGATTTCATTCCGGTTAAGTCAAGCGGTCCAAGTCGATTGTCATCCAGGGATATTCTTCATTTCAAAGCAAAGCTCAACAATGAAAATGTCAGCTTTTTTGTCAACCATTGGCCTTCCAGAAGCGGCGGCTATGTGGAGACACAAGGGAAACGCAACATAGCGGCGGGGATTGTTCGAAGAACGCTGGACTCCATTTTGAACAAGGATCCGAAAAGAAAATTTCTATTGATGGGCGATTTCAACGCAACACCCAATGAAGAGTGCTTTACAAAAATATTGGGGGCTTCGATTCAACCTGTTCCGGCAAATTCGTCCTTACTTGTAAATTTATCGCAATATTGGTCGAAAAATAAAACCGGAACTATCCGAAGTAAAGGACACTGGGAAATTTTCGATCAATTTATTTGTTCGTCCAACCTGCTTCATGGTAATGGGTTACAGCTATCGACATCCGAAACAGCCATCTGCACCGAGAATTTTTTACTCGAAGATGACAAGAGGTACCTTGGAAAGAAGCCCTTTCGAACGTACATGGGACCGGTTTACCACGGTGGAGTTAGCGACCATTTGCCCATCTCGACGGTGATTTATGGAAACCCGTGACAGCTAGCGAATTCGAGGGGGCCAATCCCTAGGATTTGCTGTGTCAGGCCTTCTGGCAGAGGGTGGTAGAGGTATTCGCGCTTAAAAGTTGCAATCTGATGCTCTTTTATCAATGCAGCTACTCATACAGCTCTGTCTTAATCCTTGTCTTACTGGTCGATAATCAGGTTTATGCTGATCAGAAATTAGACTGATGAGCAGTGTTCCGGAAGCCATTCGGCAGAGGGATGATTTGAAAGGTTGATGAGCATATTGATCGAGTTTTATTTAAAAGTTTAATATAGAAATCCAAATAGCCATAGAGGTATTGTATTCAGATAACCTGTTTCGAGGTTATCCTGCACCACATAACCATTTGATACATATTTAATTTGATGATTTGTTTTTGTTGATCCGCCAACCTCGAAGGTATAGCGGTCATCTACCAAGAAATCTCCTGATTTTGGCAAGGCAACACAATGTTTGCAACTAACCTGATTGAGGAAAAATGTTTCCCTGAGCGATCCTATTTCCGGATCACGGTTTATTGAAAGTGCCCAGGCTAATGAGGTGTTGTGCAAATAAAGCTTTTCCGGCTTAGTAAGGTATCCCGTCGGTGAACTATCCTGTCTCAACATAAGCAAGAGGTCTGCCCGAATAAGTAAATCAATCATTTTAAGCAATATATCCCTGGAAACGCCTGATTTTCGACTCAATTCTGAGATATTTGGTTTAAAGGGAACACTTTCGGCAATAAGTGCCAGCACTTTTTGAATAGAAACGATACTGGAATAGGTGAATGATGCTATTGCCAACAAATCAACTTCAACAATTGTTTTGACAGTTGCGGCTATCCTCTCATGGAAAAGTACCGGGTTTTCGAAATAGTAAGGATAGGCTCCCGACTTAAGATACTCACCAAACAACACGAGTGGCCTAATCTGCCGATTGATCTCTGAAGCAATTGCAGGATGCTTTTCTAATAGATGAACTAAATCGACCACAGGCAAATCGATTCTGGATTTAAAGTAGACAAATTCGCGAAAGGAGAGGTTGTGAAGCCGGTAGACAGATGCCCGGCGGCTTAGGTCGGCCTCCGCCTGATGCAGAAGCAGGGCAGATGATCCTGAAAATACAATTCTGAGTGAGGGGAAATCATCGTAAACACTTTTTATTTCCATCGCCCAATTGGGATACTTATGCACCTCGTCCAGGAAGAGTTGCTCTCCTCCATTTTTGTAAAATTGGTCGGCCAAATCATACAACTTTGCGTTGCGCAAAATCAGTCTGTCGAGTGAAACATACAATGCCTGTTGACCGATACCATAAGTATTCTTCAGGTATTGGAGCATTAGAGTGGTCTTCCCCGTGCCCCGGGCACCTAAAATACCAACCAACCGCTGTTTCCAATCTATTTGATGGTAGAGGTAACGAACTATTTCTGTCGATGTTGACTCAATTAATCGGAGAGAAGTTTCGTAGTAAGAATTCATATTGTTGTTATTTTACAACAAATATAGATGTAAATTGTTGTAATTAAACAACAATTTTATGATAAAAATACAATTATGCCGGAAGATACCTAGTCTAGCTGATTCCTGAATTGTGGTTATGTTGGTTTTTATTCGTAATCGTTGTTTTTCCGAATTGCCAACACTGTCCCAAACCCACACTTACCCCTTACCATAATCCAATGAAATCTTTTCATTCGCAAAAAGTGAGCTAAAGTGAGCTTAAGTTAAGGAATGCAATAGAAGTGCTCTGAAGCTAAAAGCACTTTAGTCACTTTAGCTCACTCTCCAAAAAAATATAACTACCTGACAAATAGTATCTAATATAATTTTAACGTTTAATTAACAACGATCGCTTAAACTCTTTTGATTGTCTTTCGTCAAAAACTGTAAACAACAGTAATTGAATTATGCGAAATTTCCTTTTATCTATTCTAGTTTTATTAACCTTTGCTAATGCGAACGGACAGACCCCATCTCCCACTCAATATGCTCCGGAATCAATACCAAAGAGCGCTCCAATCCCTGTTCCAAAAAAATTCAGTGTTAAGGGAAAAGTTATTGAAGCCGAATCCACCGAACCGATGGGATATGCAAATGTGGCAATCTTTGCGGCTGCCGACTCAACAGTTGCCGGTGGGATTATGACGGCCGACAATGGTTCTTTTGAGATAAAAAATTTACTCCCCGGTAAATATTACCTGAGTATCAATTTTATCGGCTTTGCCAAAAAAACAATTCCGCTGCAGATAATTGCCTCAAAACCTGTAACGGATATAGGAATTGTTAAATTGCAATCAGCCGACCAGAAAATAAGTGAAGTAGAGGTCGTTGCTGAGAAACAGCGTGTTGAGTTCAAAATAGACCGAAGAGTCGTGAATGTTAGTCAGAATATTGTTTCTACCGGTGGTACAGCAGTAGAAGTGCTGGAAAATACGCCATCCGTACAGACCGACTTCGAGGGCAATGTCACCTTGCGCGGAAGCTCAAATTTTACCGTACTAATTGACGGAAGGCCAAGTGTGGTTAAAGGCAGCGATGCGTTAAGACAACTACCAGCTGCCGGGATTGATAAGATAGAAATTATCACAAATCCATCCGCCAAATATGACCCCGATGGCGATTCTGGCATCATCAATGTGGTGATGAAACGGAATCAGAAAGATTCTTTCAGTGGGTTGATCAATATGACCGCAGGATTGACAAGAATTCAGCGTATATTTTATTTTTCTATTGTGATAGGATTT
Organism: Bacteroidales bacterium; assembly: GCA_038325635.1. GTDB lineage: Bacteria > Bacteroidota > Bacteroidia > Bacteroidales > Prolixibacteraceae > CAINVV01. Next base: position 7,203 of record JBBQJE010000177.1, read on the forward strand.
GGTTCACTTATGGCCATAGGAATCCGGTTCCGGTCAACGCGCGCGGCGGGCGCAATCGCTTTGACGGCAGTCTCAACCCGGCGAACAGCCGCGTCATCTGCCATGCGCACGTCAACATCAATCATCGCGGGAATCGGCAGATCCGGATCGCTGCCATC
>JBBQJE010000178.1:0-7358 GCA_038325635.1 Bacteroidales bacterium
GAGACAGCCATCCGGATTTTGAAGGAGGAGATCGCGAAAAGGTCGTCTATTCAACTTAAAGAACTAACTAAATTTGGCAATCAGCCTGTTATAGCACTGGTTTTATCGTCTGAAAAAGAGTTGGCTGGAAATATGGTTCCGATAAATGATTCCGATGTTAAACCTGAAAATCTTCCTGAAGGTTTTCGTCTCGTGGTGGATCAAACAAATGGAAAGAAAATCCTTTGGCTAATTGCGGACGATCAGCGGGGAATCATTTTTGCCATCGGTCAATTGCTGAGAACGGCAGTATTGACAAAAAATAAAATTGAATTTGATTTACAAAACGAGATAGCCACTTCGCCAAAATATCCGATTCGCGGTCATCAGATTGGATACCGAAATACGGCCAACTCCTGGGACTCCTGGACCATGGAACAGTACGAACAATACCTTCGGGAGTTAGCTATATTTGGCACCAACTGCATCGAAAACATTCCGTTTCAGGATAATAAGATCAATCCTTTGATGAAATATCCTCGGGAGGTAATGAACAAAAGAATCAGTGAAATTTGTCACGAATACGGGCTGGATTATTGGATCTGGACACCTGCAGATGTTGATCTCTCTGATCCTGTGAAGTTTAAGGCTGAAGTTGCCAAGCACGGAGAATATTACAAAAATTGTCCATATCTGGATGGTGTCTTTTTCCCGGGTGGAGATCCGGGCAGTAACCATCCGAAAGATGTTATGCCATTTCTGAAAGCGGTAACGGCTGAATTGAAGAAATACCATCCCAAAGCTACGATGTGGATTTCACTTCAGGGTTTTAACGACGAGCAGGTCGACTATTTCTATCAATACCTCGAACAAAACAAACCTGACTGGCTCACGGGCGTGGTTACAGGGCCAAGTAGTCCGGATCTGGCCGCAACTCGCTTCCGATTACCAAAAAAATACATGCACCGCCACTATCCCGATATTACCCACACCGTTCGCTGTCAGTATCCTACCCTCAATTTTGATCAGGCATTTGCGCTCACCGAAGGCCGCGAGGTCTGCAATCCCCAGCCATCCTATTATGCCAAAATCCACAATCGATATGCACCATTTACAGACGGATTTCTCTCCTACTCCGATGGCGTTCATGATGATATAAACAAAGTAACCTGGAGTCTTATGGGCTGGGATCCGGAAAGACCTGTCCGCGGCGTCATGGTAGAATATGCCCGCTTCTTTTTTGGTTCAGCAGTCGCTGAAGCTGCTGCTGACGGAATCCTTGCGCTCGAACGAAACTGGGTCGGTCCTACTGAAGAAAACGGAGGAATATTCGCAACTTACGATTTATGGAAAAAACTAGATTCGCAGCACCCTGAACTTAAAAATAACTGGCGCTGGCAATTACTGATGATGCGTTCCAATTATGACGCATACATTAGTCTGAGAAAAGCGTTAGAACAAAAGCACGAGCGGATCGCCAACAGGGTGATGTTGCAATCTTCTAAACTTGGTGCCGACAAGGCGATGGAAAGTGCATTGTATTGGGTTTACAAATCTGAAAAAGAGCCGCTCCCAATCCTAATTGAACTCAGGCAAAAAATTGTCGACTATTGCGAAGCACTTTTTCAATCCATCGGACTGCAAACCAGCGTCAAGAAATACGGAGCAAGTGGTGAGGAAAGAGGTGCAATCCTTGATTTCATTGACTATCCATTGAATAACAGATGGTGGTTGACGGATGAATTCAAGAAAATTGAACAATTGTCGACAGAAAAAGAGAAAATAGACCGGCTTTCAGTTATTGCCACTTGGGAGAATCCTGGCGCTGGCAGCTACTACGATAATGTTTCCGATATCTCAAAAAGCAGTCACGTGATTAGTGTTTCGGATGATGCTACTGATGTGGCCTGGTGGGAGAATGGTTTTAGCCGAAGAAGATTATCTACCCAGCTCTTTCAAAATTTTCCGGTATTGAAATATACGGATCTTGATCCTAACGGTCGCTATCTGATACGAATTGCCGGCTACCGCGAAGCACTGCTCAGAGTTGACGGCGAAAGGATCGAACCAACCTTGTACAACAAAGGATATGAGGAGTTTAAAGAGTTTCCGCTAAATCAAAAATATGTAAGTGATGGCAAGATCGATGTTACTTTTGATCAGCCCGAAGAATCAAAGCTAAATTGGCGTGAACAGTCGAAGGTCACGGATGTCTGGCTAATTAAAAATTACAAATTACAAATTACAAATTAGAGGAAACGTGTCCACCAATTTTTAATTTGTAATTTTTAATTTTTAATTGCTTGCAATAGCCCTTCACAAGCGTCCTTAAGCAAATCTATAACCAGCTCATAATCTTTAGTATCACCGAAATATGGATCCGGCACTGAAGTATAATTGTGTTGAGTACAATAATCAGTCATCTTGCTGATTTTGGCTTTATAAGCCCTTTTTGGAGCCATCCTGGTAAGATTCGCAATATTCTGATCGTCCATTCCAATGATCCTATCGAAATCATCAAAATCATGCTCCGGTCTCACAGGTCTTGAAATTGAGGTGAGTTCATAGCCTCTTTTTCTGGCAATTTTTATCATTTTTGGATAGGCTCCCTGCCCTTCGTGGTAGTCGGCTGTTCCCGCAGAATCACAAGATATGGATTTTTCCAAGCCATGCTTCGAAATTAAATGAGCAAATACCCCTTCTGCAGCGGGTGATCGACAAATATTGCCCAGACAAACAAATAATATTCTCATCGCGATTGTTAAAAAATCTGAACAAAGAAAAGAATAAAAATCTTTTGCCTCTCATTTTGTAACTTTGCACTTGCATTTTACAAATTGTTAATAGCAAATAGCTAATAACTCAGAGGTCGACACAAATTTAAAATTCAATACAAATGAGCCTTATAGGTAATGTGATATGGATAATTCTGGGAGGGTTTGTCGCCTTTCTAGGTTACATCTGGGGCGGAATTATACTTTGTTGTACGATCATTGGAATCCCATGGGGCTTGCAGGCGTTTAAAATAGGAATTGCAACTTTAATGCCGTTCGGAAAATCGGTCAGACCAAATGGAGGTTCAATTCCGGGACTATCTTGTCTGCTGAATCTAATTTGGTTGATTTTTGCCGGTTTATGGATTGCTCTGGTTCATCTTTTGTGTGGCGTCTTACTATGCGTAACCATCATCGGTATTCCCTTTGGATTGCAGCATTTCAAATTAATGCAACTCAGTCTATATCCATTTGGGTACGATTTGATGTGATCAAAAAATTGAAGTAAATTGAAATAGGTAGAAGAAAATGAATATAGATATTATTACCATTGGCGATGAAATCCTGATCGGCCAAATCGTAGATACCAATTCGGCCTGGATGGCACAAAAATTAAATGCTGAAGGAGTCAACGTCAGGCAAATTATCAGCATCTCCGATGATTCAGATCATATAATCGAAACTTTTATCGATTCAGCAAAGAATGTCAAATTGGTTTTGGTAACCGGTGGACTTGGTCCAACAAAAGACGACAAAACCAAGGATACCATCTGCAATTATTTCAACACCTCGCTGAAAATTAATACGGATGTTTTGAAAAATATTGAGGATTTACTCAGTAAACGCGGGATAGCCCTTAACCGACTTAACCGCGACCAAGCCTTGGTTCCGGAAAGTAGCCTGGTATTCGAAAACAAATTGGGAACAGCGCCGGGTATGTTACTGGAAAAGGATGGTTGCACCTTTATTTTTATGCCTGGTGTTCCGTATGAAATGAAATATCTGATGGAGTTTGAAGTTTTGCCATATATCCATCGATATTTTTTAACCTCCCCGATCTATCATCGTACTATTTTAACGCAGGGTATACCCGAATCAATGTTGGCCGAAAAGATAACGGATTGGGAGAATGCCTTACCTTCCTACATGAAATTGGCATATCTGCCAAGTCCGCAGGGAGTGCGACTTCGGTTATCGGTTAGAGACAAAGAGCTTTCAATGATGCAATCTGATGTTGAAGAACAGGTTAGCCTTTTGCAAAAACTAATTCCATCCAATATTTATGGTTTCGATGATGAATCTCCTGCCGAAAATATCGGCAAGGTGCTGGCAGAAAAAGGCTGGACTGTCTCAACTGCAGAGAGCTGCACAGGTGGAGCCATTGCCAGACTATTTACCGAAAATCCCGGATGCTCAGCCTATTTCAAAGGTTCGGTGGTCGCTTACTCCAATGAAGTTAAAAGTAAAGTGCTTGGAATCGAAAATGAAATTCTCCTTCAACACGGGGCTGTAAGTAAGGAAGTGGTCGAAAAAATGGCAATTCAGGCCAGTATATTGATGAATACAGATTTTGCCATTGCAACTTCTGGCATCGCCGGCCCGTCAGGCGGCACGGAAGAAAAACCGGTAGGGACGGTCTGGATTGCGGTTGCAAACAAAGAAATTGTTACTTCTCAATTATATAACTTTGGGAATGACCGCGAACGTACGATCATTCGGACCGGTCAAACAGCTTTGTTCCTGCTGCGGAAATTTATACAGACAATTTAAAAAAAAATCAATGGATAAGAAAAAATTAGGTTTGACGTTGCTCTCGGTCGTTGCAATAATTTTCGTGGCAATGATTGTTTTGCCAATCGTATTTAAAGGCAATATCGTGGCAAGGGTTAAACTTATGGCGAACGAATCTCTGAATGCAAAACTTGATTTCAAAGAGGTCGAAATTTCCCTTTTCAGGAGTTTTCCACAGTTGGATGTAAGGTTAAACGATTTGTCAATCAGCGGAATTAATGAATTTGAAGGAAAGGAGTTGCTCAACCTTAAAACTTTATCAACCTCCGTTTCCATCTCTTCCTTGTGGAAAAGCGATGGAATCACTGTATCCGAAATCATTCTAAATAACCCGCAGCTAAATTTATTGGTTAATGCTGCCGGAAAAGCTAACTGGGATATTTCAAAGCCGTCCACCTCCGTTGCAACTGCCGAGAAAAAGAATCCTATGAAGATCGCCTTGTCAAAAATAGAACTGACAGGCGCTGGTCTTTTTTACCAGGATGATCAATTTAATATGGTGGCGAGTTTTAGGGCTGGTGATTTCCAATTAGCCGGTTATCTGCAAGGAAGTGACAGCAAACTTGATTTCTCAGGCTTTGCCGACAGTATCACTTTTAATTACGGCAGCAAGCAGTTAATTAAAGGAATGAAGGTGAAAGCAGAAGGTGCGCTGCAGGCCAATTTTGACCAAAAGAACTTCCGCTTTTTAGCGAATAAGTTTCTAATTAATAAGCTTCCGGTTGAGTTGCAGGGAACTTTTATCATGGGAGAAAAAGCGGATCAATATGACCTCACCTTTCAATCAGCGGGCGCATCACTGGATGAATTGATTAGTTTTTTACCTGCTGAACAGCAGCAAAAGTTAAAAGCTTACGAAAAAAGCGGAATCCTGTCATTCACCGGATTGATAAAGGGCACTTACTCCGACCAAACATTACCTGCAATACAAGCGGATTTAAAACTCACCGACGGACGAATGAAATATCCTTCCATGCCAAGTGATATCAGCAAGATTGGGCTGATTGCCACCTTAAGCAAACCGCAAGGCCCGTTGGATTCGCTGAAAATAAATATCAACAAAGTGGAAGCCAAAATTGCAGGACATCAGGTCATTGCAAATCTTAATGTGGCTACTCCTGTCAGCAATCCGTTCCTCTCCGGACAGGTTATTGGCGAAGTGGATTTCTCGACGCTAAAACAAGCAATACCTATTGATTCAATGGAAATCAATGGCTTAGCCAGTGCAAACATTCTTTTCAACGGTTCTTATGCTGCCATTGAAAAAGGAGAATACGATCGATTCCAAACCAAAGGAGAAATTTCTTTGCGCGATTTCTCGTTCCGTTCACCTTCCTTCCCTGAAAGATTAGGAATACAAACTGCCGGATTCGTCTTTAATTCGAAAGAGGTTACGATTTCTGCCATGAAGGGGAAATTAGGTCTTAGCGATTTCACGGTAGATGGTTCTCTTGCTAACTATTGGGCGTATATTCTTAAAAATGGCACAATTCTGGGAAATATAAAATTTAAATCCGACTTTCTGGATGTAACTCAATTGATGAATGGAGGAACACAAAACAAGGATTCAACAATTCACAGCGATCCATATATTATTCCGGAACGGATCGATTTAACTGTTCAGGCAGATGTCAACAGGATGCTTTACAGCGGAATGGAGATCAAAAGTACAACCGGAAAATTAGTCATTCGAGACCAGAAATTGAATCTGGATCAATTTTCAATGAATCTTTTGAAAGGCAAGATTGTTCTATCAGGAGTTTATAGTGCAAAAGAAAAAAGTCCGGCAGACTTTAACTTTAAGATGGATGTGAAAGATTTCGACCTTCCAACGGCCTATCAATCAGTTGGAGTAGTTCGACATTTTCTTCCAATTGCAGGCAATAGCAAAGGAACTTTTCTATCAGGATTATCGCTTAACGGTACTTTAGGGAAAGATTATGCACCAAATTTTGCTGCATTAAACGGAAGCGGAAGTATCTCCTTAAAAAACATCGAACTCATTGGAAACAATATGTTTGCCGAAATCGGAAAATATTTCCGAAAGGATCTGTTTACGAATGTCAAAGTCAACGATTTTACAAGTAATATTTCAATTACCAACGGAGCATTGTCTATTTCTCCCTTCACAACCAAAATTGCCAACCAGGAGGTAACAATTTCAGGAAGTCAGTCACTATCGCTTGATTTAAACTACCAACTTAACTTCAAGGTGAATAAAAATGATTTAAGTTCTGATGTTACTGGCTTGATAGGCTTTGTTCCAGGAACGGAAAATATTGAAAAATACCCTATTGGCATTATCCTGGTAGGCAATATTGCCAAACCGGAAGTAAAAGTCGACCTTTCTGAAGCCAAATCTTTAGTGGAAAAAGAATTCAATAAGAAAGCCAAATCTACCCTGCAGGATGTAGCCAAGAAGTTTGGATTAGAAAATCTATTCAAATAAATCCAATACTTTGTCATCTTAAGGTCAAATTGGGAAAGCCACAAGACCGTCAAAAAGAGGTTGGAAGGGCTAAAAGAAATCTTACCTTTGTAATTTATTTAAAGAATTCGATACTTATAGAGAAATTCAGACCATGAAGATAGCGCTGATAGGATACGGGAAAATGGGAAAAGAGATTGAGCAAATCGCGATTGGTCGTGGTCATTCTATAGTTTTAAAGATTGACATAGATTCTCAAAATGATCTTACCGTCGAAAAGCTTTCTAAAGCCGATGTTGTAATTGAGTTTACAATGCCTGCTTCTGCTATTGGAAATTACCATATTTGCTTCGAAGCCGGGGTTCCGGTTGTAAGCGGTACCACCG
>JBBQJE010000179.1:0-7317 GCA_038325635.1 Bacteroidales bacterium
ATCCATCAAGCAGATGAAAGAAGGAAAGGGCTTTCATAAAGAGCTAATTGAGGAAAAATGAAAATCTCCTTTTCACAAATCTCTTGGGAGGACTATTCTTCCTGGCTTACGGAAGATAAGAACATGTTGAGGAAGATTAACTAATTGATTCGGGATATTCAACGAAACCCATTTGACGGAAAAGGCAAACCGGAACCATTGAAATATGATTTAGCGGGTTTCTGGTCGCGCCGAATCGACCGGGAACATCGATTGGTCTATCAGGTTAAGGATATGGAAATTCTGATCTATAGTTGTAAGTATCACTACGAATAATCGTCAAATCATTTTACGTATATGCCTTTTAAACAATAAAATAAAGTTTGAAAATGCATAACTCTCCTTGTTTTTATTCTACCATTTTTATTTCGATTGCATACTTTCCAGTAGCTCAACAAAATCCAATTTTATGAGTTCCCATACTTTGTTTTTCAGGCAAATGGGATCAATGTCCTCATCGGCCAGACTAAAGTTCGTAAAGTTGGCAAGAATGTTTTCGAGATCATGGGTGTATTCATAGCGCTGTTGATGCAAGTTTAGCATATAAGGCAGAGTGTAAGTATTCAGAAGCTCATGTAAATCCCAAAAATCTTTCTTCCGCCCATTCCGGGAAATGACATCCACTTTCATGGCTGCAACATCTGCCAAGCTTGCAATCCGAATACCGTCTACCAGATCACAGATATCAATAAGCCCTTCGTGGTAATACAAGTCCAATTTTATATTATCCTCATCCGATTCTCCAATATAGTAGGATCTGCCAAACCCGACAATGTCAGTAGTGTCAGTACAATAATAGTAGTTATAGGTGTCCTTGAAGAATCTTTCAAAAGCTGAAAAGTCCAAACTACCGTAGGGTGCTTTTGAAAATAAATCAATATCTACAGATTTTCTGTGACCTAGGCGTAAACTTAGCGAAGTGCCCCCAACCAAATAGAACGGATCAAATACCGGGTTATCCATTATTTCACTGAGCATTTTTCTCATCAGCGGATTAACCGTCTCGTAATGTAGTTGGGTAGGTGTCATCTTAAATTTTTATCCTTTGTATCAATCTGTTTCGTATAATTTCCTCCGGCTTAAATAGTTCCATTTCATTGGTGGTCAGATTATAAAACCTGGTAATTTCATTGATCTCGTCCTTGCTTCCCCTTTCTGCAACTCGTTGTATCACCACCTTTTTATATTTAGCCCAATTGATTTTATCAAAATCCGCATCCCAGAAAAGTGATTTACGGATGCGTGGACTTTTATCATAAAGTTCAGCAAGTGCTTTTTCTTTGTGTTGTTTTATCTCATAATGAGTTTGGAGTATGGAGAGAAAGCTCTCTTCGTAACTCAACAAGCTCCCTATTTTCATGGCTTGTCCGGTGGTCAAATTGCGCTTACCGGCAATAATTGCGTTGATGGTTTGATATGGAATACCCGTTTCATGAGCCAAATATCTTTGAGTGAGATGTTTCCTCACTAAATCTCTTTCAATTAGCTTTCCGGGATGAATTCCTTTGATTATATCCAATCGACGATCCATAATGCAAAATTCTTTTTGCAAAGATAATCGGATATAAACAAATTTGTTTACTTTTTAATAATTTTTTGGAAAAGATGGCTTATGTTGTACCCCCATTTTTAACGTCAACACGCCGCCTTTTACCAAATCCTGATGGTTAATTGAGGATGTACTGACGTTTTTGCCATTAAAGTTGGCATTGAGTATGTATCTGTTTTTGTCGCTGTTATCAACAGTTTGTATCGTCAATAACTTGCCAGGATAGTACTTTGGATTGAGTTGGATGGTTATTTTGTCGAACAGCGGACTGCCAATTTGATACTGCGGATTGGCTTCTGTGCCGCCATTCATCTGGAAGAGGCCAATTTTGTACAATACCGCAAGTGTTCCCATGAGTCCCTGGTCTTCGTCGCCATTGTAACCACTGGATGGAGATAATCCGCTGAAGGCAGCATTGACCACTTCGCGCGACCAATATTGTGACAGGTCAGGTCTTCCCAACAAGCTGAATACGAATGCAGTCTGAATGGAAGGTTCATTCCCGTAATTGATCGGGATACGACTGTATTCGGGATGAAGTTCCTTGTCGTGCGAGCTTCCTGAGGTGAATCCTAATTTTTGAGCCGTTGTGAAAGACTGCAACAGTTTGTTTATGGCAGCTTCATTCCCTCCCATCAGTTTGGCAAGTCCTGGCAGGTCCTGCGGAACGAACCAGGTCGACTGGGCACTGTTGGCTTCGATGAATCCGTTGTTGACCTGGTAGGGATCGAAGGGAGTCTTCCATTTGCCATTCAGGTCTTTTGGACGAATCCAGCCAGTTTCCGGGTCATAAAGGTTCTTGTAGTTGTTGGAACGCTTGATGAAATAGTTGTAATCATCGGTATGTCCAAGGGCTTTGGCCATCTGGGCCAGTGTCCAATCCTGATACGCATATTCGAGTGTCATCCCGGCACCATCCTGATGAAAACCATCGTTTTTATCAGGTATCGGATAGGGAACATATCCTTTGTCGATGTAGTATTTGAGTCCGCCGCCGACACTGGTTTTGAACTCATATCCAGCTCTTTCCATGATTCCGCTCGGCGTATGATTCTTCTTCAAGGCAACATAAATCTCTTCGAGGTTGTCTTTGACGATTCCTTTTTGAACAGCGCTGACGATAAACGGGGTAGTGGAGGCACCTACCATTACGAAAGTATAATTGCCACCGGCCGGACCGCGTGGAATCATGCCTCCATCCTTGTAATATTGCATCATGGAGTGAACAAATTCTTCCGCTATCTCAGGGTAGACCAGCGACCACAGGGTATTCAGTGTCCATTGGGCTCCCCAGAAACCATCGAAATTATATTGGTTGAAGAGTGGTTTGCCGGCTTTGTCGAGGGGAATTTGCTTCACCAGAAATTTACTTCCGGTGTTATCCGGGTACGCTCCGTTTGAATCGCTGATGGTTCTGCGGCCAAGAATGGAGTGGTACAGATCGGTGTAGAAACGTCGCTGCTGCTCGGTGGTACCACCTTCAATTTGGATCCGGCCTAACATCTGATTCCATGCATCCAGTGATTCGTTAACCGTTTTGTCGAAATCCCAGAGAGGCAGTTCGGCTTTCATGTTAATGGCTGCGTTTGCTTCAGAAGTGTAGGATAAAGCAGCTTTCATCAGCACCTGCTTGTTGGCAGGAAGATCAAATGAGACCAGATAGTTACCGGTTTTTGGATCCTTTTCGATGTTTTTGATATCGGCATTGAAGTCGATCTGAAAAAAGACATTGAAATCTTTAAGTCGGCGGCGAGTGGCGTCGTTGATGAAATTTCCTTTCAGGGTGCGAGATCCGGATTTCTCCAACATACCGTCTTTATTGATACAAGGGCCAAGTTCGCCGTTGAGGTAAATAAGGATGGCCGGGTTCGATTTATCCGGAAACTCATAGCGGTGAAATCCTACCCTGGATGTTGCTGTCATTTCTGCTTTTACCGAATAGCGATCCAGAAAAACGGAGTGGTATCCGGGCTTGACCGATTCGGTAGCATGTGAAAATTTGGAAGAGAAATCGGTAAACAGTCCGGAATTACTGCCTTTGGAAAGTGTAACCGGCATAACCAATAATCCGGAAATCTGCCATTCATGCAGGTGGCTGAATCCTCTGATGGTATCTACTTCGTAGTGGTATCCGCTGCCCCAATCACCGTTGATTCGGTTATCCGGACAAAGGTTCACCATACCGAAAGGACGGCTGGCTGAGGAGAAGAATATCCACCGGGAATTTTCGCTATCGAGTTGCGGATAGACTAAATCTACCGGTCTGGCTGTCTTTTGAGCCGTAACAGATACGACCGAAACCAGCATTAAAGTAATTACTATGAACCAATTTGCACTTTTCATCCTTTTCCTATTTTTCATTTTTCACTATTCACTATTCATTTTTCATTTCTTCTAACGGCTTCGCCCCGAATCCTGGTATTTTTTCAGGATCTTGCTTAGTTCCTCCACCTTACCGGGAAACTGCGCATAAAGGTTATTCGTTTCAGCGATGTCCTCTTTCAGGTTGTACAATTGTCCGGGTGCCTCTCCCTCTTTTGGTAGAACGGTTTCCGGTTTGGAAAATCCGCCGGAACCCAATCCGAGGATTAATTTCCAGTCGCCCTGACGAACAACAAATACGCCTCTTGAAGAATGTTGAATAAGCGCTTCCGGTCGCACATAGTCCTTCTCATTCCCAAGTAGCAGCGGAAGAATACTAAAGCTGTCTTCTGCTTCAGTATCGGCTAATTTTTTATTTACAATCTCCGAACAAGTGGCGAATAAATTGACTAGCATAATTGGCTCATCACATTGACTGTTTGCCTTAATTTTCCCGGGCCATTTAACGATAAACGGAATCCGGTGGCCACCTTCGAAGGCATCGGCTTTCATGCCGCGATAAATATAAGCTGCTCGGTGATTGAATTGTTCAATAAAATTAGGTCGCCAAAATGGGCCGTTGTCGCTGGTAAAGAAAATGAGGGTGTTATCGTCTAGCCCCATTTCTGCGATGGCCTTTAGTATTTTTCCCACTTGAGCATCCACCATATTCACGAAATCGCCGTACTCTCCGGCTTTCGAACTACCTTGAAATTCCTTAAGTGGCAACCAGGGAGTATGCGGCGATGGAAATGGAATATAGAGGAAAAATGGTTTTTTGGAGCCGGATTGTTTTTTAATGAAAGAAATAGCTTTTTGGGTAAAAGTTGGTGTTACCTGAGGAAAATCAAACCCTTTGGCCATCAGTCCTTTTCTCCAAAAGGCGCTGGTAGTGCCGTTGGCCGGATCGCTGCCGTTGGTCTGTTCAGACATGGGCGAGGTTAATTTATCATTTTCGAGGTAGCAATAGGGAGGCATATCCAGCGAAGCGGGGAGAATAAAAGAATAATCGAAACCATGATTCAGCGGACCATCCTTTGGTGGAAGCGCGAAGTTAAGTAATCCTGGATCAATGGATTTTACGATAGCCGAATTCTCGTTGGCTGGTTTTAAAGGAATTTCTTCCCCGGATGTATTATTTTGCACCCAGCCTAATCCGAGGTGCCATTTTCCCACAACTCCTGTCGTATAGCCATTTCTTTTCAATAAAGTGGCTACGGTAGTTCTGTCTTTATCGATCAAAGGTTTGCTATATCCATTCAAAACGCCTGATTTCATTGGGGATCTCCAGCAATAGCGACCCGTTAGGATGCCATAGCGCGAGGGCGTGCAAACGGCAGAAGCTGAGTGGGCATCGGTGAAACGAATGCCTTGCGATGCGAGTCGGTCGATGTTTGGAGTGCTTGTTTTGGCTTCCGGATTGTTCGCTGTTACATCGCCGTAACCAAGGTCGTCGGTGAGTATGTAAACGATATTAGGAAGTTTGGTTTCGGATTTTGGTTTCTTCTCACTTTGGCTCTGGCTAAATGCCAGAATGGGTGTCGTGAGTAAAAGAAGGAGATAAGGATTTGTATTTTTCATCGGCTAATTACTCTAATCTATTTATTATTAATGTGTTGGATGCCATTTTATCGACAATTGTAATTTTATAGTTGTTATTCAGTTTTTCAACAAAAATATCAGCAGGATGTTCCAAACTTAAAATCGTCAGCCCATTCTTTTTTAACTCCTTAAATCCTGCACTTGCGAATTTTTCTAACACTCCTTTTGGATCGATCGAAATGGCAGAAAATCCGGTGTAATCGCCACTGTAAATATCCTGATTTACTTTGATAGAAAATGATTTTGACTTGTTTTTTCGAAGAGATTTTATATCGGTAAAAACGAATGATCCATCTTCATTTTTGCATCCTACGGTTACGGCATTTTTTGTGATGCCTAATTCCGGAATCCTGTTGACTAAAAATTCTTTAACGACTGCTTTACCGTAAATATTTTTCATCCTTTCGGAGCTATCGTTTCCGGTAAAATCGTTGGAAGTTTTGCCTTCGATCATTAACTTACCTCCATTATTGACATATTGTTCAAGGAATCTAAGCGTTGATTCCTTGGCATATTGAGGATACAAAAATAGAATTGCCTCAAATTTATGACCATTCAAAACAGGTTTGTGATCGATATCAAGTGTCAGTTTTCCGTTGGAAATTAAGTCCGTAGGAACTAATGCATTCCTATAACCTGCTTTCCAAATTTGGACGGATTTTTTTTCAATTTTGAGTTTATCGTTGATGTCGTATCGGCCCCTTTCCGACTTATTGGGATACCAATTTTGAAGCGCTTCGTTGCCGAAAATGACCAGCAGTTTAATCTCCGGAAGGGAAGGATTGAACCGGTTCATCAGCCGGGCGCAATTTTCTACCGGATTGATGGCTTCAACAGCTTCGGGCATTTCGAGTCCGATGCCCCATTGCTTGTCGTTGTAAGCATGGTAAAAAGTTCGGATTCCATACCTCAAATCATTCAGCGTTTTTTTCGTGAAACGCTTTATCTTACTGTCGTAGTACATGTTGTACATGGCCTTTGCCGGATACGACATTGCAATTCCCATTTGCGTAGGAGTAGGGGTATGCTCGTCGGTGAAGCCATATTCTCTGGGGATAGACCACCATTTCAGTCCGGTAGCCCAGATTTCATCACAGATCAGCGAATTGTGAAAAGTATTGTGCGCCCCGATAAAGCAATTTGGACCATATACTTCCTTGGCCCTTTTATACATGGCATCTTCGACGTGCATGGAGCCTTCCCGCATTAGATCCATGTAGGTATTGATGGCCTTCATCCTGATTTCGGGCTTTCCAGCGGGAGCGTAACGCATGTGAAAAAGCGCATTTTCAGCAGATTCTCCGGCACGGGATTCCAATTCTTTGACCATTGACGGGGAGCAGCTTCGAAGCCGCATGTTGCCAAATTTAAATCGAAGTAGCCATGGCGGGATAATTTTTTGCCCGGAATACTCGTCCAGCATCACGCCATCGAATGGAATATCAGCATAATGATTAATGAATTTGATGGTGCCGGCAATGGCTTCCGGACTGTAATTGCTAATCCCTTTGAACTGAAATCCTGCCATGACATAGGCTGTATATCCCCGGAATTCTTTGCCAGCTTTAATCTTCACTCGAATAGTTTGATCGATGACAGATGATTCGTAATTGGAGATTTCTTTGAGTGTTCCCGGATCGTAAAAACCGTCGGCTATTTTTTTGAATGCAAAGACTTTGAACACCTCTTTTTTATTGGAAGTTCTGGTGCGAACGAATCTTGCATTCAAGGTACAAGTGCCATTTCCTGCCTTATCCAATTTTGTT
>JBBQJE010000180.1:0-7165 GCA_038325635.1 Bacteroidales bacterium
GTTACCTGCAGCTTTCCATAAGAATATTGCGACATGGCCATATCCAAAACAACATGGCCACCCTTTCTTGGCACCGCCATAATAAATGGATTATTGCCAATTCCTTCTGATTTTGCTCCCCATGTTGGCATACATGACTCGGTATTAGTCCAGCAGATGCCAATAAATCCCATTTCTGCCGCCTGCCATCCGTAGGAACCTCCACGCATCCAATGAGTCGTATTGTTGAGACTTACCACACCAAATCCGCTTGTTGCCGCAATTTCAGTGGCACGATTCATGGCAAACATGGCGTTTAAAATTCCCGGACCCATGTTGCCGTTATATATCTCCATGGCACCCAGACTGCTTTCAAGGGTTGGATCGGCACTGACGTCAACCCAATTTTTGTGAATATAGTCCACAAATCTTTCAACCCGGTTTAATCCATGAGAATAGACGCCATCCCTGCTTGATTCCGTATGAATCCGGGCACAAATTGTTGCTCGGTCCTCAGGCATCCCTGAAATCATAAAGGCAGATTTAATCGTAGCCTGCATCTCTTCAAAGGTGATTCGTGTCATGTGGTAGAAGTATATATTGCGCAATAAGAAGAATCCAAAATTAGCAAAATATAAAAAACAAAGGCCGCTCGTTAAAAATCGAACAGCCTTGTTAATGCCAATAGTTTATTTTCTATTCCTACTTTATGGGCGAATCATCACATTTCAGATCACCCACCACATATTGCGTTCCGTCAAGAAAAAACTTTAGAAGTCTGGCATCCTCAAAACTTTGTGCATTGTGTGACGGAGAAACATAAAATACTCTTCCTTTTCCATACTTCTTTATCCAGGAAACGAACTTAATTTTCTCATCGATTTCTTTGGTTTTTTTGGTCAATTTCGAAGTATCCATGAAAAGAAGCGGCCGGAAATTCTTTTTTGCATACGCATTATTGAATAGATAGGGCTCATCAATGTGAACAAACGGTTTACCTTCAAACGCTTTTAACAGTGGGTGACCGGGTTCAGCCAATTCAAGAGTAATTTCTTGTTGAACAGGATGATAGTCAAAACTTCCACCCACCATTTCACTGAATTCCTTTGAATTATTTTGCATTACGATCGCACCATGAACGACCATTAATCCACCACCATTATGGACATAGTTAATCAGACTCGTTTCAAGTTCGGCTGCCTTCTTTTTCTTTTGTTCTTCCGACAAAGATGGATCTTTGTCCAATACGTCCAAAATAAGATCACGGCGAGGACCAACAGAACAGGTGCTATTCAATACCACGGCATCGTATTGTTTTAAGCTTTTCTTTTCGAATTTGAAAACGTCGGTGCTTACTTCAACCTCAAAAGCTCCTGTTTTTTCGCCTAAAACCTTCATTACAGCATTTGTATGCGGAATTACCCAGTGATTAAATCCTGTAAAAAGACTAAATACCAGAATTTTACGGCTTTTTTGCGGTTGAACTTCAGCCTTTGCCGGAGCCAGCTGCTCAATTTTTTTGATCCACTCATCGGTCAAATTGAATTCTTTCAATTGAGCTTTAACGCCCAAAACAGAAACCATTACGGTAAGAAAAAGGATAATTTTTTTGTACATTGTTTTTAAATTTAAGCGTTGAGCATACTCGGATGTGTATTTTTCTCGCAGAATGAGCAATGAGCTCATAGAGTTAATGATTTATATTTCAGCACATTGCAAAATTTGCGCAAAATCCAAAAATTGACTTTTCGCAGCGGATTCAGCGTTTGTATAGTAAAGATAGTCCGATTTGGCTAAAGTTACAAAAATCAATCGCTTCGCAGAAACGAATCAATGCAAAATTGACAATTTTAAATGGTATCTCAATTTAAAATTTTTGCGGATATTGATACTATTTTTGCAATAATGGCAATAATTAAGCTAAGGGGAGTGGCATTGCTATTTTATGGATGACTCTCTTAGTTACATCGCAACAAATTTCCTTATTACGACTGACTGCCCTGATTTTACTGAAATAATGTAGCTTGACTTTTTTAGTATTCCTGATAAGTCTAACTCAACATGTGTGGTGTTATTTATTTTTGTTTGATAAACAGTTTGTCCACTCAAATTAAATATCGTAACAACTGCATTACTGATATATAAACCACCAAAATCTATTGATAATACTTCTTGATTTAACGGATTCGGATATATTTTGACTGCAGAAGTCATCGTCACTTCAGTACCAGAAACAGTGTCAACTATTCTTTTAAAAAAATTTATTTCCGGTGTTCCGGATATAATCATCAAACGTACGGTATGTGAACTATTGCTGGCACAGTTATAATTACCGGCATCAATGGTAGTCCACACATTATTTGTAGAAGGAAGGCTTATGGTTGGCAAAGAGGCTCCATCCACCGAAAATTTAACAGACGCTTCAGCCGATGATTTATAACGGAGCTGGAATTTGGTATTTGTCAGAAGTGGTAACTCTTTCCATTCCATCCATTCGTTAGCCTGAGTATTAGTGACGACCCATCCCCCATTTACATCGGTACTTTTAATTATATCTAAATCCCCATCACGGAAAGCACCCCCACTATTTCCTGTGCTTAAGTCGGTTGAAAAATCGCAAGCTTCCGCTTCCACAGTTAACGTATTTGTATAAGCCTTATTTGTGTAACTTCTTACTATGTTAAGTCGTTGATTGGGATAATCGTAATAGGTTTTATCAGTACTTCGCCAATACGCTGCAGATTCTGCTGCATCAGTGAACCCTTCGCATAAAGTGAGACTGGCTCCGTCTTTAACTGTTCTATTGAGCCCATTAATTAATGTTTGACCATGATTTGGATCAATAAAAGGTGGACTTTCAGGTTCTCCAAAACCAGGTATTACAACTCCGGTTTTAATACCATTCCATAAGTAATTAGTCCACGAGGTATTGCCGGCTGATGAAAACCAGTTGTGCACAGCATCAACTACTGAAGGATTATTGCAGGTGGGATCAACATCAAACCAATTCCTGTTAACAATAATATAAGGATTAAATCCAAAGTTAGCTTGACATTGGGTACGAATATGCTCAATAATTTTTTTGAGATTTCCATTTCCCATGTTTGTCATCCACGTAGATTTTACCGACCAAAAAATGAGAACCATTCTACCATTTATCTTATATCGTCTTTCGTCCGGAATATTTTGAATAGCCAATTTAAGATTATAATCCCAAATATATTTGTAGTTATTAATGGCCCCACAGTCGAACTTAGGATCTGTAGATGAATTAACCGTGCCTTTTGAATCATCCCAATTCTTATTAGCGGTCCATGAATTTGGACAGTCGTCGAAAATAGCCAACTTGAAAGAATTGACACCTCTGGTGTTCATGGCATTCACCAATGTTGTAATATATTTTGGGTTGCCATTTCCTTTGTCAGGTGCATTTGGTGAATCTCCTCTGCTAAGAAGAGCAATAAAATCAATTCCCGAGTAATCTACTTCTTCAACCATATTTTCCCACCACTCAACATTGTTCGACCAATGAGTATTGTCGGTGGGAAGACCTTTTTTAACAATCGATTGGTTATACAAGTAATCATGTCCTCCATATATTTCCTTATAATGCCAGCAAAATGTTGCGCCCACATCTTGCGAATAGATAAATGGAACCATTGCCAATAAGTTGATGACAATAAATGTAATCTTCAGTAATTGATCTTTAATTTTCATCGTAGACACAAAATCAGAAAGAGATTGTTGATTGCTTTATCAAATTAATATTGACTGAGATTAAGCCAATTATTCCTGAAGATATCATCGCTTGTCTCATTCTTTCAACGATTAGAAGGTCATTGACGGAGGTGCATCATTTGGTTTGCACCCCCAGCTTTTATTGGCATGCGGTCCCATCTGAAGCACCAGTTTTCCTCCAGAAATCAGGTCGGAGTGCGAAAACCAGGGTTTATTGTATGGTTTCCCATTGAATGTCGCCGACTGAATGTACTTGTTCTCCTCCGAATTATTCAAAGCTTCAATTTCAAAGAATTTGCCGTTGCCCAAGTCCATCTTCATCTTATCAAATCTAGGACTACCAATGTTGTAAACCGGCATCCCCGGAGTTACAGGGTAAAATCCCATGTACGAAAATACCACGAACGAAGTCATGCCACCGCCATCTTCGTCGCCCGGAACGCCCATCAGGTCGTTTCGAAACCACTGGTCGAGTAATGTGCGAATGCGCTTCTGTGTCTTCCAGGGTTGACCTGCATAATTGTACAAATAAGGGATATGCAGCGAAGGCTCATTTGCCATAGAGAACTGTCCAACATTTCCGGTATGATCCGGTAGCTTTGCATAGAATTCAAACTTGCTTCTGCCCAGAGGTGTATTAAACATAGAATCCAGGTTTTTAATAAAATTATCACGGCCTCCCATCAGGGTAATCAGGTCGGCTATGTTGTGCTGTACATCCCAGCGGTAAATCCAGCCGTTGTTTTCTCCGTAAAATTCGCGTGCACCCATTCCTCCTGAGAAAATATAATCGAAAGGTTCAATAAACTTCCCTTCGCTGTCTTTTGGGTGAAAAAAACCAGTTTTGGCATTGTACAAATTGCGGTAATTCGACGAACATTTCAGGAAATAATTGTAATCATCGGTTTTCCCCAGTTCTTTGGCAATTTGCGCCAGGCACCATTGGTCGTAGGATGTTCCGAGGGTTACAGCAACTGGTTGGCGCTTTTCAAAAGAATGAACTTCAGGTATTGTCTCCTTTTCATCTGCAGTCCATGCGGGAATATATCCGTGGTCTTTGTAAAACTGATCGAGTTTCCCAGCAGGTTTGCCAGACCATGGCGCAAGTGTTTTCTCAGTTATGGCACCTTTGCAGGCTATATAGGCTTTTTCGAGGTCGAAACCGCGAAGCCCTTTGCGGTATGCATCAATCACCGATGCAACTCCATGGTTAGAATTCATACGGCGGCTGTCACCTGTTATTTCGGGGAAAGTAGGCCACCAGTTGTGTTCCATCTGCGAGGCCATTTCGGAGAACGAATGCAAAATATTTTCTTCCTTTTTCGGATCGAGCAATATGCGCAGCGGATGATGTGCACGGTAAGAATCCCATATCCAGTCGTCCGTGAAAAAGGGTGTACCGTTATCGGAATGTACTTTCCCGTCGAATGCACTGTAATAGCGGCCATCTTCGGAAATTGATACCGGACGTTCGAAGGTACGGTAAAGTGACGTATAAAAAATAGTCTTCCCATTATCTGTACTGCCACTTACGGCAATTTTCCCCAATGCTTCATTCCATACTTTTCGTCCATTTGCCTGCAACGTTTTCAAAGTGGTGGTTCCAAGCTCGCGTTCCATGTTCTTTCGAGCCTGGACTTCGTCGATAAACGAAATGCCGTAGCGAATCCTGATGGTTTGAGCTCCCTTGCGGTATTTCAGCACCACACAGGCATTTTTCCCTGCTACCTCCTTTTGATTGCTTAGGCCTGATTGATTGAGTGTTGAAACAGTTTCGGGGGCCTGTTCGGGTTTCAGATACAGATAAACCCGGGTGTTGTTCTCGATCGACTGGTAGCCCGAAACGGCCTGCCCATCCCATTTCAATGCTCCGCTGCGCGAATTCAGGATGAGATAAGCCGGACTATCCTGCGTAAAATTTAGCTCATACATGGCCGACTGGTGCGACAAACCAAAGTTGACTTCGGTTTGTTGATCGTCGAGGTAAACTGAATACGAATAGGGTGTTAGTCTTTCATGATCGTAACTGTACGAAACCACTGGACGAAGATTTTTTTCTTCGCCTTGATATGGGCTCAGGTTAAAGGCGGAACTACCTCGGTGACTGGTGACTACCAAGGGTAGCCCTTTCAGCAAATCGCCGGTATAATCACCCCTTTCTGGATAAACCCGAAGCAAACTATTAGGCAGATGAATGGTTGGAAAGGTTGGTACCAGCAAATGGCTGATATTTCCCATATAGGGATTGACATAGTCGATTGCTTGCTTCTGAGCAGAAATTTTACTGGCAAATACAAAAAGTATTAATGCAAGTCCAAAACAACGGACCGAAGGACGGATTCTCATGATACTTATTTTAGCTGTTCGTTTCATTTGCGGTTTAATTTTGAGGTAAATCAATTGACTTTAAAAATTCTGTGTATTTCCGAATCAGTTCTTCTTTGACCAGAGGATATTTTTCGGCGAGATTAGTACTTTCAGTAGGATCTTTCTCTAAATCAAATAGTAGCATTTCACCCACCATCGTTTCTGGTCTTATTCCCGGATAATCAGCAGGGGTGGCCTGAGCCGTGGGGGCAATGATCGTTGTTCCATCTGGCCCCCGTGGATCTTTCCAGTTTGTCAGATCAGCCTCTTTATAATAAGAAGGCTTTTTAATAAATAACTTCCATTTCCCGTCGCGTACGGTCTGAATTTCTGAATTCTTCATGGTAAAAATGGGCGCATGGGAGGTTAATTTTCCCTTTATAATCGCTGAGATATCGGTTCCGTCCAGTTTTATTTTGGAGTCAGTTCTGATGTTGGTCAGTTTCATCAAGGTTGGTAAAATATCTGGTGACCAGCAAGGTGTTGAAACCGTTTTTCCTTGCGGAAACCGCTGTGGATACCGAATAATAAAGGGCACCCGAGTGCCGCCTTCCCAGTTGGTAGCCTTCATCCCTTTAAAACCGCCTGTACTTCCACCATACCACGGACCGTTATCCGACATGAAGATGATTATCGTATTTTCCAGAATTCCAAGTTCTTTTAATTTGTTGGTTACTTCGCCAACCGACCAATCCAATTCACGAATAACACTGTTGTACAGCTCTTGATGATCTCCTGCCGAATAAAAATCCGCCGATGCTGCCAGCGGTTTATGCGGCATGGCATGAGCCAGGTAAAGAAAGAATGGTGATTTCTGGTATCGCTGGATAAAATCCAAAGCCTTGGCCGTATATTTTCGTGTCAGGAAACGTTGATCAACTGGGTACTCAATGGTATCCATATTTTGGATGAGCTGAACTGGACGCATATCATTCGAATAAAGAATTCCGAAATACTCATCAAACCCATGTTTCACTGGAAAATACTCGGGTTTGTGCCCCAAATGCCATTTCCCGATACATTTGGTATGGTAGCCTGCACCTTGAAAAACGTTCCCTAAGGTAACTTCACGTGAATTCAA
>JBBQJE010000181.1:0-7069 GCA_038325635.1 Bacteroidales bacterium
ACCATAGAATTGGCAGAAGCACAAGTTGCGATTTCATTCGGGATAAGTGGAAAAGCAACCAAAGCTGCTATGGAAGATATCGCATTGAAGTCGAACCTCCAAAATCTAAAAATTCCCGGAGCAGAGCGGGCAAGTTCTTTACCTTCTGGCGTTAAATGGCCGGCGGCAATACCTGCCGGACTTCAGATCAGCAACGTAGAATCAATCAAGGCATTAGGCCCTGATGGAACGTACAAAGAAGTGATAGAAGTTAAAGCAACCATGGGACCGCAATTGGTTGCGTCACTTCAAGCCATCATGAAAAAATACAATGGCGAACTAAGTAATATCACGGTTGGGAAAGTCACTTTTTTGTGTGGCGGTGCTGAGAGTCTTTCACAGATGCAGAAGGATTTTAAAACTGGGGAGGATGTTCCGTTTGTGTACTATGTTGAGAATTAGCAGGTGATAAATTTGCGGATATGAAAATGCTTAATTTATCACAAAGAGCACCCTTCATTAGTGGTTATTGAGATAAAAAGTAAACGAATTGTATTACTATATACATAAGGGTATGAATAATGCACCTGTAAAAGTCGATTGACCTTTCATAGCAAAGGTGCAGTTTTAGAAGGCCGGGTAACCGGCCTTCATTATTTTATTTCCAGAGTGGTGGTACCAATATTTGCGCCATCCACAAATAAGTCAATGGTATATTGTCCGGAAACCAGTGGCGACTGACCTGCATTATCCCAATAGATACTTACCGGCAGATCCATGCCCTCATATTCAACTTCACGCATGGCCGAAAAGGGGATTTTCAGTCCTTCGAATTTGAACAAGTCATTGTCCGACCGGGTTAGCAGTAACTGGTCCGGTCGCTGAATCCGAACATAAATGCTTTTTGCCCCCCTTTTCGCCGTGAGATTTTTGGAAAGAGTAAAGTCGACTTTGATACTTTCTACTTTGTTAGCCTTGGATTGTTCCTTCCCCTTTTTATTGATTCCTGTTGCTTTGATGTTTACCGCTTCAAGTGTAGCCGCCAATGTCACGGTTTGTTCCAGCTTTTTCTTTTCTTGTTCCAGACTTTGATTCTGAGTCTTAACATCGGTAACTTCCTGCTTGACCGTACTATTTTCTGCCATCAAACGTTGGTTTTTCTGGTTCAGGCTATCGATTTGAACGACATAATCGCGCATAATCTTCCTCAACGTATTCATCTCGTCGCGGTATTTTGATATTTGTCGGAAACTGGTACTCTTAACCTTCTCGATCTCAGTTAGCAGATCCTTCACTTTAGTCTGGGCGCCTTCGAACTGAACACTTAAATTAGTATTGTTACGCTTCAGTGAGTCGTATCCCAGAACCATGCCATTAAGCTCAGTTTCAATAGAAGCTTTCTCCTGTTTCAACTGATTTGTAACTTCTGTGTTCTGGCTTCGCTGCCAAAAAAGCAATGCTACCACGATAATCAGCAAAATGGCCAATAAGATGACCAGCGCATTTTTCCTTGGATCTGAGGGATTTTGAGGGTGTTCCTGACTAAGCATAATAAGGTACTTGTTGATTTAGTTACAAAATTAAGAATATTTTGCCCCTAACAAAAAGATAAAAGCTTGCAGCTAAATTTTGTAACCTGAAGCAGGTAAAAACGTAGAAAAAAGTACTTCAATTACTTAGAGTTTGAAGAACGAAAAGTTTGGATTAGCTCAACTTCTAAACTTTAAGTATTTGAAGTACTCCGCACTTTAAGTACTTTCTCATGGATCTAAAAGATATACGCCAAACATATTCCAAAGCAACTCTCAGTGAAAAATCGCTGCACGATCCGATGCCTTTGTTTCAAAAATGGATAGGGGAAGCTATTGAAGGTCAGGTTAATGAACCCACAGCTATGATGTTAAGTACCGTATCGGAAGAGCACAAACCCTCCTCCAGAATGGTTCTTCTCAAATTGTTTTCCAACGATGGATTTCATTTTTTCACGAATTATAATAGCCGAAAAGGGAATGAAATAAAGGCAAACAGCCAGGTGGCATTGCTATTTTTTTGGCCGGAATTGGAGCGTGAAGTGCGAATCGAGGGGATTGCCTCGTATTCTTCGCCGGAAATATCCGATCGGTATTTCAGCGAACGACCTTACGAAAGCCAGATCAGCGCCATTGTCTCACCTCAAAGTCAGGCGATCGAAAGTAGAGATGCTCTTGAGCAACTATGGAAAATTCAGCAAACTGTTTCAAAAGGTGAGAAACTGGAACGACCAGCCGGGTGGGGCGGATTTTTTGTCCAGCCCGACAAAATAGAATTCTGGCAAGGGAGGCCGAATCGACTGCACGACCGGATTTTATTTGTGAAGGATGAGATGGGGTGGGGGGTATCGCGGCTGGCACCATAAGAGAATGAAAAGTGAAAAATGAAAAGTGAAAAATGGAAGAACGCCTCCTCCACTTTTCACTTTTCATTTTTCATTTTTCATTAATTTTCATCCTTTCCTCGTATTCCTATAAGGCCTTATCTCTCTGGCTTTTGGATTTGGAGAATACGGAACCTTCTTCGTTCTTGGCTTTTTCTCATGGAATGCGCCCTTGAATCCGGTAAGTTCCATCTTCTTTTGACGATCCATCTCGCGGGCAATCTCCTGCATTTCGCTGCGGCTCGATTCCACAATCTCGACCTTTTCCGGAACAGGTAATTCAGTAAGATCCATCCTGATTAGTTCCTCAATGTTAGCGAGATGGAATTCTTCGTCGGGTTTCAAGAAGGAAATGGCCACTCCGTGATGATTTGCCCGAGCCGTGCGACCGATTCGATGCACGTAATCTTCGTAATGAGTTGGTATATCGAAATTAATGACATGACTAATCAGCGAAACATCGATTCCACGAGCCGAAACATCCGTTGAAATCAGTACCCTGACATTGCCCGCTTTGAATGCCTGGATGGCATTAATCCGGGTATTTTGAGCCTTGTTGGAATGTAGTACCCTGACTTCCCCGTCTACTTTTCGATCCAGCACTTTGAAGACAAATTCTGCATTTTCTTTGGTGGCACAGAAGACAATCACTCTTTTGTAAACTTCAGTATCTTTCAGTAAATGATTGATTAGATTTAACTTACTGCGGAAGTTTGGCAATCTGTAGAGATATTGCTCCACTTTATCCACGGTAGTGGCCGATGGCGCTACTTCTACCCTAGCTGGGAAGGTCAGAAACTCGTTGCTTATCAACTCAATCTTATCGGAGAAAGTAGCCGAAAACAACAAATTTTGGCGCTTGGGCGGTATCACCTCAAACAATTGATTCAGCTGTGGCATAAAGCCCATATCCAGCATTCTGTCTGCTTCGTCGATGACCAGCATCTTAATTTTCTTAAATCTTAACGCTCCGATTCTATAAAGATCCCATAGTCGGCCAGGTGTTGCCACCACGATATCGACGCCGGGTTCGACCAGTTCTGCGTGCTTCGTCCAGCCTATGCCGCCAAAAACAGCTGCCGATCGGATATTGGTATATTGTGTCAATTCTAGGATGTCTTCACCTACCTGGATAGCCAGTTCGCGGGTTGGAACCAGGATAAGGGCGCGAGGATCATCTCCCTCTGCTTTAACCAGTTTCATTAAGATTGGAATCAGGTATGCGGCAGTTTTTCCTGTACCGGTTTGGGCGATACCCAAAATATCCTGACCTGATTTTATGACAGGAATGGCCAGCGCCTGAACGGGAGTTGGTTCGTGAAAGCCAATCTCGTCCAATGCTTTCATCACGGACTTTCCGATTCCAAAATTCTCAAAAGTTATACTCATTGTCGTCTCAATAAAAAGCTATTAACTTATAGCCTTTAGCTATTAGACTGCAAAGTAACAACTTTTTAGGTCAATTTGAACACTTTACCGGGAAGGCACTTGACAATACCCGAAAATTCGAGTGCCAACAACATTGGAGATACTCGATTCATCGGTAGTCCGCATTGGAGACAAATTAGGTCGATCGTCGATCCTCCTTCCGATTGTATGAAATCGACCACTTTTTGTTCATCCGAGGTTAAATCGTCAAAAAGTCGGGGCTGACAGCTATCCGGGGTACTTGACCCAAGCTGCCAGTTCATGCTATATTCCAGGTCGCCGATGTTCTCAATTAACCCGGCCCGATTCGATTTAATTAGATAATGGCAGCCTTCGGTATAGATTTCGCCAACCCTACCGGGAAAAGCAAATAAGTCGCGATTTTAGGAAACAGCTAGTTCTGCAGTTAATAAAGCGCCGCCTTTTTTGGCAGATTCGACGACGATCACCGCGTCAGCTAATCCGGCGATGATACGATTTCGGCGAAGGAAATTTTTGCGATCGATCGGCGAATTGCTCAGAAAATCGGTCACCATGCCGCCTTTGTTGTCGCACATTTCCTGTGCAATGGTCTTGTGCAGTGAAGGATAGATGGTTTCCAGCCCATGGGCAAGCACGCAAACCGTCGAAAGATTGTTACGCAATGCGGCACGATGAGCCTGGATATCGATTCCGTAGGCCAATCCACTGACAATCTGTATGTCATAGCCTCTTTCCGCTAATGCTAAAATGAATTTGTCGACCAATTCCCGGCCATATTCCGTGGCATTTCGGGTACCAACGATGCTGATAACTTTTGACGGATTTAAATTGGCATTTCCTTTCGAAAAAAGCAGAATTGGAGCATCGACACAATTTCTTAGTCTTTGCGGATAACTTCCATCAAGATAAAAATGGACATCCACCTGGTTTTTCCGGATAAATTCCACTTCCCGCTCAGCTCTTGCCAGTACCCTGGATTGCATGATATTCTTAGCCAATACGGTTCCAATGCCGGGTATCGTCCTCAGGATTTTTTCTTTCTCTCTGAATACTTTTTCAGCACTGCCGCAATAGGAGATTAAGGATTTAGCGGTAACGCAGCCAATACCCGGAATCAGGGAGATGGCAATTTTGAAGAGTAGATCTTCGGGAGGAGGGTTGATGGTGCTCATACCACAAGTTAACCCAAATCAAGGAGAAAGCGAAAGGTAGAAGGATGAATTTTTTTCATTTTTCATTTTTCACTGTTCTCTTTTCACTATTTTTGTTTCCATGATCGATCAGACTACTATCCAGAGAATACTTGACACCGCTGAGATTACAGAGGTTGTGGGAGAGTTTGTTACCCTAAAAAAACGGGGAACGAACCTTCTTGGATTGTGTCCGTTTCACAACGAAAAGACGCCTTCTTTCAATGTTTCGCCGTCAAAAGGAATTTATAAATGCTTTGGATGTGGCAAAGGAGGATCATCGGTCAATTTTATCATGGAGCATGAGCACCTCTCTTTCGTGGAGTCGCTCAAATGGCTGGCCAAGAAATACCACATCGAAGTTCAGGAAAAGGAGGAAAGTCCGGAATATATCCAGGAACGAAACGATCACGAGAGTCAGATTATTGTTTCCGAGTTTGCTCAGAAATACTTCACGGCACAGCTTTGGGACACTGAATACGGCAGGGCTGTCGGACTTAGCTATTTCCACGAACGTGGATTCAGAGATGATGTGATAAAGAAATTTAGTTTGGGTTATTGTCCTGAAGGAAAGGAGCCATTTACGCAAGAAGCTCTAAAACAGGGATATAAGATGGAGTTTCTCGAAAAAACCGGACTAACAATTAAACGGGAAGACTGGGTGCGCGATCGTTTCTCCGGACGGGTGATGTTCCCCATTCATAGTATCTCCGGTAGGGTTATCGCTTTTGGCGGACGAACACTTTCAATGGAAAAGAGTATCGCCAAATACCTTAATTCGCCCGAATCGGATATTTACCATAAAAGCAGAGTCGTTTACGGAATTTATCAGGCTAAACGCGCTATCATCCAAGAAGATAAATGCTATCTAGTGGAGGGATATACGGATGTGATTGCCATGCACCAAGCTGGTATTGAGAATGTTGTCGCTTCATCTGGAACTTCCCTTACTGTTGACCAGATCAGGCTGATACGCCGTTTTACCAAAAATATTACGATTATTTACGATGGCGATCAGGCGGGGATCAAAGCTTCCTTGCGAGGAATCGACTTGGTATTGGAGGAAGGAATTAACGTGAAAGTGCTTCCGCTGCCCGAAAAAGAAGATCCAGATTCGTTTTCCAAATCGATGAGCGCCTCCGAACTGACCCGTTATATCAAGGAAAACGAAACCGATTTCATCAAATTCAAGACCCGGATTCTGCTTTCAGGAATTGAAGATGATCCGCTGTCGAGGGCAAAACTGATTACCGATATTGTCTATTCCATCTCTGTGATACCTGAAGAGATCGTTCGCACCGAATACCTAAAAGAATGCAGCCGTTTGCTGGAAGTGCGGGAAGATGTTCTTTACAATGAGATTAGGAAGCTGAAAATCAAGAAGAACGAAGCACAAATAGCCCGCGATATTCTGCCTGCTACGGAGGTGCGATCTGCGCCGGAACAACCAAAACCTATAGTGACAGCACCGGTTGAGAATCCTTTTGAACTCGAAGAGAAAGAACTTCTCAGGGTATTGCTTAAATGCGGATCGCTCACGATCAATGATTATGAACATGAGGAAAGCGGTGAATGGATTACGGAAACCGTGGCAGCCTATATTTTATCTGAGCTTGAACTCGACAACATGGTATCTGTCAGTCCGCTCATTACTACCATATTTGATGATTACCGTCAGCATTTAGACGATCCGGAATTCGATGCGATGCGCTTCTTTACGCTACATCCCGACCCACAGATTAGCCTGTTTGCCTCCGACATTATCTCAGAGCGGCATCCGCTGAGCCTGTTTTGGGAGCGAGGCGGCAGTCATATCGAAAGAGAGGAAGATTTGCTTCAAGTGGTCGTTCCGAAGCTCGTCCGCGAATATAAATTGAGGGTCGTCTCTTCCATGATGAATCGGATCGAGCGAAAAATGAAAATTGCGGACGCCAACAAAGACTTTGACCTGGCAATGGAGCTTCAGGCATCCTACCAAAAGTTGACAGAAGTAAAAAAAGTTCTCAGCAAACTTTTGGGCCGAACCGTAAACCCCACCAAATAAGGATTATTATGCTATTTCTTACCGGAGGCACTG
>JBBQJE010000182.1:0-7041 GCA_038325635.1 Bacteroidales bacterium
ATCAAAGGGGATTCCATGCCTCCATTAACTAACGGCTGCTATGTGATCGGGAAATATCTTGAATCATTAAAGGGATTAAAAAACGGAAGAACCTATGTTTTGGTTACCAAAACCGACGGGGTGGTTTATAAACGGGTACGTGTAGATGGTTCTGAAATACAACTGATATCCGATAACAAAGAGTATTCGCCATTCACCGTGAGCGCTTCCGATATACTGGAAATATGGGAGTTTGTATGCAACCTGAATCTCTCTGATAAGAAAGAAGAAGAATTAAACCTCGGCAGTATTGTGGGCATGCTTAAAAGCATGCAGGTAGAGATTGAGGGGATTAAAAAGAAATGAAAAATGAAAAATGAAAAATGAAAAGTGAAAAATGAAAAATGAAAAGTGAAAAATGAAAAGTGAAAAGTGAAAAATGAAAAATGAAAAATGAAAAATGAAAAATGAAAAGTGAAAAATGAAAGATGAAAGATGAAGAAGAATTGACTATTCATTATTCTAATAAAACAAAAATACACAATTAATTTTTCACTTTTCACTTTTCATTAAATTCTTCGATACAATTTAGTAAAAAATAGCCAATTTTGCATTTTCACTTTTCACTTTTCATTTTTCACTTTTTATTTGATTGATTATGGCTTACGATATTGAAATGATCAAAAAAGTCTACGCTGAGTTTCCTCAGAAAACGCAAAAACTCCGGAAACTCCTGGGCCGACCAGTTACTTTGACTGAAAAAATACTCTATGCGCACCTTTCGGAGGCTATACCTGAGTTGCCTTATGAGCGAGGAACATCCTACGTTAATTTCAATCCGGATCGGGTAGCCATGCAGGATGCCACAGCACAAATGGCTCTGCTTCAATTCATGCAGGCTGGTAAAGAAGAGGCCGCAGTGCCGTCTACTGTCCATTGCGACCACCTCATATTGGCCAAAGAGGGAGCTGTTACCGACCTCAAAAATGCCGAAAACACCAACAAAGAGGTGTACGATTTCCTTGCAACAGTCTCTAAAAGATATGGCATCGGTTTCTGGAAACCAGGAGCCGGTATCATCCACCAGGTGGTTCTTGAAAATTATGCCTTCCCTGGAGGAATGATGGTCGGCACCGATTCGCATACGGTGAATGCAGGTGGATTAGGGATGATCGCTATCGGAGTCGGAGGTGCTGATGCCGTTGATGTGATGACCGGAATTCCGTGGGAGCTGAAATTTCCAAAATTGATCGGAATCAAACTTACCGGTAAACTTAGTGGCTGGAGTTCTCCCAAAGATGTGATTCTGAAAGTTGCAGGATTGCTAACCGTCAAGGGCGGGACGGGTGCTATTGTCGAATATTTTGGCGAAGGAGCCTCCACAATCTCTTGTACCGGAAAAGGAACCATTTGCAATATGGGCGCCGAAATTGGGGCTACCACTTCTATCTTTGGCTACGATGAAAATATGGCCAAATACCTGAGAGCAACCAGTCGTGCCGATATAGCCGATATGGCGGATGGAATTTCGGAACACCTAAACGGGGATGCAGAAGTATATCAGCATCCTTCCAACTATTTCGACCAGCTGATAGAGATCAACCTTTCAGAGCTTGAACCATATATCAACGGTCCGTTTACACCAGATTTGGCCACTCCCCTCTCCCAATTCAAAAAAGTTGCCAAGGAGAAAAACTGGCCGCTCGTGATGGAGGTCGGATTAATTGGATCATGTACCAACTCTTCCTACGAAGATATTAGCCGAGCTGCTTCTGTGGCGCTCCAGGCGAACGCAAAACATCTGAAGGTAAAAGCAAAATTCACCGTGACTCCTGGTTCAGAACTGGTAAGATATACAGTTGCTAGGGATCATCATTTGGAGGCATTCGAGTCGATTGGCGGTGTCGTATTGGCGAATGCCTGCGGACCTTGCATTGGGCAGTGGGCGCGTGAAAATGCAGACCAGCTTCCGGCAAATTCAATCATGACTTCCTTCAACCGTAATTTTGCCAAACGGACGGATGGAAATCCAAAGACCCATGGTTTCGTTGCCTCACCCGAAATTGTTACCGCTTTTGCCATCGCCGGAACGCTTGACTTCGATCCCATTACAGACTATCTCGTGAATGAGGATGGTGTAAAAGTAAAACTGGATGTACCTCATGGCGAAGACCTTCCTGCTAAGGGCTTCGCGGTAGAAGATGCCGGATTGATACCTCCATCCAAAGATTTCAGAGATTTAGTGGTTTCTGTCGATCCAAATTCTGATAGATTACAGCTGCTCGTGCCATTCCAACCTTGGGATGGAAAAGATTTGACCAATCTTTCTCTCTTGATTAAGGCACGTGGAAAATGTACCACCGACCATATTTCAATGGCCGGACCGTGGTTGAAATACAGAGGACATCTCGATAATATTTCAAACAATATGTTGATTGGTGCTGTAAATGACTTCAACGGTAATACAAATTCAGTACTCAACCAATTAACAGGAGCCTACGGCGCAGTTCCGGATACAGCCAGAAGCTACAAAAAAGCCGGCATCGGCTCCATCGTTATCGGCGACGAAAATTACGGTGAAGGATCTTCACGCGAACATGCCGCCATGGAACCACGTTTTCTAGGCGTAATGGCCGTATTAACACGTTCATTTGCCCGAATTCACGAGACCAATCTTAAGAAGCAGGGGATGTTGGCCCTCACATTTGATAATCCGGAAGATTACAACCTGATTCAGGAACAAGACCGGATAGATATTCTCGGATTACAACATTTTACACCTGGTATCCCTTTGAAATTAATATTTCATCACTCAGACGGAACTTCTCATGAAATTTTGGCGAAACATACCTATAACGACCAACAAATCAAATGGTTTCAAAACGGATCCTGTCTTAATTACATCAAATTAGCAGACTAATTCCTTTGTCATTTAAAAGTAAAGGCCGGAAAATTTTTCGGCCTTTACTTTTGCTATTTCTTCGATGCTAAAGAGCTGATTGAATGTGCTCACCTTAAAAAAATCAAATAATTAACATTTTTTATGTTAATTATTGAACAATTACTGTCAATGCTCGATAAATTTGAGCAACGTAAGGGGCATATTTTGTCGATGGTTAATTACGTCAAAATGATCAAATATGAAAAGAAGCTCAAGTTCCTATGATGAGATGACTAAAAAAAACGAGACTGACTTTCGAATGAAAAACTTGCAAAACGACACAGATTTACTTCTTGAAGAGAACAATGAAATGATGAGTGTCCTCAACGACTTAAGTGAACTGGAAGATTTAACAGCATTGTACGGCGACAAGAACGACATCATTTGATGGTCTGATATTTCTGTCGCATTCTTTTAAGAAGTTTAAATCTTACAATCAATTAACTTTTGACCACTTTTCGACCTTTAACGAGTTCAAGTCTAGTCGTCAAATTATCCATAAATTAACTTTTGAACAAAATCCATCCTAACACGCTTATTATTTTGCTCGGTCCAACCGGAGTGGGAAAAACGGCGTTAAGCGTTCAGATTGCCAATCATTTTGGAACTGATATTATCTCCTGCGATTCAAGGCAGCTTTTCAAGGAGATGACGATTGGGACCGCCGTTCCAGAGCCTAAATTACTCCAACAGATTCCGCATCATTTTATCCAATCCAACTCTATATTCGAAAATTACAATGCAGCAAGATTTGAAACGGAAGTAGTAGAGTTGCTGGAACAATTGTTTATTAATCAACCCGTTGTATTGATGACAGGGGGCTCGATGCTCTACATAGACGCGGTATGCAATGGAATTGATGACCTTCCGGATATTGATCCGGAATTGAGGGCAACCCTGAAAGATCGCTTGAAAAATTTTGGCATTCAACATCTGCGGGCAGAGTTAAAAATGCTCGATCCAGACTATTACCATGAAGTTGATATCCGAAATCCGGTACGTATTATTCATGCGCTTGAGATCTGTTACACAACCGGCAAGACCTTCACTTCACAACGGACCAAAACAAAAAAAGAGCGGGATTTCAAGGTAATCAAAATCGGCCTGAACCGCGACAGGCCTGAATTGTACGACCGCATCGATCAAAGAGTCGATGAGATGATGAAAGCAGGCCTTGAACAGGAAGCACGAATGCTCTATCCAAACCGTCATTTAAACACACTGAATACGGTGGGCTACCGCGAATTATTTGATTATTTTGACGGTAATTGTACCCTGCAACAGGCGATAGAAAAAATTAAGTCCAACACCCACAAATACGTCCGAAAACAACTAACCTGGTTCAGAAAAGACCCTGATATACATTGGTTTCATCCAGTCCAGGAAGAGGAAATACTTCAATTAATTACAAATTACAAATTACAGATTAAAAATTAGCCCTTTGACTAAAATTCCCGCGCCTTCATTCATTTGTAATCTGTAATTTGTAATTAAAAAAGCCGGTCGCCCGGCTTCTATTCTATCTTTCATCATCGTCATCTTCTTCCTCTTCCGGCTCGTCCGGGATATCCTCCACGTCCTCTTCTTCTTCGCCGCCTTCAAATCCCTGAAGAGAGAAATCGTCTCTTAAAACTCCATCGTCGCCAAAATCATCATCATTTTCGATAATGTCATAAGCCTCGGCTAAAGTCATCCGGACAAGGTAGTGGTAGTCTTCCGTTTCATAAGGCAAAGCAGACACCACTTTACCCTTGGCATCGATGTACGTAATCAGACTACCGGCGAACCCTTGGGGATAATTGAGCTTTATTTGGCTTTGTATATCCAGAGGAAGCTTATCGTAATCTTTTACTAAACGCGGTTTGTTGCTTGAAGCCATATATAAAAATGTTTTATTCTATTAATAATTAGCAAGATACAGTTAATCGGATATTTGATTATCTCAGTTATAAAAGTGATGCAAAATAGCAATTCATTAAATTCAAACAATATTTTATCCGAAAATTATTTATTTTTTAATAGAAAGTTGCCAAAAGGCTCAATTAAGAGACATTTTTTTCAAAAAAAGGAAGAAAATTAAGATTTAGAATAAGCAAAGGCCGAAGATGTTCATGGAATTCCCGCCCTTGTGCAAATAAATAAAAAGTCAACAAGAGAGCTCAACTATGTAGTAACCATTTTATGCTAATTCAAATAGGATAATTACCTTTGGATTAAAGATGTACAATAACCAGGCGAATTTCGTTTATCCAATGGTGTCAAATTCTTTATATGCACCAGTTCAAATTTTCGCTTCTTATGTAGCTATTTATTTACCAAAGGCTTACGAAAATATGCATTAACTTCCAAAGCGGAAATACAGGTAATTAATTGCGTTCGCCGCTAGGGAGTTGCGTTTAAGGAAACGTTAGTCAGAACACTATAGGCGACACTGCAAATTTCAACCGACAAACAAAATTGAATGAAAATAACTAAATTATTTAAAGAATTTTTTGAAAGTGAGAAAGCAGGTGGATTGGCTTTAATTGCTTGTACAATTGTCTCATTGTTACTTGCCAACTCGATTTTTGGGGCAAGCTATCACCATTTTTGGACAACTACTTTTGCTGGACATAGCTTAGGACATTGGGTAAATGATGGGTTAATGGCGATTTTCTTTTTGCTCATTGGTCTAGAATTGGAACGTGAAGTTTATCTGGGCGAACTTTCGAAAATAAAAGACGCTTTATTGCCGATTTTTGGAGCATTAGGCGGAATACTAATTCCAGCAGGTATTTATCTGTTTTTCAACTTTGGCACAGCGACACAATCAGGTGCAGGAATTCCAATGGCGACAGACATTGCTTTTGCTTTGGGAATTCTATCGATTTTAGGCAAAAAAGTCCCTAATTCATTAAAGGTATTTTTAACAGCATTAGCCATAATTGACGATTTGGGAGCAATTTTAATCATTGCCATTTTTTATACAAAAACATTGCTTTGGACAAACCTTGTTATTGCATTAGGAATTTTTGCACTCCTACTTGTATTTAATCGACTAAAAATCAGAAGTTTGATTCTATATTTAATTGGTGGTGTTGCTATGTGGTATTTTATGCTCAATTCAGGGGTTCACGCTACTATTACAGGCGTATTATTGGCTTTTGCTATTCCGTTTGGCAACGGAGACAAAAAATCATCCTCATTCATTTTACAACATTTCCTACATAAACCTGTTGCCTTCATTATTCTACCGATTTTTGCTTTAGCCAACACGGCTATTGTAGTAAATTCGGACATAGGACAAATACTAACACAAGATTATAGTTTAGGAATTGCATTTGGACTAATGATAGGAAAGCCATTAGGGATTTTCGTGATGACATTTTTGGCTGTGACATTTGGACTCTGCAAACTTCCAAGTGACTTAAATTGGAAATCAATTTTAGGCGTGGGATTTTTAGCAGGAATTGGCTTTACAATGTCCATTTTCATCACATTACTCGCCTTTGACAACGAAACTATTATAAACAATGCGAAATTTGTAATTTTACTCTCTTCATTGACAGCCGGAATTATTGGCTTTTTCAGCTTAAAGACAATATTAAAAACTATACCGATTGACAACGAATGAAGAGATTTAATAAAACAATGGCTATTTTGACAAAAATAACAGACCTGATTTACCGAAAACAAAAGATAATTGAGATAATAGCAATTTTTCTCTTTTTTTCTTTGGTTGCATTTAGGTTTGATAATAAAAAGGTAACCCTATTTTGGAGCGACTATCCATCAGTTGCCATAGCATTGGCACTAATGACAGCTCTGATTGCAATTATTTGGCTCAGAATTGAAAAAAAACAGACACAATTACTTATCAATAGCCTTAAAGATAAGAACATAGAAAAATTCGGAAAAATAGAAAATAAATTATCTGGATTGAGTTTACGACAGAAAGCAGTTTTTGACTTAATATTAAAAGGAAAATC
The DNA here is from genome assembly GCA_038325635.1 of Bacteroidales bacterium. GTDB lineage: Bacteria > Bacteroidota > Bacteroidia > Bacteroidales > Prolixibacteraceae > CAINVV01. Next base: position 6,889 of record JBBQJE010000182.1, read on the forward strand.
AAATAAGGAAATAACAGCAGAGCTTAATATTGAATTGAGTACACTTAAAACACATATCAACCAAATTTATAAAATACTTGGAATTAAGAGTCGCAGAGAAACAAGAACCTTTGAAAATTAAATAGATACTGCCAAATAAACCTTTTTTCAACC
>JBBQJE010000183.1:0-7007 GCA_038325635.1 Bacteroidales bacterium
GGGGTATGCAGATCACCCAATACTTGTTTGCCGGATGCATTAAAAATGTATTTCTTTTCCATATTTCTATTGACTATTCTTTAATTTTCATTTGCGTATCGGACGATCACAAAGGATAGCCCCTACAGATCCATCTCCGAAATGTAGGTGTCCATATCCTTGTCGCCTCTTCCTGATAGGTTAAGAACGACGATATCCGAGGGTTTAAAAGTGACTTTTTCGAGTGCTCCCAACGCATGCGCTGATTCAAGTGCCGGGATTATTCCTTCCAGGCGGGTTAATTCGAAAGCGGCTTTCATTGCTTCTGCATCGGTGACGGCCAGGACGGTCGCCCTGTTCGTCTTGGCCAGGTGAGCGTGCATTGGACCGATTCCGGGATAATCCAATCCGGCAGAGATGGAGTAAGGTTCCTCTATTTGACCATCTTCACTTTGCATTACCAGCGATTTGGAACCATGAAGAATTCCGACTCTTCCTAAAAGTATGGTGGCGGCACTCTCTCCCGAATCGATACCTTTTCCTCCGGCCTCGGCTAAGACAATTTTCACCCGCTCATCATCCAGATAATGATAAATTGTTCCGGCGGCGTTGCTGCCTCCACCTACACAGGCAATGAGGTAATCGGGATAGTCTCGGCCTTCCTTAACCAGTAGTTGTTTTTTAATCTCCTCACTGATTACAGATTGCAGACGGGCAACCATATCTGGATATGGGTGAGGCCCAACGGTAGAACCAATGATGTAATAGGTATTCACCGGATTACAGCACCAGTCGCGGATTGCTTCATTTGTTGCATCTTTGAGGGTCATATTACCCGAGGTGACTGGTCTTACCTCTGCACCCAGCATTCTCATTTTTTGAACATTTACGCTTTGTCGTCCAATATCAGTTTTTCCCATGTAAACCACACACTCCATGTTCATTAATGCACAAACAGTGGCAGTGGCCACACCATGCTGACCAGCACCCGTCTCAGCAATAATACGAGTCTTACCCATCTTGCGTGCCAGCAATATCTGACCAATGGTGTTGTTAATTTTGTGGGCTCCGGTATGGTTCAAATCCTCCCTTTTCAAATAGATTTTACATCCGTGCTTAGCGCTGAGTCGCTTGGCAAGGTACAAAGGTGAGGGTCTGCCAACATAATCCTGAAGCAACTGGTCATACTCTTTCTTGAATTCTACACTTTCTATAACCTTCAAATAGGTCGATTGCAACTCACTCACACAGCGGTGAAGAATTTCGGGAATATAGGCTCCGCCAAATTCTCCGTAATATCCATTTTCATCTACCTGATACTTGTTCATATTTTTTTCCTTTAATTCTTGCCGTCAAAATCTCAAGTCTTATATTTTATGTCTCATGTCTAAAAAAAAATAGGCCTGTCGCAGGTGCGACAGGCCTATTTTTGGATATAAGCGTTGTTTCCTTACGACTTTATAAAGTTATAAGATAGCCACCACCAATATGTATTTGCCAAACGTGTTATCATTCTTCAATTCTTTGCGACAAAACTATAAATAAATTTGTATGTACCTCGTTTTTTTAAAATATTTTCAAAAAAATAAACAAAAATTAGATTAATTGGTTATTATACATAATTGTATACCAAATTCAACCCTTATGAATAAATTTATTTACTATTTTTTACTGTTGTACCTTTCCTCTGGTTGTATTTCTGTGTCTGTTCAGCAACGGCAAGTTGTTAATCAGTTTGCTTCTAAAACGGAAAATTTCGCCTCATTTCCGGAAAAGTTACTGACCGAACTTGCTGATATTCGAGAGGCAAGAGGAATTTATTATGCAAATTCCTTTACCGACACGGATACCCACTTAAACGAACTAAATGCCATTTTTAACGAACGGATGAACGACAACAAGATTCCTGGCAAGGTAAAATTGGTTTTTAGTATACTCGATGAGTATGCCAAAGCATTTGTACTCCTTTCCTCTGATGCTCCGTTCTATACGCAAAGTGATTTGTATGGACGGTTTGGTGTTAATCTGGAATCCTTAACAGCACAATATAATCGCATCGATGGGGTCAATCCAATTCCAACCGGTGTTGGGAACTTGCTCTCTGAATCTCTTGATTTTGGTACCAGAACTTATCTTTTGTCCCAGCAGTACAAAGCACTCAGAAAGTATGTGAGTCAGGCAGATACGTTGGTATCGATTTTGTGCGACGAGATGGTTTCCTTTTTGTCCTCGAAGGGAATGGGTAAAATTATTGACAACGAAGAGACCGGGGTTACAGAAAGTTTCCGATTTTACTTCACGAAGAGATCGCCGCCCGCTATTGAAAGTGAAAAAGAGTACATTCATTTGATGGAAAGGGTCGAAATAGTTAAACAGCTTCAAATGCAGACGATCCGGGCAGCCAAAAATTTGAAAATAGCCCATAAAAAGCTGACTGACGTGATGACAAAAAAGAAATCATTGAAGGAGATTGCCGAGGATCTGAACAATTTTTACAAGGATGAGGAGCAAATCAGAAAGCTGCTATTGAAAATAGATAAAAAATAATAAACAACTATAAGTATATGAAAAATAGAGGGATAGGGCTCACTTTGGAAGAAATAAGGAAAGCTCAACTGGAAATTGCTCAGGAGATGAGCAAAAGCGAACTATCTCTAAGTTCGAAACTCAGTTTGGAGCAGGCCTCAGTTCATTTACGCAATTTGGAAAGAATTTTGGTCGCAACCATTGAAAAGGAATTGATTGCATCACTGAAAAAAGAAACGATATTATTGAATGCAATAGCAGAAGACATGAGCCGAAAATCTAAACGGCTGTTTAAAGTGATTGATATTCTTCGAAAAGTTGTTAAATATTCAGGGCAGGTAATTAATATTCTGGATATGTTGGCTTAAAAAAAACCCTCCTGACGATTTGCACCATCCGGAGGGTCCTGTTTTACCTAACCTACCTAAACTAAACTTCGACTGTTTGACATTCAAATAGCTAAATAGTTTAATGCCCCCTAGAACTAATTTTGAAATAGACCAAAAAGACTAAAATAGAAGTTAAAGATCATTATTGGAATCATTACAAAAGTTTCCGATTTTTTCTTTTCATTTGCATTTCATTCATTGTTGGTGTTCGTTGCCAAGATCAATTATTGATCGATCCATTTCAGGTTAGAATAAAATAGTTAAGGTGAAAAATTTATCCTGGTTGAAACCGGCCGTTCCAAAGCGTGCACTGTTGTTTATTGCAGCTGTTGTATGGACTTTTGCCGGTTTAATGTTGCTTTCCAGAGGCTTTAGAATGCTTGATACCTCAAGCCGGCTACTTTGGTTAAAGCTTATTCTGACTTTAACGGGAGGGATACTATTTTATCTGAAACTGTTTTCTAAATTATCACTAAAACATACTCAGAGAATCTTACGCATGAAAGTCGATTACCCGTGTGTATTTTCCTTTTTTAATTTCAGAAGCTACCTGATGATGACTCTCATGATTTCCATGGGGATAACTTTACGAACTACCGGTTGGGTTTCACCAATATATCTGTCTTTTCTTTATCTGACCATGTCTGTCCCATTGCTGCTTTCGTCTGTGCGTTTTTATTACACGGGTCTTTATTATAGACGCTTTGTTGCACTAAATTCTCTCTGAAAATATTTTATCTTTGGTGAAATTAACAACCAAAGATGATGAAGAAACAAATCGGCAATTTCAAAATTATTTTGATTTCATTACTCTTGACCACTCTTTCCTTGTCAGGATTTTCAAAAAACATTGTCACAGCTCTAAAATGTGATTACCATATTAATCCTATCGGGATCGACGTGGTGCAACCTCGTCTGAGCTGGCAAATTGTTGCAGATGAGAACAATTTTATGCAGCAAGCCTATGAAATTCGGGTAGCAGAATCGGAAAAGAGTCTTTCTAAAAGCAGCGGCCTCATTTGGAGTACCGGTAAAGTAAATTCTTCTGAATCCGTTAACGTTGTTTACGGCGGACCGGCACCAAAATCAATGCAACGACTTTGGTGGCAAGTTAGGATCTGGGATTCAAAAAATAAGGCATCCGCCTGGAGCGAGCCTTCCTATTGGGAAATGGGTTTGTTAAATGCGACTGACTGGAAAGCTTCCTGGATTAGATTCGGCCAAGAACAGGACAATTCAGTTTCCCGTCCGCCGCAGTTTTTTAGAAAAGAGTTTTCACTGAGCAAAAAGGTAACGTCGGCAAGAGTTTATGTGACAGCTCTTGGTCTTTATGAATTACATCTCAATGGAAAGAAAGTTGGTACAGACCTTTTAACTCCCGGCTGGACAAGCTACAAAAATCGCATTCAATATCAAACGTATGACGTAACACAATCCTTGGGAACGAATAATTCAATTGGTGCCATTGTCGGTGACGGATGGTATCGTGGAAGAATTGGTTTCAAAGGCCAACGAAGCTATTACGGTGAAAAGAGTGCTTTGCTGGTTCAATTGATAATATCATACGCTGACGGAACCAACGAAACAATTACCACTGATTCAGGCTGGAAGGCTACAACAGGACCCATTCTGGAGGCAGATAGTTATAACGGTGAGAGTTACGACGCACGCATGGAATTGACAGGATGGGACAAGGCCGGATATTCCGATTCAAAATGGAACAGTGCGAAAGTCTATGAGTATGCAAAAAATCAATTAATTGCTCCTCAGGGTGTTCCTGTTCAGGCTATTGAAGAAATCAAACCCATAAAGCTTTTGAAAACTCCAAAGGGAGAAACAGTTTTAGATATGGGACAGAATATGGTCGGAGTTGTGAGGCTGAAGGTTAAAGGGAACAGAGGGGATAAAATTGTTCTCAAATTTGCTGAAGTGTTGGATAAGGCCGGAAATTTCTATACAGACAATCTTCGCAATGCAAAATGCACAGATACCTATATTTTAAAAGGTGGAGCCGAAGAGATTTTTCAACCAATATTTACCTTTCATGGGTTTCGATTTGTGAAACTGGAAGGTCTGGCATCTGACCCGAGTTTCGATCAAATTACTGGAGTCGTTATCCATTCTGCAATGACTCCTACCGGAACCTTCCTTTGCTCCGATTCACTGATAAATCAGCTTCAGCATAATATCCAGTGGGGACAAAAAGGAAATTTTGTCGATGTACCAACTGATTGTCCGCAACGCGATGAACGTTTAGGTTGGACCGGTGATGCCCAGGTATTTAGCATGACTGCCGCTTTTAACTTTGACGTTGCAGCTTTCTATACAAAATGGATGAAAGATTTCCCAGCTGATCAATCCCCAAACGGACGTGTACCTCATGTTATCCCTGATGTGTTGAACGGGGAAGGTGGAGCTACCGCGTGGGCTGATGCATCCCTCATTGTACCATGGACAGTTTATCAGGTTTATGGCGATAAAAGAATTCTGGCTGAGCAATACAAAAGTATGAAAGCTTGGGTTGAATATATGCACACCAGAGCAGGTGCAAAGAACTTATGGTTAGGTGATGCTCATTTCGGCGATTGGCTGGCATTTGCATCGAACAGTTCTTCCTATCCGGGAGCAACTACTGAAAAGGACTTGATAGCGACCGCTTATTTTGCCTATTCCACCAGATTATTAAGTCAGATTGCAACGATCTTAGGTAAAACCGAAGATGCTACACTTTATTCAAAATTGGCTGGGGACGTTAAAAAGGCCTTCATTGATGAATTTATAACAAAAAATGGGAGAGTCGTTTCACATACTCAAACCGGTTATTCACTTGCTCTTGCATTCGATCTTTTACCTGAAAATTTGAAAAAGAATGCAGCTGATTATCTCGCTGCTGATGTCAGGAAAATGGGACACCTGACTACAGGGTTCGTAGGAACTCCGTTGTTATGCAAAACGCTCTCGGCGACCGGTAACGATGATTTGGCCTTCATGCTCCTTTATAGGAAGCAATATCCCTCTTGGTTATATCCTGTAACACAGGGAGCTACAACCATTTGGGAAAGGTGGGACGGTCAAAAGCCGGACGGAACCTTTCAGGATGTCGGAATGAATAGCTTTAATCATTATGCGTATGGAGCAATTGGTGAGTGGTTATACAAACATGTGGCAGGTCTCGAAATTGATCCGTTAAATCCGGGATACAAGCATATTGTTTTAGCTCCTCATCCAGGTGGCGACCTAACCAAAGCGTCTGTTGAATTCAAGAGTATGTATGGACTGATCAAATCTTCATGGATACTTAACCAGTCACAGTTTTCATACGAGGTTACTGTTCCTGCCAATACGACTGCTATGGTAACTTTACCACATGCTGAATTGGCAAGCGTGAAACTTAACATGCTTCCTTTAGCTGATAGTAAAGTTTGTACAGCGGAACAAAATGGAGGCACAACAATCGTGCAACTTGGCTCTGGCAACTATACTTTTACGTACACTTCTGATAAGTTTAATTCGAAGAAGCCCTAATATTTTAAAAAGTATAAAAGAAAAGCGGAAAATGTGTATTCATTTTCCGCTTTTCTTTTTATTAGATATGTTTTATTACCTCATTTGTTAATTTGAACCGAACTCATCTTGCTCCTTTGGAGATATTTATCAATTAATTGAATTAGTCTTGCCTTGTTAATTGGTTTGGTGAGATAGTCATTGCAACCGGCTTCAATGCTCTTCTTTCTGGTGGGATCTGAAGCAAAAGCTGTTACCGCAATAATTGGAATTTCTGAATCATTTTCTCTGATTTTCATAGTGGCTTCCCACCCGTTCATTCCTGACAATTGAATATCCATCAGAATGAGCCAATAAGGAGTATGCAAAAACATATCTACCGCTTGTTTGCCAGTCTCCGCCCTTTCATATTTCAGATTTACACTGGCAAGGATTGAACTCAAAACCTGATAATTAATATTCTCATCTTCCACGATAAGGATTAATTCACCGTTAAATTTTTTATGTTCGGGATTTTCTTCACTAGCTTTTGTAATGATGGTATTCTCCTGTTTATATATTTGAGGAATATCAAAAATAAATCGGCTTCCTTTTCCCAATTCACTCTCA
>JBBQJE010000184.1:0-6984 GCA_038325635.1 Bacteroidales bacterium
TTGATACCAATTTCTTTTTTAAGTTCTGTCTCTAAATCTTTAAGTTGATTACTTGATAGGTCTTCTTTTCTTATGATTTTTAAGTCAATATCGCTCTTTGCTAATTCAAGAGTAAATTTATTTGTGGCAATTAAGTTTAAAGACTCAATTAGTGCCGTGTAGGGTTTTTCTGAAACACCTTTAATTAATTTTCCTAATACAGAATTTCCACCCTTTTTATTTTGAACAAGTTGAAATGTATTAAATGGTGTTTTATTAGTCTTGACTTGATTGAATTCAAATTTCGCTTTATCTGCGTCTAATGAGTTTGAGACAACAACATCTTCATGAAGCTCAATTATTACCGCGTATTCATTTTGATCTTCATGATTTGAAATTACTCTATACAAAGCCCAATGATATTGAAAGGAATATTTGTCAAAAGTCGATCCACCTGACTTCTCACGTTGTCCGTCAAACAAGGGATTATTACTTTCTTTTTTACTCATATTATATTTGTGTCACTGTGTCTTTTAGCCTTGCTGTTAACATTTCCCTAAACGCAACCCCCTTCCGGTAAACGCTATTAGTTGCCTATATATCCGCCTTGGAAGTATCGTACGATTTTTATAAATCGCTGATAAATAGCGATCTACATAAATGGTGAAATATGGATCAATTTCGTATGCAGAACTTGACATGTTGGATAAAAGAAATTCGTTAGGTAAATGTATTTCCTCCTTCCAAAGCTAGTGATCTTCTTTGAATTAACATAAAGTTTTTAGAAAATAGTTAGAAATTGTTCAAATCTATTGGATTGTTGGGATGCCTCCGGGAATTGGGAAAACCAGAGGTGATTTGTTATCTTCCTTGCTCACAAATTAACGCACCATCGGCAGGAAATGTAGACGATTGCCAAAACATCCCTAAACAAAAAAGGCGCCGAACGGCGCCTTTTTTGTTTTATTCTACTCTCCAGGTATTTCCACTCGACAATAGCTGGTCGACTGTTTTGATTTTAGATTTTGATTTTGCTTCTTCGATCTGTGCCACCATCGCTTCGTCGTATACCTTGGAAGGTACAGCACGGATAACACCCATTGCCACAGGGAATTCTGGCAGCTTCATGTTAATAAGCGACTGATGCAGGAATCCGTCCTGATCAGAGGAATCGTGTACCAACAGGTCTTCTACTTTTGTACCGCCTTCGCCGAGCTGCACGACTTTTAGTTTTCCTTTGTCCAAGACTAAGCCTTTGTCGCGGTTGTTGCCGAAAATCATCGGCTCACCGTGTTTCAGGAAGATCTGATGCTCTTCTCTCGTTTTCGGATCAGAAATGGCGTCGTGCACTCCATCGTTGAAGATCACACAGTTTTGTAGTACCTCCACCACAGAAGTACCTTTAAATCTGGCTGCTTCTTCAAAAACCTCTTGCGAATGCTTCAGGTTATTGTCGACACAGCGAGCAAAGAAGGTACCACCTGCTCCGAGGACGAGCCTTCCGGGTACGAAAGGATCTTCGATCGTTCCCATCGGGGAGGTCTTGGTCACCCAGCCACGATCGGTGGTTGGCGAATATTGGCCTTTCGTCAGACCGTAAATTTTGTTATTGAACAGAATGAGGTTGAAATCAATATTCCGCCGAATGGCGTGAATAAAGTGGTTACCACCAATGGCCAGTGCATCACCGTCGCCGGTAATTTCCCACACCGTTAACTTCGGATTGGCACATTTAACACCCGAGGCGATAGCTGCTGCCCGACCGTGGATGGTGTGAAACCCAAACGTACTCATGTAATACGGAAAGCGGGATGAACACCCGATTCCGGAGATAACAGCAAAATCTTCGTGACGGATACCCAGATTCGCCATGGCTTTCTGAATTCCGTTTAAAACTGCATGGTCGCCACAACCTGGGCACCATCTTACTTCGTTTTCACTTTTGAAGTCTTTCAGCGTATAATTTAGTGGTTCTAACATGATTATTCCTCCATAAGTTTTACAAAGTGAGCGGATAGTTCGTGGATCGTAAAGGGTAATCCCTGAACTTTGTTAAATTGTAGATATTGAAATTGTGGCAACTTATCGCGCAGGTAGCCAACAAATTGGCCGAGATTTAATTCGCAGACGACAATCTTTTTGTAATTAGCAAAAATGGCTGCTGTATTGGCTGGCAATGGTTTGATGTAATTGAAATGAGCCAGACTCACTTTAATCCCTTTCTCGTGACATTCCCGAACGGCTGTATCCAAATGACCGAGCGTTCCACCCCAGCCAACTACCAATAAATCGCCTGATTCTTCGCCGACAACCTCCAATTCGGGTAGCATATCAACCACCCTGTCGACCTTATCTCGTCTGATTTCGCACATCAATTGATGGTTGGCTGCGTCGTGGCTAACGTTGCCGGCAGGATCTTTCTCCAATCCGCCGATACGGTGTTGGAAACCATCCATTCCCGGGAAAGCCCATTCGCGAGCCAGTGTTTGCGGATCGCGCTGATAGGGTTTAAATTTCGAAGCATCTTTGGCGATGCGTGGAGTAATCGATGGAAGTTCAGCCATGGTAGGCACTTTCCAGGGTTCCGTTCCGTTTCCTAAAAATCCGTCGGTCAACAGCACTACCGGAACCATTCGTTCCAAGGCGATCTTGGCCGACATAAAGGCATAATGGAAACAGTCGGACGGAGTAGAAGCCGCGATTACCACCACCGGACTCTCGCCATTTCTTCCGTACAATGTTTGGAGTAAATCAGATTGTTCCGTCTTGGTTGGAAGTCCGGTTGAGGGACCGCCACGTTGAACGTTGACGACCACCAAGGGTAATTCTGCCATCACTGCTAATCCAAGAGCTTCCGCCTTCAGGGCAAAACCCGGCCCGGAGGTAGAGGTAACGGCCAAATCTCCAGCGAATGCGGCGCCAATTGACGTACATATTCCGGCGATTTCGTCCTCTGCCTGAAAGCTTTTCACGCCCAAGTCTTTGCGATCGGCAAGTGCCTGTAAGACTTCCGTAGCCGGAGTAATAGGATACGAACCGATGAAAAGCTCGAGTCCGGACTTTTCAGCGGCTGCTAAAAAACCCCAGGCAGTAGCCAGGTTGCCGCTGATATTCCGGTAGAGCCCTTTTTCAATTGGCGCAGGATGAACCACGTATCTTGGAGTCATGTGCTGCAGGTTCATCGCATAATTATAACCTGCCTTCAACACCCGAAGATTGGATTCGAGAACCAACTCCTTTTTTCCAAACTTCCTCGTTAAATATTTTTCGATGTAGTCGAGCGGACGGCTGAATACCCAGCAGATTAAGCCCAAAGCAAACATATTCTTGCTTCGAAGGATACTCTTGTTGTCGATTTCGAGATCTTTCAGTGCTTCTCTGGTCAATGTGGTAATCGGAACCGGAACTTTTATGTGATCCAGTAGATTCAATTCTGTAAATGGATCATCCGTCTTATACTTCGCTTTTTCGAAGTTTTTTTGCGTAAAACTGTCTGAGTCGTAGAAGATTGTTCCGCCGGGCATCAGAAAATTCGCATTAGCCTTTACTGCTGCCGGATTCATGGCAACCAGAACATGTGCCAGATCGCCAGGGGTGCTAATTTTTTTCTTCCCAAACTGAAGTTGGAAGCCGGAGACACCGGCTACTGTTCCTTGTGGGGCACGTATCTCGGAAGGATAATCGGGGAAAGTTGAAATATCATTTCCTAACAAAGCAGATGTATCAGAAAAAAGGGTACCGGTGAGCTGCATGCCATCACCCGAATCACCAGAAAACCGGATCGACACTTCTTCAAGTTCGGTCACTTTTGTTTGAATAGACATAGTGTTCAAATAATTATTTGCTACTTTTGAACCACAAATTTAAACTTTTTTGGAAAATGGCCATCATAAAAACTTTGCGTGGAAAAACACCAGTTATAGGCTCGAATTGTTTTCTGGCTGATAATGCGGTTGTAATCGGCGACACAACATTGGGCGACAACTGTAGTGTATGGTTTGGAGCGGTTTTGCGCGGTGATGTCAATTATATTAAAATAGGCGACAATGTTAACATTCAGGATAACGCTGTCATCCACGGTACTTATGAGAAATCAGCTACGAATATCGGCAACAATGTCTCGATTGCTCATGGTGCGATTGTACACGGATGCACCATTCATGACAATGTTTTAATCGGGATGAATGCGGTGGTTTTGGATAATGCAGTAATCCATAGTAACTCGATCGTTGCTGCCGGCGCAGTTGTTATAAAAGGTACAGTCGTCGAATCCGGCAGCATTTATGGAGGATCTCCGGCTAAAAAAATTAAAGAAATTAGCATCGATCTGATCGAAGGAGAGATCAATCGGATTGCGAATAATTATCACACGTACTCAAGCTGGTATAAAGAAAGTGAAAAATGAAAAATGAAAAATGAAAAATGGAATAAGCGATTCTTACTATTTTTCACTTTTAATTTTTCACTTTTCACTTAAAAACAACTATTTTGCGTCAAACTACTAAATTCAATTTTTTATGACTAAATCATCTGCAGTAGCAACAAAATCGAACAAATCCTATGTGGTTCCAATTATTATTATTGGATCACTTTTTTTCATTTTTGGCTTCGTTACCTGGCTGAACGGAATCCTGATACCTTATTTAAAAATTGCCTGCGAATTATCAGATTTCCAGGCAATGTTAGTCACCACTTTCTTTTATATCCCCTATTTCGTGATGGGACTACCTTCGGCGGCTATTTTGAAAAAGACAGGTTTTCACAAGGGTATGGCGGTTGGTTTGTGGGTGATGGCACTTGGTACTCTCATCTTTATTCCTGCGGCAATGACCCGTACTTACGCCCTTTTTCTGACGGGGTTGTTTATAATGGGGACAGGATTAACCATTCTTCAAACAGCTGTTAATCCGTATATTACAATTATTGGTCCACGTGAAAGCGCTGCCCAGCGTATCAGTATCATGGGCATTTGCAATAAACTTGCCGGAGCAATGGCACCTCTGATCCTTGCTTATTTTATCATTAAACCTGGTGATGACGAACTTATTAAAGGACTGCAATCTTTAGATTTAACTTCGAAAATGGCACAGTTGGATCTTCTGGCTGCACGTGTCATTATGCCATATATAGTGATGTCTATTGCTCTTTTTGCAGCAGGTTTTGGCATAAAATACGCACCGCTTCCTGAAGTTGAGATGGAAAGTGAAGAGGAGATTGACGCTGAAAAAGGCGAAGTATCCAAAACAAGCATTTGGCAGTTTCCACATCTTATACTAGGAGTTATCACACTGTTCTTCTATGTTGGTGCCGAAGTAATTTCAGGTGATACCATCATTCGATATGGTATATCGCTCAATATCCCACTTGCCTCAGCCAAGGTATTTACCTCTTACACCTTGATTTCGATGGTCTTAGCATATATTATCGGAATTATCACCATTCCAAGATTTATCACACAACGTACAGCATTGCAGTGGTCTGCAATCCTAGGAATAGTATTCTCAATTTGTGCAATATTCACATCCGGTATGGTTTCGGTTTTCTTTATTGCCATTTTGGGTTTCGCTAACGCTTTGGTATGGCCTGCAATCTGGCCTCTCGCAATCCACAACTTGGGCAAATTTCTCAAAACAGGATCAGCCTTGATGATTATGGCCATCATGGGCGGCGCACTACTTCCTCCCATTTGGGGAAAATTATCCGATCAAATTGGAGCACAATTGTCATACTTTATTTTAGTCCCCGGTTACTTTATGATTCTCTATTATTCGATTTGGGGATACAAGAAGAAGAAATGGTAAAAACAAACTAATGAAAAACGAAAAGTGAAAAGTGAAAAATCCAATTTCCTTCATTTTCCATTTTTCACTTTTCATTTTTCACTTTTCATTTAAAAAATATGAAACCTACCTTAATTATCCTCGCTGCCGGGATGGGCAGTCGTTACGGCGGACTCAAACAGATGGACGAAGTTGGCCCTAACGGGGAAGCTATTATCGATTATTCCCTTTTTGATGCCATTCGGGCTGGTTTTGGAAAAGTCGTTTTCGTGATCCGTCATGACTTCGCAGATGCTTTCAAGGAACGTTTTAATCCGCGCCTTGAAGGTCGCATCGAGGTAGATTATGTGTACCAGTCGCTCGATAAGATCCCGGCAGGATTTACCCTCTCGCCCGAAAGACAAAAGCCCTGGGGGACCGCACACGCCTTGTGGATGGCAGACGGTTTCGCTAATGAGGCGATGGCCGTTATTAATGCGGATGATTTTTACGGCAAAAAGGCGTATCAGGCCATGGCCGATTTCCTCAACGCATCAACGGATCCTGCAGAATATTCCATGATCGGGTATAATGTCGAGAACACCCTGTCCGATCACGGAACTGTCTCCAGAGGAGTCTGCGAAACGGATTCCAACGGATATCTTACCACGGTCGTGGAACGCACAAAGATCGTAGGTGAACCGGACGGCATCTATTTTTATGAGGAAGATGGCAAACACAAATTGAATCCAAAGAGTCCGGTGTCTATGAACTTCTGGGGACTCAAACCCAATGTTTTTCAGTATCTTAAAGAAGGTTTTTCTGAGTTCCTTACCAACCATGGCAACGAACTGAAATCCGAATACTACATTCCGCTTTTAATCAACGACAATATCGTAAACGGAAAAATCAGGACAAAGGTAATCGAATGTGATTCTCCTTGGTTTGGTGTCACGTACATCGAAGATAAACCTATTGTCAAGGGACGAATTGCACAATTAATCGAAGAAGGAGTTTATCCTGAGCATTTGTGGCAATAATGTGCTAATGTGCTAATTTGCTAATATGCTAATGAAAAAAATGAAAAAAATACTAGGATGAATCATAATTTTGGATGTCGCGTTCTTCAATTAGCACATTAGCATATTAGCACATTAACACATTAGAAAATTATGACTGATCAAAAAATCCACTATTTTTTAGCTTCGTTCGGAATTAGTACAAAGGTAGAATCGTGGCAGCCCTT
>JBBQJE010000185.1:0-6948 GCA_038325635.1 Bacteroidales bacterium
AAAGGAACAAACTGTCATCGAACAGGAAATTTCCTCCATGTATGGCACTCGTTCTAAATTTCAGTTATCCGATGGTACGAAAGTTTATCTAAACTCCGGTAGCAAGTTGATTTTTCCAGTTGCATTCAACGGTGATTCTCGTAAAGTAAAATTGATTGGGGAAGCTTTCTTTGAGGTCACTCCAAATGCTGCCAAACCCTTTATTGTCAAGACAGAAAACATTGATGTAAAAGTACTTGGCACTGCATTTAATCTTCAGGCATATCCGGAATTAAATGAAATTAGCACGACGCTCGTTCACGGAAAAGTCGTTCTGGAAAATGAGATGGACGGCAAAATAGTTTATTTGGCAGAGCTTAAACCTTCGGACCGAGCCGTTTATAAAAGGAATGAAAATTCAGTTAAAATTACTTCTGAAGAAGATCTGGATAAGTTCATTGGCTGGAAGGATGGTAAACTGGTTTTTTTTAATGACCCAATTGAACAGGTTGCCGACAAACTTGGTAATTGGTATAATGTTAAGGTACGAATTCAGAACAAGAATTTTAACTGTTATCGTTTTACTGCAACGTTTTCGGACGAGCCCATTGAGCAGGTCCTCAATCTTTTATGTAGTTCCTCTCCGATAAAGTATAAAATAAGTAAAGCCGTCAAACAGGCTGATAATTCATATTCAAAGCGTGAAATAATATTCAATTAATACATAAATATAAACGTATTGCCTATGCAGAAACCGAGTGAAAAAATGTAACGGGAAAGTGTTGACGCACCTCCCCGTTGATGATTAAATGCATTCATTCTCTTCAAAAAAATAAACAAACATTTAACAAATCAAAAATATGAAAAAAATCGGACTAAATTCTCCGGGTGGTAGTATGTATGCCATTATAAAGAAAGGATTAATTGTTATGAAAATTACACTTTTTTTGGTCCTGCTTTCTACTTTAAATCTATTAGCAGTTGGCACCTATTCACAGAATACCAGGATTACACTTAAACTCAACCAAACTCCTCTGAAGCAGGCCTTGAAAGAAATTGAAAGGTCAAGCGAGTTTTATTTTCTTTACAACAACGAATTGGTCGATGTTGAACGAAAAGTAGATATACAGGCTGAAAATGAGCAAATTAATACAATTTTGGATCAGCTTTTTGCCAATCAAACGGTAAAATATTCCGTCTTTGACAGGCAGATCGTGATTTCTCCAGCAGACATGATGATTCAGCAGAAAGCCGAAAAGAAAGTATCCGGTAAAGTCACTGATGCTACCGGTGCGTCTATTCCAGGTGCTTCTATAGTCATAAAAGGGACGACAAATGGTGTTATTACGGATAATAGCGGTGGTTATTCACTTTCTAACGTTCCCGATAATGCAATTATTCAATTTTCGTTTGTTGGTATGAAATCTCAGGAAATTGTTTTTACCGGGAAATCAACTATTAATGTGGTTCTTGTTGAAGAAACAGTTGGAATTGAAGAAGTTGTTGCGATCGGTTATGGAATCGCCAAAAAATCAGATTTAACCGGTGCAATTGTTCAAGTTAAGGCAGATGACATGAAGAATTATGCACCTTCAAACGTTGGTGACTTACTTCGCACAAGTACTCCTGGATTAAATGCAGGATATTCATCTTCCGCAAAAGGGGATGCCTCTTTGCTTATTCGTGGTGAGACTTCTCTAACAGCGGGTTCCTCTCCGCTTATTGTATTAGACGGAGTGATTTTTAACGGTGACCTCTCTGATATAAATCCTGATGATATTGACAAAATGGATATCATGAAGGATGCAAGTTCTGCTGCTGTTTATGGATCAAGAGCAACCAATGGTATTATTGCCATTACAACTAAAAAGGGAAAAGGCGAAAAGCCCACCATAACGGTTAGCAGCACTGTTGGAATTTCTTCCGCAGCGAATAGGGTTAAACCTTATGATGCAGCCGGTTTTATGACCTGGAGATCCGACATGTTTAAATCAGTATTTAGTGCAACGGTTTCACAGAAACCATGGAGTCCGTTTGATGATCCACGTACATTAGATTCACAATACCTTCCTCAATGGATGGCTTACCATAGTACAAATCAGACCAATATGGTCGATGCATGGTTGGCCGGGTTGAGGTTGACAGGAAAGGAAATCGAGAATTACAAAGCTGGCAATACGATTGACTGGGAAAATTCAATATTCCAGACAGGGAAACGGCAAGATTATAATTTGAGTCTTTCGGGTAAAAGAGATAATTTTACCTATTACTGGTCCTTGGGATACATGAAAAATGAAGCTCTGACCAAAGGGGATGAATTTTCGACCATCAGATCCAGGGTAAATCTGGAAGGGCAGGCTGCAAAATTTCTGAAAGTTGGTATAAACGCTCAGTTTTCTTATAAGGATCAAAGCTCAGTCCCTGCTGATTACGCACAATATCAAAGTCTGACTCCTTTCAGTTCCTTTTATGCCAATGATGGTACAACTTTACGATTGTATCCGAACGATGACATTCAAGCAAGTCATCCCTTACTAGCTAGAACTTATAGAGAAAAGGAGATGCAATATTATACGCTTTTTACAAAAATGTATTCCGTTCTGGATCTACCTTTTGGTATTACCTACACCATGAATTATACCAACAGTATTGACTTTTACCATAATTATGTACATGATTCTTCTCAACATCCTTTATGGGGACTTTATGGTGGATCAGCAACACGAGAAAATTCCTTGAACAGACAATGGCAGGTTGACAATATCATTAATTGGAATCGCACCTTATTTGACCGCCACAAAATTGACGTGACCTTATTGGCTAATGCAGAAAAAATAAAGATAAATTCGGATGGAATGAACAACCGTAGTTTCTCACCAAACGATGTATTGGGGTATCACAATATGTCGACCGGTACTTTGGCAACCCTTACGAGTAACGATGAAATGCAGACTGCGGATGCTTTAATGGCGCGATTGAATTATGGATATAGTAAAAAATATTTATTGACATTATCTGTTCGACGAGATGGATCTTCCCTTTTTGGATATTCAAACCCAAGGGCAACTTTCCCTTCAGTCGCCTTAGGATGGGTCGTCACAGAAGAAAGTTTCTTTAAACCACAATTTGTGAACTACTTGAAGTTAAGGGCATCATGGGGTATAAATGGTAACCGCTCCATAACAAATTATGCTGCGTTATCCAGAATCGCTTCCGGAAAATCACTAAATGCGGATCAGAATGGAATAGTTATCCAAATTCCAACGCTTGCCATAAATACGATGGAAAACAAAAACCTTAAATGGGAAAGAACGAAAGCGATAAATCTTGGAGCAGATTTTAAACTTTTTAGCGGAATAATTGCGGGATCTATCGAAATGTATGATATGAAGACTTCTGATGTTTTGGTTAACCGGATATTGCCTACAGTAACCGGATTTACAAGAGTATATGCAAATCTGGGTCAGGTAAAAAACAAAGGGCTCGAATTATCCTTAAATAGCCTCAATTTAAAGCATAGCAGCTTCGAATGGAAATCGAGTTTTATCTTCTCCGTAAACAGGAATGAAATTGTTTCTATAACCGGTGTAAAACAAGATATCCTAGACAAAACCGGAAATGTAATCGGACAAAAAGAAGCGGATGATAAAACAAACAACTGGTTTATTGGCCAGGCAAAAGATGTTGTTTGGGATTATAAGATTCTTGGAACATGGAAAACCGGTCAGGAAGCAGACGCTGCCAAATGGAGTCAGGCGCCAGGTGATTTTAGGTTGCAGGATGTCAATGGCGACGGTTTACTAACTGATGACGATAAGCAATTTCAAGGTTACAAATCACCGCGATTTTCATGGACACTGTCTAATAATTTTACGCTCTTCAAAAACATTGAAGCCTCTTTTGTGTTGTATTCGCTTTGGGGAATGAAGTCGGCTTTTGATCTTGCAAAACATGATAATCACATTGAAGATCGCCGTAATTCATGGGACATTCCTTACTGGACACCTGACAATCAACGTGATGATTATGCTCGCTTACGGTCTGCGCCAGCCAAAGGGGTTAGCTATACCGCATGGTTTGATCGTTCCTATATAAGGATAGAGAATATTGCATTTGCCTATCGGATGCCAAAGAGTTTAATGAGCAGGACCTTCATAAATGATCTAAAAATCACAATGAGTATCCGGAATGCTGGTGTTTGGGCACCTAAATGGAAGTTTGGCGATCCTGAGGATGGAACAAGGGCTCAAAGAATCATCTCATTTGGTTTAAATTTAACAATATAGCGTAACGACACATTTAATTGAAAATTTTAGCGATGAAATTAAATATGAAAAATATAAAAAGTATAGGAAGCATGCTATTTGCATTCCTTTTGCTGATCTCTTGCAGCAAAAGCTTTCTGGAACCTCAACCACTGTCATTTTATGCCCCTGAAAATGTATTGATTAATGAAAAGGGTTTACAAGCCGTTGTCGATAATGCACTGCTGAAGTTTAGGGATGAATATTGCGTTGATCAGGCTCCTTTCCTGGTTAATCTAAAGTATTCAGATGTTGCTGTTGATGGATCGACTGATAAGGCAACTCCATGGCAGGACCTAAATAATCAGATGATGCCGGATGGAACGAATTTTGACAACGCATTTACTAAAATCGGTTGGTATTGGGATAATTCGTATCAGATTATTAAGGATTGTAATACCGTTATTTCCAGAATAGATAAGGCAACATTCAGTTCAGATGCATCAAAGAAAACGATATTGGGAAGTGCCTATTTTATAAGAGCATACCGATATTACTCTAAGACACTTCAATATGGCGACGTTCCCTTTGTTCTTGACGAACTAACTGAACCCAAACTCGATTTCTATTCGACTACAAAGGAGTCTATCTGGCAAAAGATGATTCTTGATCTCGAATATGCTGCGCAAAACGTGCCTGAAGCGAACTTGGTAAAGAAGGGCCAGGTTACGAAAGCCGCCTGTAAACATCTTCTTGCAAAATACTATCTGCTGGTAGGAAGATTTGATGACGCTATCAAAGTTACTTCAGAGGTTATTGACGGTGGGTTGCACAAGCTTAATACACAACGATTCGGTACGGATAAAGCTATTGTTACAAAGGATGTAGTATGGGATATGTTCCGGATTGAAAATAAAAGTATCGCATCAAATACAGAAGGTTTATTGATGACCATTGACAGATATGGTATAGATGGGAATAGTATTACCGGAGTGAACTCTATGCGGAATATTGCACCTAATTATGGGCTAACCGGTATCATTAAAACACCAAATGGCGCAAATGGTCTGTCTGATGCTGCAAAAATGGAAATTGGTCTGGTTGAGAAATATGGGAGAGCTGTCGCACGTATCCGCCCAACTTACTATTCCCAACAGGGAGTTTGGACAATGAGTGGTGTGGTCGATTATACTGATTACCGTCACAAGATTTCCAACGGGAATTGGGTGACTATGGAGCAGCTGGTTTATAACAACCCAGCGCTTAAAACCAGCAATAATCCATGGTATGGCAAAAATTTGCAGTTACGCACTGATGCAGGTGCTCTCCTATGTAATGATACAATCAGATGTTGGTTTAGTTGGCCACATTACAAAGTTTGGGTTCCAGATCCAGACAAAGTTCAGCCAGCAGGTGGACCTGGCGACTGGTATATCATGCGTTTGGCAGAAACTTATCTTTTAAGGGCTGAGGCCTATATATGGAAGGGCGAATGGCAAAAAGCAGCTAATGATATTAATACAATCCGTCAAAGAGCAAACGCCCAATATATGTACACTGTTGGCGATATCCAGACTAAAAAAATTGGCGCTGTATTGGACGAAAGAGCTCGGGAATTATATTATGAAGAACTGCGTAAAGTTGAGCTTACAAGGATAGCCATCATTTATGCAAAAACAGGTATTCCCTGTTACAATGGGAAAGTATATACCCTGGATAAGTTAAGTGATGATAATTTTTGGTACGACAGGGTAACCGAAGTCAGCGATTTTTACAACAATAAAAAAGTGAAAACTCCGTATGGAAATTATTTTACCTGCTCACCGTATCATATCTTCTGGCCAGTCCCATCCTATGCCATAAATTCAAATACAGGTGGAATCATTAACCAGAACAAAGGATATCCGGGTGTACAAAGGAATGTTGCACCTTTGGTATACCAGGGGAAATAGATTCTTATATAGGTTTAATTTCGGATGTCTAAAAAAATCCGTAAAAGAATTTTTTTAGACATCCTTTTTCTCATTTCTTCCCAAAATACCAATAGGATGAAAAATTTAAAGGCACTGGGAATTTTAGCAAGCCTAACAGGATCGTCCTGTCTAAGTGCGGCTGCTTCGATGGATCTCGTTAACCAGCCCCCTCCAAATATTGTTATCATTACCTGCCATGATCTGGGACAACATCTGGGTTGTTATGGGATAAAGAGTGTTAACTCTCCCAATTTAGATCGATTGGCATCCAAAGGAATCCTTTTCAGAAATTTTTATTCTACTTCCTGTGTCTGCTCTCCAGGCCGTGGCAGTCTTCATACTGGAAGGTATCCCCAATCGAATGGATTAATGGGACTTACCCATGCCCCATGGTGGTGGAAATTAAATGACAACGAAAAGCATATTGCAGAATTACTGAAGTCAAAGGGCTACACTACCACATTGATAGGTTTTACACATGTCGGCGAACCCGGTCGGCTGGGTTTTGAACGCCATTTGTCTCAAAATAATAAAGCAGAAGAAACTGTAAAAGAGTCAACAAGTTTATTCCAAAAATCCCGAAATGGAGATAAACCTTTTTTTATTAAAATAGGATTTGTAGAGGTACATGATCCATACAAACATGAGGTTGACAGTACTAAAGGTGTTTTTGTCCCCGGCTACTTACAGGGAACAGCAGAGATTCGCAGTGAATTGGCAAAGCTTCAAGGCGATATTAAATTTATGGATGA
>JBBQJE010000186.1:0-6896 GCA_038325635.1 Bacteroidales bacterium
GCAGATAAGTTAGATCCGATCGCGACCAGCCAGGTTGAAAGCAGGTGGAATTTCTTGCTTACCTTGTTCCAACCGAAGAACATGACTGCAATGAAAGTACTTTCCAGAAAGAAGGCCATGATACCTTCAATAGCCAATGGAGCCCCAAAAATATCTCCCACAAACCACGAATAGTTAGACCAGTTGGTACCGAATTCGAACTCAAGAATGATACCGGTTGCTACTCCAATGGCGAAGTTGATACCAAAAAGTGTCATCCAGAATTTGGTGATTCGTTTCCATTCGGGGTTGCCAGTCCGTACGTACAAAGATTCCATGAACGCAATGATGAATGAAAGTCCGAGCGTTAATGGAACAAACAACCAGTGATACAAGGCCGTCAACGCAAACTGGGCGCGCGACCAATCAACAAGCGAAAAGTCAATGTTTTCCATATAGATTATTTAGTGAGTTGTTCAATTACATGGTTGCTCCGTTCTTCATCCGTATTGAAATTCGATTTCAAAAAATTTGGAAAGAAGAATAGCCTGAGGACAAGGAATAGAATGATCAATTTTATAAGGATGATCGCCCATAACTTCTTCCCCAGCGTCATATTTTTGAAACCTTGGTAGTAAAATTGGAAGATATTTTGGAGTACCTGCCTCATGCCAATAAAATTAGGCAAAAAATGGAGACATCCTATTAGCAGCCCCCTTTAATTTTGGTTGTTTTTGCGATAACCGGCTGAGAGGAATTCTTGAGTGCATCGACCAATGATGACATATCGGCAGCGGCTTTTTTCCTGAAATTGTAAACATTAATCTCATTTTTCCCTGCCTCTGGTCCCGGATAAGCTAAGTCGGTGAACATTTTTCTAAAATTAATAGCTGATTCCGTAAGAATATAGCTTTCTGCATTCCCTTTATAACCTGCCCATAGATAAGCTTTTCTCGCCATTTGCTGATCGTCGGCGTAAAAATAGTTGATTTTATGTTTTTGATCAAATATTTTACTCCACTGTCTTTCGTCCATTTTTTCAATTGGAATATTAATGGCGAATGGCAGATGGTAGCTTTTAAAAGCTTCCGGATTTCTTACATCAATAATGTTCATCCTATAATAATTGTTTACAATCTCACTGGCAAGCTTGTCTGATGGAACCTGGGCCAAAGCAAAATCATTTCGTTGAAGAGTTTTGTTGATACGAGCCTCCATCCTGCTTTTACTATCTGGCATAAAGGCAATAATTCCCAACAGGACAAATGACAGCCCGATAGCAGAAGCATAAATAACTACCTTATTTATAGCCCTTTTAGGTTGGATTCCATTCACTTTATTTTCGATAATTCCTGTGAAATAAAATGCACCAAATGCAACGATGGTCAGGAGAAATGCGAACACAATTTTTGACATTCCCAACATTTCGTTCATCAAAACCGGACCCCATGCTTCGGCAAGGTAGATCTTTTCGAGCATTGGATACATTTCGACAAATGCGAGGACGCCCAATCCGCCGCCAAATACAAAAGCGAGTCCATCGAGTTTTCCAATGGCAGCAGCGCATACACTGGTGCCGGGGCAAAAGCCACCGATGATAAATCCGACACCCATAATTGCTCCGCCAACTAAGGCAGACCAAAGAAACGTAGGATTGACATAAATCATACTTAAATCAAGGAGTCCCCAATTGGCGAGTAATAAAACGCCAATCATTGCAGTTACTCCTGCGGTAAAAAAGACTTTCAATACCGTAAAATCATAACCATAAAACAAGCCAACCAATTTTTTGGTAGAAGAAAAGCCTGCCTGTTCAAGAACAAATCCGAAACCAATTCCGGCGATCAGTGCAATGACCAAATTGAATTCATTGCTGATGATAAATGGTACTAATGGTCCCATAGAAATTATTTTAACCAAAGTTTTCTAAAAAAATAGGCAAATGCATAACCCGATCCAAAAATGGCAAACATGGTAATTAGTCCGCCAAGTGACATTACTGCCATACCGCTTAGAGCGGCCCCACTGGTACACCCCCTTCCAAGTTGAGAACCAAAACCAAATAGCGCTCCACCGGCAATTGCTGCAATAATCCGCGTTCGATTGGTAATATTAGGCCCCCTTTCAAGTTTAATTCCAACACGGTTCGATATTACTCCAGAAAGGAATGCCCCAATAATTACACCGATCACTTCAAAAACCAACCAATCTTTTAATGGTCCACCCGGATGTTCTTCACTGTAAGCTTTGATAAATGGAGTATGAGCCGAATGTTGAGGGGCGATATTTTCGACTGAAGAGAGTACAACACTCTTTACAGCTCCGCTAGCTCCAAGGCCTCTTCCTGTAACATAAATTGTGCCCAATAAGACTAGGCCAAGTAGAAAGCCTGCCAGGTATGGGTTCATAAATTTTAGTGGTTTCATTCCAAATTGTAATTAATTTCTAATTGGTCTACCGCTATGCGGTTGTTCTACCCCGTAATATCTTTTAATTTTTTGAGCTTTGACTTAGTCATGTTTTTTGGCACATCCTGGTTATGACTCTGAGCAGGAAGATCGTGTTGTTCCTCTTCAATCTCTTCGTACCCGGTAATCATTGCTTTGATATTAGAGGTAGGTGTTTCACCGGTAGTTGTCATATAAACATGTACAACTAGGAATATCATCAGTAGGATGGCACCTAACGTATGCCAGAACGCAATTGAAGCAAGGGGATAATCTTCAATCACGATCAGATTATTTTGATCGAACGTTTTATAAAGCATATACAGTATGCCTGAAATTATTGTAATCGGAACTAATATCACTTTAAATCCCAAATAGACAATTCGTTGCAATGGGTTTAGTTTGCTAAGGCTCGTTCTTGTTGTTGGGTGGGAATCCCCTCTGAAAATACCTGACACATAATAGATTACTTGTTCCTTTAGTTGTTTTGTTGTGGGGATATAATGTCTCCATTCGCCAGTTGTCAGGTGCCAAAAAATGGCAAATGTAAGTAGTCCAAGCAGCATCCATGATGCATCCCTGTGGTAATCGGCTGCCTTTTCAAATCCAAATATCGAATAGGATCCATGCACCTCGAACCCTGTTATTGCCAGAAAAATGATCAAAGAGGCCTGCATCCAATGCCAGAAGCGTTCAAAACGTTTGTAAATATATACTCTATGCATTTTATATTTGTTTGATTGATTGTAAGTCAACTATTCTTAACTAATCAACTATTCTTCCGATTTATCTTCGTCATAGTTAATCACCTGTTTATCAAATTTATCCTTCATGATATTTGTCCAAACGCGAATAAATGCATGACCAAAAACGGCAAATACGGTAAGAAAAAACATCCAGATGCCAATCCCGTCAAGCATTACGTTCCGATCGCGTCCAGGAAGGTAAAAATCAGTCAATTTTGCCAATCGTCCATTCTGACGAGTATGGCATTCGGCACAGCCTACTGCTTGTTCCTTAGGCGAAACCATGTGGTTGACAGGCCAGTACATGATTGTTTCAACGAATCCATACTTGCCGCTGACCGGAAAACCTGAAGTTTTCATTCCTGCAGCTGCAGCCTCATCCCAGTTAAAATCTTTCCAATATGCACTATCTCCTTCCATCTCTCCGTAAAGTTTAGGTTGTACCAAACGATTATAAACCTTATCGTAGATTTGATCGCCAACATGGATCTTTACGGGAATAATTTTAGCGGTACGATCGTTATGTGAACCATGCAAAGTGTTCATCCTAACCGGAACAGATTGAATAGTGTCGCCAAGCAAATAGTGATCCGCAGTGCCATTGAACCAGATATAGTCTGGTTTAACATTTCGTTCCCAGATAAATGAGCCCTTGATCGACATGTAGTTATGATTCCCAAGTGAATCCTCCTCTTCGTATGGTTTGCCATTTTTTAATTTTCCGGCATCAGACCATTTCCAGGACATTTTGGTTGAATTTACCTTGGCATATAAAGGGATATGGCAAACCTGACACGATATTTTTGACCCATGCCTGTTAATTACTTCGCTGAGGTGGGGTGTATTGGAATGACATTGTTCGCAGGTAGAGCGGTTGGTATTGTCGCTCGAAACCGAGTAAAGTTTCCCCAATATCTGATGGTTTTGGGCGGTATGGCAAGCCACGCACTCCATGTTCATTCCATTTGCCCCCATGTGTACGTCTACATCACGGCTACAAGAGTTTTGGGCAACGTCAAGATCTCCATGTTTCACATTATTACCACCCCCGCCGAAATAGTGACAAGAACCACAATTGCTTTTCTTAGGAGAACCGACACTTTGTGCAACTTTCTCAAGGTTTACCGTACGATCTGGATATCCTGCCATGGATGCTCCTTTCAAGTATTCCTCACTGTTATCGTGACAAACCATGCAATCGACATTACGAGCATTGTTGAAGTCATAATGATTATTGCTCATTCCAAACCCAATGTGACATTTGGCACAGGATTGTTCATTTGAACTAGTACCAAGGCAAAAATTATTCATCACATTTTTCTTTCCGGCGGATGAGATTCCACGACCGTCGACGTAGGAAACACGCTCCCAATTCCAGTGCGAAGAAGCCATTACTTCCTTGTCTGTTTCAGTATGGCAAGAGAGACATGCTTCTGTAACTTCCTGAGGGGTTTTGAATTCCTTCGCTAAGGCCGGAAGTTTACGGTGATCCACAGAAGGAATCGCTTTTATCGCATATTTCTGGCGTAATCCTTCTAATTTCAAGTTATAGTTATCATCCTGATGAAGAACATTAACCAATATTAATGCGAAAATGACAATCAATATGGTGATGAATATGTTCCTTAAAAACGTGAAATTAGTATTTTTTTCCATACAAAATATGAGCGAGGGTTCATTATGGTTGCAAATATATACACATTTCAATATGTAAATATTGAAATCTTCAGCTAATAATAATTTAAAACTAATCAAAATAACCAGATAAAAAAACTGTTTATCTGAAAATGGAGTCAGATAAACAGTTAAATAGTAAAAGGATTTGTTTGCCTATTTGGTTTTGATTGCGGCCATTACTTTTTCTGCTGATAGTTCCTGTGTGCAGAAGAACCAGTCGTAGCATTTCTTGCCTTCAACCTTTGTTTCCATGCGTTCTTTCGCAGTACCACATGAACCGGCTGGAGGAATAATCACCGCATCGCCAGGACGCCAGTCGGCAGGCATGGCAACACTAAAATTATCAGCTGTCTGCAAGGCAATTACAACGCGTTTCAATTCGTCAAAGTTACGGCCGAGGCTGAGCGGATAATAGATCATGGCACGGATAATTCCCTTTGGATCGATGAAGAATACGGCACGAACAGCTTTGGTGTTACTCTCACCGGGTTGGATCATGCCATATTTTTTGGCAACTTCCATGGTAATGTCTTCAATCAAAGGGAAATTAACTTCCACATTTTTCATCCCTTTGTATTCGATTTTCTCCTTAATCGTTCGCAACCAGGCAATATGACTGTAAAGCCCATCAACAGACAATCCCACCAACTCACAGTTGAATGCTCTGAATTCACTTTCCATTGATGCAAAAGTCATGAATTCGGAGGTACATACCGGAGTGAAATCGGCCGGATGACTAAAAAGAATGACCCATTTCCCTTTGTAGTCAGCGGGAAAATTAATTGGCCCCTGGGTAGTAACTGCTTTAAATTCGGGTGCGGCTTCACCAATACGAGGTAAAGTCATCGCTTCTTGATTTGTCGTTTCCATAATTATACAATTTAAAATTTACATTCTCATTTTCTTAAATTCCTCTTTCATTCTCCTGATGTCGGTCATCCAGTCCTCAATATCATTTTCATGTTCGAGTTCTTCGTTGAGGATTGTAGTTGCCATAGCATGCGTTGTATGATCGGCTCCGCTTGTAAAATCAGCAATCTCTTTATAACGCTGAATCGCACATCGCTCACCTTTAAGATTTTGTTCCAGAATGACCTCAATGTAAGGATCGTTTGGTTCATCATAACTGCATCGGCTGAGTTTTGTCCATTCTGCCGGGTTAAGAACAGGCGTTCCTCCTAGCTGGATAATACGGTTAATGACCAGAACGGCGTGGTTCAACTCCTGATTGGCGTGAATCAGCAGTTCAGGTTCAACTTCACTACGCATTGGACCTTCCATCAGTCGCGCGCCAATCCAGTACTGATAATAGGCTAGCCACTCTTCTGAAAGTGCAGCATTTAGCATGTTGATTAATTTCGGTACATCTAGTGATAAAATGTTTACTGCTTGTTTTCCCATAATTTGAAATTTTTATTGATTACATGAACTGAGATACTCTCTTCATTTTAGAATGTCTGACTTAACCCTAAATCTCAAAAAAATCAGATCAACTAAACAAAAATAGAAAATATAATGATAATAAACAAATGTTCATTATATTTGTAACGAACATATACTCATTTAAAATGCCGAGACCGAAAAGAAATCGAAAAATGAACAACCCCCCGCATTTTAAGGGATTCAGGCCGATTGGTTTGCCTGAAGAAAATAATCCAGTAGTTATTAATTTTGAAGAGTATGAGGCCATTCGGTTAAGTGATTTTGAACTTAACGGGCATGTTGAAGCATCTCAAATAATGGGAGTTTCACGACCCACTTACACCAGGATCTACGAAAGTGCCCGCAGAAAAGTAGCGCAGGCATTTGTCTTAGGGAAGGCAATCGTATTTGAGGGGGGTAAAGTGTATTTCGATAGCGAATGGTATTCATGTAACAACTGTGGCTGTTGGTTTAACCATCCCGCAAAAGAGGAAGAAATCAAAAATTGCACCCTATGTGGTTCGATGGAAATTGAACAATACACTGAGTTGTCGCATCAGACCATAAATGAGGTTAACTGCATTTGCCCGCAATGTGGGAAAGAGCAAGCGCACGTACCTGGAAT
>JBBQJE010000187.1:0-6889 GCA_038325635.1 Bacteroidales bacterium
CTCTTACGCAACTCTCGCGGAATGTCCTTCAGAGGTACCTTCTTCGATGTTGAGGTTTTTGAAGAGAAACGCGACGATGGTTCATTCCGCGGCAGAAGAAGCGGAGGATTTGCAAGAGCAGAATCAAGAGGTGATTTTAAGCGCATTGAGCGCAAGAGGCGGTATTAATGATTTTCCGATGATCGTTATTTAAATATAAAGTGAGCATGCAAATGTTCACTTTTTTTGATTTTCGAGAATGTTGTTTAATTTTTTTAGCGATAAAACCACATTATATAAACCTTTTTTTATTCAACAAACCTTAGTAGCACACAACGACGGAATCAAAACCAACCTTATTACCTTATTATTCAGACAATAATAAGGTAATAAGGTTGGTTTTCAATCGTATACATTAATTCTACTAAGGTTGCCATTGCAAAATAAGGTTTTTAGATGATCAAAATTGGCCCATTAATCCAATGATCACCACTTGGGAGAAGGTCAGTTTTTCAGGTAGCATCAAATTTGCGGGATTATAGAAATTTGAACATTGGTTGATTGTAGCGAAGTACTTTAGTCACTTTAGCTCACTTTAGTCACTTCCTAAAAGAAATCAACATTGGCAAAAGTCCGCTTTATCCCTTTGTGGTACTTCACTTTGGGATAACCCATGATCAACACCAGCCCCTCCCGACTTTTATAGCGGATCCCATATTTTTTCCTGAACATATTCACGCCAAATCCTCCTTGAAGGAAAGGATGGATTGCGCCAAGCATGCAGGTTCCCAATCCAAGCGATTCTGCTGCAAGCATGGCATAGGTGGCTGCAATTAGCGGATCGGCCGGATCACAATAGGCTGATCCATAGAAATATATGGCTACCGGGGCATTATATGTAACCAGATCTTGTCCCTTGTTCATCGAGCCAATGTAAATATCAAAAACCGGTCGAAGGAATTTTCGGAACAATTCATCGTTCTGTTTCCCATAAAATGGACGCATCAAGGTTAGAAACCAGCCGGAAACCAGCCACCTGTTTTTATTCAGCATCCGGCAGAAATCGGAGGAGAATTGCCGTACTTTCTCTTTAGAATCCAATACTAGTAAGTTCACATCCGAGGGCGGAATACCCATTGGAGCAGTTTGTGCGGCCGAAATGACCTGGTCAATTACCTCCCGGGATACCGGAATATCTTTATATTCCCGCAGGCTCCTGCGGGATTGAAGTAGTTTATATAGAGAAGGATAATCTGATTTTACAGCTGCTCCATTGAGCAGAAAGAGATCTTCCGGCGACAAACATCTGCCAGTAACCTGGATAGCTCCTTCCGGACAGATGGCCATGCAGTGCCCGCATGCGATGCAGCCAAAGAGAGGTTGCTTGACAATTCTGGCTTTACCTTCAACAATTTCAAATTCAAAGTCTTTGCAAACGGCCACACATTTGCCACAGCCAGTACATTTTTCATGGTCGATGGTGACCGTGGCGGCTTCATGGGTACGGGTAGTTGGAATAGACATGGGAAGGCGGAATTAGTGACTAATTCAGACGATGGCGACACAAGTGACTAAAGTTAGGAACTCCGGATGAATTTCAAAAATAAATTTAAGTTAATTTTATTGACATATTCCTGAGACATGTTGAAAGAACTTTTGATTTCTGGTTTAGGTATTTAGATCTAGTTATTCAAAACAAATACGAAGTGTCATAGACGAAAAAATATTTACAGATTTTAAAACCTTATTTAATTAGGTTACCTTAGTAGAAATCATCTGCAAGGAAATAACCAAAACCTTATTACCTTATTATGAAAATAGAATACAATAATTTGTACACTCATTTTGTATTCAGTACTTTACATCGAATACAACTCATCGCTGAAGTCCACCGGGAACGCATTGAAAAATATATTACTGGAATAGTCAAAAATAGCGGGTGTTAATTATATGCAATTTTTGCTAATCCTGAACATCTGCATTTTTTGGTTTCGCGTTCGCCGGATATCTCTGAAAAAACGCTTGCAAATATTGTTGCAAACAGTTCTGAAAGGTTTATTAACGAGCAGGAGCTTTGCCAGTGGAAATTTAAGTGGCAGGATACTTGCTCTGCATTTTCAGTCTCAAAAGGAGATGTTGATAAGGTTTGCCGATATATCATGAATCAGCAAGAACACCATCGTAAGATTGGCTTTGCAGAAGAATATGAGATATTTATCAAATATTACCAGAAAACGATCAATCTAAAATAAGGTAATAAGGTTGATATTCAATTGTATGCACTTTTTCTACTAAGGTTCCCTAAGAAAATAAGGTTTTAGATAATCAAAATTGGTGCATCAATCATTTTGACAATCTTACGTTTCAACAGCTGGGGGGATTACTTTAAACCTCGCCGTCACCAAGGCCGGTCATTTTCCTGATTGTTAATGAACGACTTGCGGTGGCAGCTAATCAAATTTAAACGTTTCCAACCGAAGGTCGCAAAGAGCCTTGCAGGTTTCAGTATCCATGGTTCCTGATCTGGAGATCAGTCGGGCACGATTACCTCTTTTCTAGCCACTTGGAAAAAAATAGATCATAAACTTTGAATGCTTTATTCTCCTTGTAGATTAGTTCTTTGGTTAGCAGTGCTTTCATGGCAATGTTAATTGAGCTGGGCTGAACGAGTTTGTATTTCTCCATGAACTGCTTTGAATTTGGTTGAGTAACAGCACTTTCCTTTGCTATGGCTTTCAATACTTCAAATTGACTGCTGGTTAGGAGGTTTTTGTAATTGTAAAAAATGTATTCGCGCTCCTCGAGAAGGACGGTTTTTATTTCTTCAATCAAGATTTTTGTTATTTTTTTTACTCCGGTGGAGTATAACCGATTGAAATAGGACTGCACGTAGAAAGTATAGGTGTCGTAATCGTTCAGAATAGCAAGTATTTCTGAATGATCTATCTGGCGGCCGGATGCAGCAAATTTTTCCTGAATGAAGGCGGAATAAGCATCCACAGAGATACGCTCAAGGTTAAGAAAATCTGTAGATTGATAGAATGGTCGCCCATACTCACTGAACATAGATGTCAAAAGATGCCGCTGGCTTCCTGAAAAGATGAAGCATACATTCGACAGTTGTTGCACGTGGCTTCTCAATACCGCTTCGACATTCTTTTCAGGATAAGTAGTTATTTGTTGGAATTCATCTAAAGCAACCACATAATTGGCCTCTTGTGAAGCCAGATAGTCAAAAATTTTTCCAAGTCCGGCTTCTGATTCTTCCGGCGAAGCGTATACGAGTTCAACAACCGGATTCCCAGTAATCGCATCAAAAGTCAACCGAGCTTTCAAGCCTGCAATCAAGCGCGATATTCTTTTTAGATAGTCTTTTGAACGTTTTTTCTCATCCTCTAGAATGGCTTTGCTAAAGGCACCGGCCAATTCATGGATGGAAGCCGTAGGCAAAATATCGAGGTATAACAACCGATAATCTGTGTTTTTAAGCTGGTGAAAAACATGTTTGATTAATCCGGTTTTCCCTAGTCTTCTGATAGATACAATTGTAAGACTCCTTCCATTTTGAAGGGCAGAAATAATTTTGGCACTCTCTTCGACCCTGTCACAGAAATTTGATGGGCCGTTATATCCGAATACCGGAAAAGGGTTCTCGATTTTCATTCGTTACACATTTTGTGTTACACATTTTATGCAAATATAATACTATTTAGAGTAGCTCCGCTTCACTGGACTGAAAAATGCCGAAGATATTGCATTGATTGTGTAAATAAATAAAAATCAATAAATTATGAATTTTAGGTGAGGCAAAGGAATTAGAATTTTAGGAAATTGAAGTTGGCTCCTTCATTCCAAATGACCTGTAGCACAGATAACTTCCTCCAATAAGTAAAAGAATTGCCAGCCAGAAAGTGAATCCGATGGTCATTCCAAATTTCAAGCTGGTGATCAAGATCGAGAACAAAGGAATGAAGAACGATAGCGAAGTAACCAGGTTCCGGTTGCCGTATTTCATGGCCAGGTACCACAGGAAATAGGCCAGTGAAGTAGGGCCAATAACCATGTAGATGAGTTCAGGATTTAAACAATCAGCTAGGTTTATGGTGGATGCTTCTCCTTTGATGATTTGCGCAATGAGAAAGGCTATTCCTGTCAAAATGAAGAGAATAGGCAGGGCTGCCATGTCATCGTTGCGCTGGTAGCGGATCGTCAGATTGGAATACAAGGCCCAGGTGATTGAATTCAGTAATGCCAAAGCATACGCGAACAGATTATCGTCTCCTGAGCTAAAAATGTTGATTATCTCGTTGAGATTATACCCCTCAAAAACTGCAAGTACCATTCCGATCAAAGAAATAGTGATCCCAATGAGCAGTGGAAGCCTCCTGAATCCGGCCTTGAGAATCGGTATTTTGAACAGATAGATCATGATTGGCCATGAATAGTTCAGGATGGAGACTATGATCAGTTGCTTTTGGCTCGTCGCCAGCCCGATGGCAAGGATAAGCAGGGAGATGCTCAGCACAAAAAACAGTCCGCTGCTGAGATAGTAGGAAAGAGGCAATGCAACCAGCTTTTTAAGAAAGGTGCCTCTCTTGGCTACCAGATAAAGCAGAAGAAGTTGGACGAGCCCACTCATCATAAAAATATAAAACGCTGTATTATAAAGTCCTATATCCTGAATGACGCTTTTGGAAAATGCGATATTGGATGCCCAAAGGACAATTGCAAGGATTCCTCCAAGCGTTGCAAGAAGATAGGGATTGGAAAAATTCGGAAGTTTGAGCATCAAAATGGATTTTTCTGCAAGCAAAGTAAAGAAAATCTTATTGATCTGCCTTCGATCATTTTTGCGCAAAGATAAAAGCTTCGGAGTATTCAACTTTAGTCACCTTAGCTCACTTTAGTTCACCTTAGCTCACTTTAGTTCACTTTAGCTCACTTTAGTCACCTTAGTTCACTTTAGCCACTTCTTAATGATTAATTACTATGAAAAAGTCAAAATATTTTGATTATTTCATAGTAATAAGTACTTTTGTGTCATAATCACAGTCAATTACCATGAAGCGTAAAATAATCGATCAACTTGCACAATGGAAAAGCAAACGCGACCGAATGCCACTTGTTTTGAATGGTGCAAGGCAGGTAGGCAAGACCTATATACTGAAGGAATTTGCCGCTGGATATTTTAGTCAGTCGGTTTACATCAATTTGGAGACAAACAGCCAGGTGAATTCTTTTTTTGACGGTGATCTTTCTCCCACAAAAATAATTCAATACCTTGAAACCGTTTCCGATGTACGCATTGTGCCCGAAGAAACACTGATCATTTTTGACGAAATTCAGTCATGTGAAAGGGCATTGTTGTCTTTGAAAGCCTTTTGCGAAGAAGCACCTCACTACCACATCGTAGCTGCAGGCAGTTTGCTGGGAGTCGCCCTGAATCGGGAAAAATATTCTTTCCCGGTAGGGAAGGTGGATGAATTGACCCTATTTCCAATGGATTTCGAAGAATATCTTTGGGCCATGAACCGCACGATCCTGAGCGAGGAAATAGTGAATCATAGCCTTCAGAATAAACCGATGGCGAATGCCCTGCACCTGGAAGCAATGGGACTTTTTAAGCAATACCTTATTATTGGAGGCATGCCTGCGGCGATAAAGGATTTCATTGAATCCGCAAGCTTCCTGACTGTTAAGGACATTCAGGGAAGGATTTTAAATGAATACATTGCAGATATGGCCAAGTATGCAAATCCCACGACTTCGGTCAAAATAAGAGCCTGCTACAATTCAATTCCGGCACAGTTAGCGAAAGAAAATGTGAAATTTCAATACAAGATTGTTCAACGGGGAGGCACGGCCACTATTTTTGGCGAATCAATCGAATGGCTTGTCTTTGCCGGTATTGCGCACAAATGTCAGAAAATTGCGCAGGGATTCATGCCGATTTCGGCATACACCGATCTGAGTGATTTCAAACTCTATATGAGCGACGCGGGTATGCTTACCATGAAGTCGGGCATGGCCACACAGACCATTTTATCGACCATCGAGGAGGACAACATGTTCATGGGTATGATTTGCGAGAATTATGTTGCACAGGCACTTGTTTGCAATGGCTTTCCATTGTTTTACTGGAAAAACGAAAATACCGCCGAATTGGATTTCGTCGTTCAGATTGCCGGGGAGGTCATTCCGGTGGAAGTTAAAAAGGGAAAGCGCACGAAATCAGCATCTTTCAATCTTTTTATGAAACAATACAACTGCAAATACGGCATCCGCATTTCCGGGAAAAACTTTGGTTTTGAGAATAAAATTAAATCAGTCCCTTTGTATGCCGTCTGGTGTCTGCATCCGGTGGGATAAAATATTTTTTATCCCGCAAGTAAACTAAATTCGTATTTTAGTACCCTGATTAGACTAATATTCCCCGCCTTTGAAACTTGAAAATGCAGATAGTATCCGGGAACTCTTACTCCAGCTCAAAAATGGGGATATGTTGGCTTTTGACCGGATTTATCGGCACTACAGTCACAAGTTGTATTCATTTGTCTTTAAAATTTTAAAGAATGAGGCTGAGGCAGAGGATATTGTGCAGGAAGTATTCGTAAAAATATGGGAGTCAAGAGAAAAATTGGATGATTTCAAATTATTGAATTCCTATCTGTTCACCATTGCCTACAACCATTCCATCGACCTGATACGCAAACGGATCAACAACTGCAAATACCTGGAACATCTTAAAAATTCTGCCGTTTTTCAAAATAATGCATCCACCACCAGTGAAGTTGAATACAATGATCTGAACCAACAGGTTGAAAAACTAATTTCGAATCTGCCGGAGCGGCAAAAACAGGTTTACCTATTACACAGGGAGAAGGGGTTAACCTATCCTGAAATTGCCGAA
>JBBQJE010000188.1:0-6819 GCA_038325635.1 Bacteroidales bacterium
CGTCCATATTGTAACATAAAATTGATTTTCGTACGTATTGGAGGTCAGTTTAAACCCTTCTTCAGCAAGTCCTAACTGGTCAGTTAGGTTGTTTGCAAAATAGTAGATAAGATTCCTCTTAGACGACAGTTCGGATACTTGCTTATATTCTACTTCATTACTGGCGGGATAATAGGTTTTGATTTCTCCAAGTGAATTTATAACCATTACGAATTCGGTGGATGAATGATAATATTTAGTAATTATCTTTTTGCTATTGTCATAAAACAAATCAACTTCATTAGCCATTTTTTTTTGATTTTCAAGTACTTCAGATACCTGCTTCAAAGAGATAAAATTTCCCTTTTGAGCATGTAACGAAACACTCAATAATAAGCCAAAAAATAAATACATACCGGTAAATAAGTCTTTCATAATTTAATAAAAAAAGGTGTCTGTTTTGTTTAGTAAACAGACACCTTGTTGCATTTTCATGCTAATTCAATTACTTCCACATAAAAAATTTGGGATTATTGATATAGGCACTAATATTATCGTTGTTAATTATTAGTACAACGAAGTCAATAAGCGGAACAATCCCAAAAATACCACCGCAAGTTAAGATATAACCAATTCCGGTAAGTGTCTCAGTTCCTAAATAGAACCGGTGAATCCCAAAGCCACCAAGAAAAAAATCCAGTACAATCGCAACAATGGCATCTTTCTTTTTAGCACTAGCCATAACCGCTGAAGGCACACCTGAAGCAACCGGGCTTAAATCAGTTGCGTTCATTGAAATCATGTTCGTTGAAACAGCCTTTGTAAAAAGTTGATCAATAGCTTGTTCATTTACAGAATAAGACGAAGCATTTGCTTGATTTACAAACAATACAGCTACGAATAAGACAAGGACTAGAACAGGTTTTTTCATGTTTTTTTGTTTAATTACTATTTATCAAAAATAAACTTTTAATCCACAATATTACAATCCAATTTAATTTTTTTTGATTTTCAGTTGGAAACAATCTATTTTATTATATAACACTCATTTATAGGTAAATAATTGCGTTGATCCATCTCCTTGCATGATTTTGTTTGAGACTCGAATACCTCTTTCTGATACTTAAGGTTTGAGATAGTATTTCGACTGGAAGTTTGCAAATCAATGAATATGTCTAATTTTAAACCATTTCTAACCATTAATATCTGAATAATAGAAGTGAGAAATTGATAATGAATAGTTAGAAAATCTGCAACATATTCTTATGATGAAATATTTAGTGGTATTTTGCATAGTACTTTTCACCTTTTCTGCGATGGCTCAGTCTCCGAATCAGATTGATGAACTAGTCAACAATATTTACAACCTCGATTTTTCAGCAATCCCGAATCAAATTTCAGAATTGGAAAAAACTGATCCTCAAATTGCCGGATATTTGAGATTTGATTATTTATGGTGGAAGATGGTCTCCAACAACTCTGATTCAGCAGAATCAGAGTTCATTGCCTATAAAAATTCTTTTCTTACTTATACAACTGAATCAAGCAAGGATTTCAAAACATTAATTTATTATCTGTATCAAATCAGGTATGAGAATTATAAAAAAACGAGTTTCTCTAAATATCTAACTGCCTTAAAGTGTCATGCCTATTTATTAAAAATTGATGAGCATAATGCGGATAGGTTAAGCCTTCTGGAGAAAAATATTTTTCAATTGATTGTAGAGTTTGACAAATGTCTGAAATATAGATATATCAGTGAATTAGATCTCATAACGGATAAATACAAACATCAATTTGAGATAAGCCTTGAAAAAATTGAAAATCTCAGCAATTCTCAATACAGCTCGTTTGAAACCATTAAAAATTATTTTTTAGGCAAAATTTACCTCGAGATTGAAAACGATTCAGTGAAAGCACTCCATAAATTCTCAGAACTTTCTGAGAGATTCCCAAATAACAAGATATTTGAATCAATCAAAAAAGATTGTAAATCGAAAAAATCCAGTGGTGCACTTGTACTTAAAATCAATTAAATTTGCACCGTTTTTTAAATAGTTTTTATACTGATTTTAATTTAGCTACAATGGCTCAAGGTGAAACTTCTAAAAAAGGAATTAAAATATATATTCCACTAATCCTGATTATAATAATTACCGCAACAGCAATCTGGTATTGGTACCGCGATTATTCTATGTATATTTCGACAGATGATGCTCATATTGAGTCTGATAATGTGCAAATTGGATCGAAAATTTTAGGTAGAATCGCCCATGTATATGCGGAAGAAGGCGATACAATTCAAAAAAGTGCATTGTTGGTTGAGTTAGACAGCCTCGATTTGCTGGCTCAGAGAAAGCAAACCTTGGCCATGTTGGAACAGGCAAATTCTCAGTTAGGTCAGGTGAAAGCCAAACTTAACTACGACACAGAGAATATCAAGGTATTTGATATTTTAAACGAAAAGGCTAAAGAAGACTACGACAGAGCCAAGCTTCAAGTTGCCGGTGATGTAATCACAAGAGAACAATACGACCATCTGAAAAAAGCGTTTGAAACAACAAAAGCGCAATTGGGCGCTGCTAAAATGCAGCTTTCAGTTTCAAAAGCTCAAATTGCAAGCGCTAATTCGGCAATTGAATTCGCCGGCGCTCAGATCAATGTGATAGAGACACAATTGAATAACACCAAGCTTTATGCCCCTTTTAACGGCATTATAGCCAAAAGATGGTTGCTGGCAGGAGATATCGTTCAACCAGGTCAGGCGGTGTTTTCACTTACCGGTCAATCCCTGAGATGGGTAATTGTATTTCTGGAGGAGACAAAATTATCGGCCATCCATCTCAATCAAACGGCCAAATTTACCATTGATGCTTATGGTGATAGAGAATTTCAGGGAAAAGTGTTTTCTGTCGGAGCCACTACTGCCTCACAGTTCTCACTAATTCCGGCAAATAATGCATCCGGAAATTTCACTAAGGTAACTCAGCGCATTCCAATAAAGATTTCGATTGACTCAGATGATAAAGGTCAGGATGTTAAAAAACTAGCCATCCTTCCGGGGATGTCGGTGGTGGTGAAAATATTAAAAGATAAATGATGCGGGTAGCGACTCCTTCGCACAAGATAAGAAGTCTGATCAGAAATCGTGATTCCAGGTGGCATCCCAGCCACGACTGGTACAAGTGGTTTGTGTTGGCTAACATCATGATTGGCACATTCATGGCCGTTCTGGATGCTACCATTATCAATGTGGCTTTACCCAAGATGATGTCTGCTTTTGGTGTAGGTTTGGATACCATTGAATGGGTGTTGACCGCCTACATGCTCGCACTGGCAGTTATGCTCCCGGCAGCAGCCTGGCTGGCCGATCATTTTGGTTACAAGCGAATGTACTTTATTGGTATGTTGGTATTTACAGTAGGGTCTTTTATGTGCGGCATGTCCGACAATGAAAATATGCTCATCTTTTCGCGGGTCATTCAGGGATTAGGTGCCGGTATCATACAGCCTCTGGGGATGGCCATTGTTGTGCGTGAATTTCCTCCAAAACAACGTGGTATAGCCGTTGGATTTTGGTCAATTGCTGCTGCGGCATCCGTATCTTTTGGCCCGCTTATCGGCGGATATTTAGTTGATAACTTTACCTGGCAATTGATCTTCGACATTAACGTCCCGATAGGAATAGTTGGGATGTTTTTTACCATCATTATTCAAAGGGAGATGAAACAAAAACGAACCGGTAAATTCGATATTGTGGGATTTATTTCCGTGAGCCTCTTTCTTCCTATCATCTTATTTGCTTTAACAGAAGGAAATGCCGTAACTAATCCGGAAGGATGGAAGGCACCCTATATCCTCGCATGCTTTGCAATATCGATCATTGCTTTTGCTGTCTTTATAACAGCAGAATTTATTGTCGAAAATCCAATGATAGACTTACGATTGCTCGGAAATTATAACTTTGGTATAAGTACACTGGTAATGTTTCTTTTCGGGATCGGTATGTTTGGAAGTACCTTTCTATTACCTCTTTATCTTCAAAACTCACTCGGATATACCGCCTTGCAGTCGGGTTCAGTATTTCTTCCTGTGGGGATTATTCAAGGAATGATAGCGCCTATTTCTGGATATGCCAGCGGGAAAATCAATGCCAAAATCCCAATTATTATTGGAATTTTATTGATGTCCTTAAGCTTTTACCTCAATGCTCATCTCTCTTTTCTGACTGAACATTCAGCCATTATGCTCCCACTTTACCTTCGTGGATTAGGAATGGGTATTATTTATTCTGCCCTTTTAGCCGTATCCCTGATTGATATTCCCAAAGAAAAAATGGCCCAGGCTTCGGGTATAAATAATGTAGTCAGGCAGTTGGGTGGTAGTTTTGGCGTGGCAATTTTAGCGACATTTCTAACCACCAGGGTGAATTATCATTCACAGATTTATGGCGGAGCACTTGAATCGAATACGCCAGTTTATCAGTCCACTGTCAAAAAAATGAATGAATCATTCATGCACAGGGCAGGAAGTTCAATAGCCACTGCCAATAAGCAATCGCAATATATGATTGTCTCAAATGTTAGCAAACAAGCATTTATTGAGGGAATAAATGATGATTTTCTGATTGCGTCAGTCGTTACACTTATTGGTGGAATCCCGGTAATTTTTCTGAGGGTTCGAAGAAAGGAAAAAAGTATTAAAAAAGAAAAGTCATGAAAAATCGTTTGTTTTGTAACCTATCAATACTAACCACTTTTTTTTTATTAACCTCAGGTAGCGGATACGCACAAGTCAATCCGACCGATTCACTTGAGCTTACACCGCTAATTAACAAGGTAATACAAACCTATCCAACGGTTCAACAGGCCGCTGAAGCGCTCCATGCAGCTGAACTTAAAATTGAGTTGGCACGAACTGCTACTATGCCGAATGCTTCTTTTTCAGGCTCTTATGCACACATTGGTCCGGTTCCGTCCTTAACATTGCCCGATGTGGGCAGTTTCTCCTTATTTTCAAAAAATCCGGTCAACGCAACGCTCAATATTAGCCAGACCATTTCCGATTTTGGTAAGACGAAGAAAAATATAGAGTTTGAGGAAAAAAGCAAACAGCTTACTTCGCTTGGAATTGATCAGGTTAAACAAAAGATTTCATTAGCCGTTATAAATTGCTATTATACTTTGCTTTATTACCAGGAAGCCGTTGCAATTAAAGAACAACAACTTTCAACTTTAGATGAACATTTGAAAATTGTTGAAAAGAAAACTGCTACCGGTTCGGCTACACAGTATGAGATTCTTAGCACAAAAGTGCGTATCTCTACCGTTGAAAGTCAGAAAACGGATGTCTTAACCGCGCTCAATTTTCAAAATTCTTTGTTAAATATGCTTCTAGGATACGATGCTCAATCCAAACACAGCGTTCGCAACATCCTTCGTACAGATTTTATCCCTTTTACTGAAGATTCATTGATAACTATTGCACTTGCAAATAGGAATGAAGTGAAGATGGCCGAGAAAAAGATTGCACTTTCTCAGGCGTGGCAGGATCTGGTAAAAAAGCATGAAAACCCTGTATTATCAGCGTTTGCAAGTGGTGGCTGGAAGAATGGATATATTCCGGATCTAAACGTGCCAAAAGCAAACTATGCTGTCGGACTCAGCCTTATTATTCCGATTTATGATGCTTCGCGAAACAACATTTCTACTCAGCTTGCAGGTTCATCTATTCGTTCAAATAGTTATGAACTAGATCTTACCAGACGAACAATAACCAACGAGGTAATGGAAAATATCAATGCTTTGAAGTCGGCGATATCAAAATCCGACCTTTTTGCAATGCAACTTTCCCAAGCGAAAAGGGCACTGGAGCTTGCTGATTTGAAGTTCAAAGCCGGAACACTTACAAATCTTGATTTATTGGACGCTGAAAATGCTGTCTCGGAGAGCAGTTTGTACTATTTGAAGGCTAAAATTGAAAGAGTCGTCGTTGCCTACAAACTCAAATCCGCCCTGGGTGTTAATCTTTATTAGTATTTATCCTTGCATATTATCCAACAGATGGTTACAAAAATTTCAATGCTGCTTTTGTTTGCTATTTTCGCTTCGAATGCCTATTCCCAAGACGCAGAGAAGGCCATTCTCACTACTTTTCATTCCATTTCAAGTCACGATTTGCTGAGGGATGCAGCTGAATTGAGCTCACCGAAATACGGTGGCCGACTATCCGGTTCTCCAGGTTATATGGATGCAGCTATATGGGTGGCCGATCAACTTAAACAGGCGGGTGTAAAACCAGGAGTTAGCGATGGCACCTTTCTGCAATATTTTCCGAATGCGTATTGTGATGTTCTCTCCAAGGGTGAAGTCACCTTGTTGGCAGGAAAAAACTACAAAGGTAAAGAGTATCGTTTTCCGGACGACTATTTTCCGGGTTCCAATTCCGCATCTGGCAGTATTACCGGGGAAATTGTCTATGTCGGATTTGGTATTTCGGCACCCGAGCTGAACTACGACGATTACAAAAATATGGATGTAAAAGGAAAGATTTTATTGATGGAAACAGGCGTGCCTTACGGTGCGAATGATAGTACTCAACGTAAATGGGAGCCCTACAGTTACCATCGGTACAAGTTTCAGCATGCAGTTGAGCAAGGAGCGAAGGGATTGCTTTACGTCAGTAAAATAGCGAATCCGAATACATCCTACCTTAAGGGATTTGTCTATGCTCATATTGGTGAATCAGTAGCGGAGGAGCTTTTTGCAGGAACAGGCAAAACTTATGCAGAGTC
The DNA here is from genome assembly GCA_038325635.1 of Bacteroidales bacterium. Taxonomy (GTDB): domain Bacteria; phylum Bacteroidota; class Bacteroidia; order Bacteroidales; family Prolixibacteraceae; genus CAINVV01. The sequence goes on from JBBQJE010000188.1 coordinate 6,773, forward strand.
TCATTCTTCCATTACGAAGACCCAACTAGCTAACTCATTAGCCCTGA
>JBBQJE010000189.1:0-6751 GCA_038325635.1 Bacteroidales bacterium
GTGCAGCCGATCTTATCATGATTGGTCGTGAATCGCTCAGGGAACCTTATTTCCCACTTAAAGCTGCGGCCGAATTAGGCGATGAAATTAGTTGGCCAAATCAGTATGTAAGAGCCAAGCTGAAATAATATAGTAATCAAATAACTACACAGACTGAAAAAATATCTGCTTTTAAAAGCGTTGGTCACGCTTTGCCAGTATTCGACACAAAGGATCGCCGCATCAACACAACCTTTGGCTGGATTTATTTTGAAGAACTATTCTGAACCGATGGATTTCGATGGTTCGCTGAAGGTTCTCACTTGCCTTCTACAATATTGATTCCTCCAAAGCGCGAAATTACCTGATACTTAACACGACAGATTCAATTTTCCTCATACGGTTTCGCTTGAATATCCTACTTTATCCATTAGCCCTTTTTCCGTATCTTGCACCGCCATGATTATTTTTCAAAACCTCCTCCCCTCCTTTGAACGAATACTTCAAAGCGAACTCCGTTCAATTCAACGAACAGAGCCATTACAACTTTATGAACCGGTTGCCTACACTCTTCAAGGTGGTGGGAAAAGAATTCGTCCTGTCCTATTGTTACACGCTGCATCACTGTTCACCCACCAATTGGAGCAATTTTATCCTGCAGCATTTGCAATAGAACTGTTTCACAACTTTACCCTGCTACACGATGACATGATGGACCATGCCGGAATCCGCCGGGGTCTGCCAACGGTGCATATTAAATACAGCGAAAACAGTGCCATCTTAAGTGGTGATGCCATGTCCATTATGGCATTTCGCTATTTATCAAAATGTAATTGTATTGATCTGGCTACGATCTTTGATCTCTTCTCAACAACCGCATTGGAAGTCTGTGAAGGACAGCAGTACGATATGGAATTTGAACAGCGTGATTCGGTATTAATCCCCGAATACCTTGAAATGATTCGACTTAAAACAGCGGTATTGCTTGCATGCAGCCTCAAAATTGGTGCATTACTTGCTTCATCACCCAAACGCGACTGTGAATTATTGTATGACTTCGGAATAAACATTGGAATAGCCTTCCAGTTACAAGATGACTGGCTAGATGTATATGGCGATGAAAATACATTTGGGAAGAAAATTGGTGGCGATATCTGTGAGAACAAAAAAACCTTTCTTTACCTTAAAGCCTTAGAATTAAGCACTGATAAAAAACGGTCCATATTGCAAAGCTGGATAGATCTGAAAGAATTTGATGCAAACCAAAAAATTAATGCAGTAAGGGATATTTATACGGAATCAGGAGCAGAAAAAGCCACCAGAGCATTGATGACTAAATACCACAATCAAGCAATTGAAGCCTTGGATCAACTCAGCATACCAAAAAGTGACAAATTAGAATTACAAAATTTTGCCCAAACAGTTGTTGATCGCGTAAAATAATACAATAGACGCATCAGACGTTCCGAACAGAGACGCGTTTAATCGCGTCTCTACACATTTAATGTCCCATGCCTCAACCCAGCACTCCCTCTATTTTGGTCAATGCTTCTTCGAGAATCTGCCTCGGACATGCAAAATTCAACCGGAAGAATCCAATACCTTGGCTCCCATAAATAGATCCTTTGTTCAGGACTACTCCTGCCTGATCAATTAAAATTCTGTTTAACTCGGGTTCATCAACGCCATATTCTCGAAAATCGAGCCAGGCAAGATAGGTCGCTTCCGTAAAAGTCATTTTAATCTTCGGCATTCTGGTTTTAAAGAACTCCAGCAGGTAATCTCTATTCCCCTGCAAATAAGCATTTTGCTGATTAACCCAATCCATTCCATGATGATATGCGGCCTCTAAAGCCACATTTCCAAAAAGATTTCCGCTAGTGAGATGAAGCTTATGAAGGAAACGCTCAAACTTTATTCGATGAATCATATTGGGAACAATAGCATAAGAAGTCGCTAATCCGGCAATGTTAAAAGTCTTACTTGGAGCCATACAGACGATGCAATTTTCAGACAATACATCCGAGATTTTTGGTAAAGGAATATGCTTATACCCACCAAAAATTAGATCAGAATGAATTTCATCTGATATTATCAATATTTTGTTTTTCAAACATATATCTCCCAATTGTAAAAGTTCTTCTTTAGTCCAAACTCTACCCACAGGATTATGCGGATGACATAAAATAAGCAACTTGGTGGATGGCTCAATTTTGGAAATGAGATCTTCGAAATCAAAGGTATAACAGCCGGCTTCGTTTCTTAACGGGTTTTCCACTACAGTTCTTCCACATTCATTAATACATGAAAAGAAAGGTGTATAAACTGGTGGTTGGATAATAATCTTATCCCCTACCTCCGTAAATGCCATGATAATAGAAGATAAGGTCGAAACCACTCCTTGAGTTGGCAAGATCATTTCACGTTCAATATGCCAATCATGCTTTTGTTGTTGCCATTTAATGATCGAATTATAATAGCCATCAGGTCGGAAAGAATAGGCATAAATTTCATGATCAGCCCTGTAGCGAATTGCCGCTGTAATAAAGTCAGGTACCCTGAAGTCGCTATCCGCCACCCACAAAGGTATCGCATCACCATTCCCGAAATGGCTTTCGAGGTGATCGTATTTTTCACAGTCAGTTCCCTTGCGGGGGATAATTTCGTCAAAATTATATTTTTTCATAGAAAGTACTTAAAATTAGTTCATATCAAAATTAGTTCATTTATCTGTTCGGAATGTTGCCTACCGGATAACTTTAAGTACTTGAAGTACTCCACACTTGAAGTACTCCTCCGGCTCCAGCCTCAACACAAAATCAAATCGATCCAAATCCAAGCAAAGATCAAAATCACTGGCTGGCGACCATTCACTATTTGCAGGGTTAAGGAGGCGCGCACCATCACCGAACCTTAGAATCCCTTTCATTCTATCAAAGTCTGTAGATTGGTTCAGAATCTTTGCCTTAATATATTCGGCCAAGAAAGTATCTTCCTGAGTTGGTGTGTGTCCTTCATACCCCATACAAACAAGACTAACATTGGGGGGATTTTTGCGCCTTAAGTAACGAATAATGGCTCCGGCATTGACGAAACTTCCACTCAAAATTTCTGAAGCACCAGTAGCATTCATCATTCCTTTCGTGCCGGAACTAGTTGTCATGATAATTGTTTTACCAAAAAAATTCTCGTGTTGTATATGTGTTGGAGAATTTCCGAAATCAAAACCTGAAACTTTTTGCTCGCGCCTTTCACCCAGCAAAATCGCCTCAGGAAATATCACTTTTAGCTTTAAGGCCTCTTCAACCTGCTCCACAGGAATGATTTTCTCGGCACCTGCTGCAAAGAGGTAACAGGCAGTCGAAAAAGCTCGAAACACGTCTATGACGACTGTGGTTCCTTTTGCCTTTTTGGCGCCGTCTGTTAATTGCAAAATTTCAATCTTCATTGTTTATATATTCGTTGTCCCATTTCTTCACCATCATTCAGGCCACCATGCAAACGGGCGACGACAAAGGATTGCCCCTATGATGTCTTCCCATCCAACAGTCCAATTGTCCAATAGCCTTCCACTCCTCAGCCACTAACTTGAACTAAGATCGAAGTCTCCTGTCTAACATGTCTTGCGATTTCTTCCAATTTCGCCAGCGGTATTCCAACCAAATTATCGGCAGGTGTATCACGGGAGATGGAATAGATGGTGACCTCCTTAGGTTGGATTTCCTTCAACAATTCGATCCAGCTTTTTATCTCATTATCAGTGGTATTATCAAATTTGACATCATTAAATGATCCTTTCAAAAACATGGTTTGAACAATCAATTCTCCCTCAAATTTCTTTAAATGTTTAACCAATTTGGCCAGATCGAAACGTCCAACCGGTCTATTGAGTAACAAAATTGTCTCCAAAACTCCCGAATCAAGCTTAAGGATATTATCGTCAACTTTTTTCAATGCCGCCACAACGCTTGCTTTATGCAACATTGTAGAATTGGAAAGTACTGCAATTTTTGATTTTGGTGAAAGCTCATTTCTTAATTGGATGGTATCATCAATTATTGCTTCAAAATCAGGATGAATCGTTGGCTCCCCGTTCCCCGCAAATGTAATCACATCAGGAAGCAGCGAAGTTTCACCCAACTCAATCAGTTTTTGCCGAAGAAGCGACCTGACATCAGCACGTTTTGGGAGGATTGGCTTAACTAGTCCCTTTTCAGGATTCCACCCACACTCACAATAAACACAATCGAATGAACACAATTTCGTATCTGTTGGGAGCAAATTGATTCCTAAGGAGACCCCCAACCTCCTGCTAATAATGGGTCCAAATATTGTTTGATCAAAAAGAGAGGTCGCCATAATATTGATTCTGTAAATTAGATGCTATTAGCACAATTTTTTCACCTTGGTTTCTGGAAGTAATTTTTTCTCGACTAAATCCAACTCAGTTAACAAATTTAGTCCGGGATGTTTTCCTACTTCAATTGAACCTGCCCATTCGTCTATTTTTAAGGCATTTGCGCCATTTATAGTACCCCATTCTATTAGCTCATTGATGGTGATATCAGGATGTGCAGCCTGAATTATTTTCATTTCCTCCAAAATTGAGAGCTGGTGGTTAGAAACCAAGCTATCCGTTCCCAGGCAAATTTGAAGATCATTTTGCCTGAAAAGGTCTATATCAGGAAGCCTATTTTGAATATAAAGATTCGAACCCGGACAAAGTACAAACCATGTTTTCACTAATTCGCGCACACTTTTAATAAAATCAATATCCAACTGATTGGTGAAAAGATTGTGAACCAGCAAAAGATTATTTAGCGACGGCAACAATTGAAGCGTACTCTTGAGTGCACTTTCACCGGTAGGGTTAAAGAAGGTGGTATCTATTGACAGATTTTCACGCAAATGATTGATCATTCCTCCGGATGCTGTTTGATAAAGCTGATCCTCTTCCATGCTCTCCTGATTATGAATCGTTAGTATCGACCCGGTTCGTGCCGCCTCATCAGAAATTGCGTCGAAAAGTGGTTTTGAGATTGAATAGGGAGCATGCGGACAAATACCCGCTTTTAGACCGAAGGACCTCGCCTGGTCAAGGCATGTCTTTGCCCATTCAAATGCCTTCTCTGCGCGCGAAGGTGAAAATCCTAACGTCTCAATGAAGGTGTAATAGTCGATCGCCGAGTCTCTCTTAACTTCAAAAGCCGCAGTTCCATTCGAAATATCTCCAACCGCTACAATTCCATTCTTATGCATCAGAAAATCAGCAATCTCAGCAGCCTCAGCAACGACATCTGGTTCAAAATTCCTGTTTTTTACCACCTGTTTAAGAAAGTGGACAAATCCGGTTCCTTCTTCAAACACATTTTGCAAATGCGACAGTTCAAGATGACAATGTGCATTGACAAACCCAGGGACGATCATTCCGCTGTAAAACTCAATTTCAGCTGATTCTTCGAGGATTCCAAAGGTATCCTGGATAGCAAGGATGGTTCCATCCGAATCGATTGTCAGAATCCCCTTTGAATAACATCTGCCAAGACCATCCATGATCAGGTGGGCTGAAATTTTACGCATAGGTCGGCTTTTTCAAAGAATCCTCATTTGATTAATGTATCAATATTCACGGTAGGTGGTGCGGATTTTTTTACGGTGGAGGTATCAAGATCAAATCCTCCAACATGAACAGGTCGTATCGTATCACTTTTTGCTTTTATCTCCATCTCATTTAAGACATCTAAAACCCGATCATAAATAGGCATGTAATCCTTTGTGTGTTTACCGTAATATAATAGAGATGCCTCGATTACAGTCCTATCCAATTTGTATTTTTTGCAAATCGAGAGATATAAATTCTCCGGCAGACTGTCGTTGATCATTGAGAGATTATACTTCTGATTGTTTATAGCTTCGGAAAGATGAATGTCAACTAAAATTGGGATCATACTTTTTCCAGACAGAATGCCCTTTGGCGGATTGCCACTACAGGCAGCGAATATCAGCAATATAAAAAAGAATTTAAGAATTTGGTTTTTCATTCGTCGTCCTCCCTTTGTTTCAAATTACGAATTCGTTTTGATAAAGGTGATGCAAAAACGAATCGATTTAGTTTTTTATTGCAGGTGAACAGTACTTGTGTATTGTTTCCCTCCCACCCCTTTTCGCCATCCGAAATGAATAAAATATTGTCCCCAATCTCCATGACAGAGTTCATATCATGCGTATTGATCAGAGTTGTTATATCAAACTCGATGGTGATCTCTTTAATCAGGTTATCGATAAGTATTGAGGTAACAGGATCGAGTCCCGAATTTGGTTCATCACAGAAAAGATATTTTGGATTTAATGCTATGGCTCTGGCAATTGAAACTCTCTTCCGCATTCCTCCGGATATCTCAGAAGGAAATAAACGATGGGATTCTTTTATGTTAACCCGGTCGAGACAAAAATCAACATGCTTGTTTTTTTCTCCAGTGGTCTTACAGGTAAACATATCCATTGGAAACCTGACATTCTCTTCCACTGTGAGTGAATCAAACAAGGCACCCCCCTGAAACACCATACCCATCTCCTGCCGAAGCTTTTTGAGATCTTTGAAACTCATCTGCCGAATATCTCTGCCGTCAAAGAGTATCTCCCCTTCCTCTACTTCCAGAAGCCTAACGATCGATTTCAGAAGGACCGTCTTCCCTGATCCGCTTTGGCCAATAATAAGATTTGTCTTCCCCTTTTCAAAAACGGTGGAAATATCTTTGAGGACATCCCTATT
>JBBQJE010000190.1:0-6714 GCA_038325635.1 Bacteroidales bacterium
GTCCGGATAGTCCACCAGTTATGGTAGAAAGAACCGGTCTTCTGCTTTCCGCATCAATGGCCATTCCTAAAGTGGTATTAATCAGGGAGATGCTATCGGCACCCTTCGACTCAACAGACTTTGCAATTTCCGCAATATCGGTCACATTTGGTGAAAGCTTAACCATGAGGTGCTTATGGTATACCTTCCTTACCGAACTAACAACAGCTTCTGCGGCAGGACAACTCGTACCAAATGCCATGCCTCCCTCTTTTACATTTGGACATGAAATATTCAGTTCAATGCCTGAAATATGCTCTAAATCATTGATTTGCTCTGCACAAGAAATATACTCCTGAACCGTAGAGCCGGATACATTGACAAAAATATTGGTCTGATACCGCACTAATTTTGGATAGATGTGTTCGATAAAATAGTTAACACCTCCATTTTGCAATCCGACTGCATTCAGCATCCCGGAAGGAGTTTCCGCCATTCGGGGATAGGCATTTCCTTGTCTTGAATGCAAGGTTGTTCCTTTAACGATAAATCCGCCAAGGAGGTTTACATCAATAAAATCGTCGAATTCAGTGCCATAGCCAAAAGTTCCCGATGCTGTTAATACCGGATTTTTTAGCATTAATCCGGCTATAGCTATACTTAATTCTGCCATTGTAGTTGTTTTATATCAAATACAGGTCCGTCTGTACAAACGCAACGGTGGCCCTCTGTCGTTTCTGTAACACAACAAAGACAGACCCCATAACCGCATGCCATGGTATTCTCCAAAGACACTTCACAAGCAATCTGATGCATCCTCGCCAGCTTCGCAACAGCCTTCATCATTGGTTCCGGCCCACACGTATAAATTCGATCATAAGAGGCTAAATGATCACGCATTTCAGCGTGGTCGGTAACATATCCTTTTGTTCCATGCGTCCCGTCCTCCGTAGTGGTATGAATAACTCCAAATTTTGAAAAAACGGCTAATTCCACCAGATCATCCACACTTCGACCTCCCAGTACGATGTGAATCTCATGCCCATTTCCAACCAATGTTTCGGCTAAAAGCAGCAATGGCGCTACGCCAACACCACCTCCAACCAATAAAATTTTCGATTTTTTCAGCGGAGTTGAAAATCCTTTACCCAACGGAAAAATGACACTTAACAACTCTCCTTCGGTGCTGTTTAACAGGCATTTTGTTCCTTCACCAATTCCTTTAATCAGGAATGAAACCGTGTTACATTTGTAATCTACCTGATGGATGGAAAATGGTCGCCGTAGAAAAATAGTTGGTGATTTATTCACTAAAATATTGGCAAACTGACCAGGGATAATGCCTTCGAGCGGAACAGGCGACTTTAATACAAGGAGTGCATGATCCCTATTTAATCGTTGATTGGAAACAACCTGCAGGTTTTGCACCGTTTTTTTCATCGGAAAATCTCTTTATTAGCTTTGGTAGCAATACAACCGCTTTTTGATTTAAAGCACTTCTGGGATGCTACCCGGTGAATGATGCGCAAATATAGCCAAATTAGGGTTAAGAAGGACGGTATACCTGGAATGTTTTATCTTTATAGAAGAAGAATACACGTTCAATTTCTTTCTCTTCAGCACACAATGCCGAAAATACCGAATCATTTTTTAGGGTATGTTCTTCTTTTGCCGGATGTTCCGTTACGATCCGGTTTTGAAAGTCATGCTGATCGGAAGGTTTTGATTCGGGACCAACTTCCGCTTTTTCAGCACTTTCAATTGGACTGGCCTTGGATGGCTCCACGGCTGTTTCGATGGGTAAAAAGTCCGGAAAATCAATCGAATTTTGACTTTCTTGTCCGGAACCTGATCTGATTTCGGACGCTATCCCGGAGGCTTCACGCTCCATGGAACCGGAAGTAGCCGAGCTATCTATTGTCTTATCAGGAATAGAATTCATGCTTCCTTCTCCGATCATTAGCCACCTGGGATTCACCAGCGGGTAAGCCTGAAGCATCTTTTGGATAAACGAGGCACTCGGATAGTTGCGCCCGTTAATAATGTGAGACATACTTGATCTTTGAACTCCAATCTTATCGGCAAATTCGGCCGGTGAAATACCTTCGGATGCCAAGAATTTTAGGATGCGATCTTTCATCTGTTTATTATTTTCCACAAATGTAATAAAAACAATTCACATTTTACAATAAGGAGTAAAAATGTGAATTCACATATTTATCTACTAAATAATTACAATTGTAATCAGTACTGTCCTAATAATACAGCATATAAAATAACTTTCATGAACTATTGGACTAGTCAAACAGTATAATATACTGGTTATTAATAATTTGCGATGATTTTATTTTATTCAAGCAGAAACAGTTGGCCTATAGTTTACAAATGTAATATATAACATTGAATTTATTGTTCATAGAATACAAACAGATACTTAATAATGACTACTTTATAACTCTATTTTTTGATCAAATTTTAACCAAATTTCGACCAAATTTTTGTTGTTTTCTAATTTACATTAGTAAAAAAAATAGCTGAAGAAGTTAAGTGCTCCAGCTAGTTAAGCTTGATTTAGCGTAAAGTCTCTAAGAATCGTTTCTACGCTAGATGCCTTTGAGGTTGACCGAAAAAAGGAATTCTGAAGTGATCCTTTTTGATTCGATCAGATAGGATTCTCTTATTCCCAATTTAACAGGGGCAATAAATCGAAGAAAATGACATTCCGTCAGAATTTGAGCACCAACGGAGCTAATGTTCTTCGTAAGGATTGCGGATGTTGGATAGATCGGTAAAGAGATTTGAGCGAAATCGTAATGAAGTCGGAGTGATATCCGTTTTAAATAGTACAAGTGGAAGAGGTTCCAATCTGGCGAGGCGATTGGCAATACATAATCGCTCCTGAACGAAACAAGTCTGTTATTTTCCATGGTTGAATACCCTCGTGCCGAGTAAATCAAATCTCCAAAGTAAGAATGATCGGATTTTTTGAGTTGGTATCCGCCATATATTCTAATTCCATGGTTTGCGAAAAGTCCGGGAAGGTACTGGGTACCCTCAGCCGAAACGAAGGTACCTAATTGCCTGTCGCCAAATGGAGTATGCCTGAATTTCAGATCGATTACCTGTCCCCATCTGGTTTGTAGCTCTCTCACGCTTTGTTGGGTTAAATTGTGGGCATACAATCGATAGGTAAGCGGGAGATAACTGCCCCAAAAAATATTTGCCGGAGTGGACGATTCCTGCCAATTGTGCGAATAGCCAATTTGGAATTCCGGATCAATCATTCGATACATCTTGCCACGTGTAAGATTCAATGGCACTGATACATCCAAGTGAAGATTCATCACTTTTTGACTTACCGGAACCGAGACCGTATCCTGACTTATCAAAACATTTTTCGAATTATAGTGCCTTTCAATTTGGTAATAGCTTGTGTTTTCCTTGCCATAATCGCCATAGAACCTCAAAATAGGATACCAACCTGAATATTCAAACTTTCCAATCCACTTGCCGGTATGATCTGTGGTCGAATAATCATAGCCGAATTGTGTAATTGCCGTGGTGAGCTTATTTTGTGAAACAACTGAAAATCCGGTATTAAAGGTCGTTTGGTCCGGATCAATGTAAACTGGCGACCAACTGTGAATATTCAGTAGGTTTTTAATTTTGACATATTTCTCACTAATATAGCTGGTAGTATCCATGTCGGAAAAAATGACAATTCCCTTTTCCTGTGCGGTCAGCTTTTCCGGTAAACTTTCTTTGTACCATTCGTCCGGATCGGCCTTGATCCAATTGGCCTTTAGATTCGCTTTTTTGGCGATTTTGAAGCCATTTGAAGTGTAATCTCCAAACAGCAAAGTATTATCATCGTTAGAACAAAAGAGGTCCTTAATTCCATATTTGGCCGTTAAAATCCTAAATACCTCTTTTGATGTAAGATCCAAGGCATATCCTTCATTTTTACCATTTAGATCACTCGTATAATAGAGGAAGTTGTTTCTTTGTATTGGCTTTTTCACCTCTCCAAAAGCGGATTTGGTAAGATGATTTACCTCACTTGAGGCTATAGCTATCCTGACAATTGATTTTCCGTCCGGATTTAGTTCTACCGCAAAAAGGGATTTTTGATCATTGGACCAGGAGGGGGTAAAAAAAATGTTGTCATTCTGCGCCTTAATTTCATTCTGTATTTTTCCATTGTCCATCGAAATAAAGACAATGGAACAGTTGTTTTTTTCATCAAATTTTACCGCTGCAATTGTTCTGCCATCCGGCGAAATCGCTGGGGCAAATAGTTTTTCTGTATAGACATATTCTAAAAGAGTTCCGTTTCTACTGTCAAGAATGCGCAACAAGGTTCTTTCCCTATTCGTCCACCGGATATCCGGTTTCGTTTCTATCCATATAATTTTGCCATCCGCATAACTCATTGATTCTTCTTGGATTGTGCCTGGTGCAACTAGCTTTTTCTCATTCTTATCTTTGTCAACCAGTACAATAGACGGAATGTCATCGATGGTCGTTTTCAGGGCAACAAAGGAAGAATCATCCACAAAATAGGGATACTGATACGATGTGTAGAATTTGGAGGACTTCACAACCTGAAATTTTTCATTCCCGCTATCTTCCGAATTATTGAATTTGAATGGGCTTGTCAGCTTCAAATTCGTCATAATATCCTGATAATGTTCATCTTGATTTTTCCCGGTAGCCAATTTCAAGCCTTTTGATAGGGAGTTTAATCCCAACGGATTTCTGGCAATATGATGCAAAACTTTATTCCAAACCTCTCCCCCATTACCGACTCGAATATTTGAAACTAATTGATATCCAAGTTGATAATAATCCGGAATATAGTCTTTGTAAGAGCCTAGATAGGCTTTATCCAGGCTAAAGATGCCTTTTTCATCTACCTGAGCTTTCAATTCCATCGAAAAGGAGGGCAATCTACCTCTTCCTGAACGACTTAAAGCTGTTTCGGTAACAACAGCATCCCCTTCCAGAAACCAGAAGGGCAAAAAGGCGCCGATTACCGCCGAGGCCGCTTGTTCTCCAAGAAGTAGCTTAAAAATGGACGGTAATTCTGCTTCGATCTTATCGATCTGAACATGGTGGCGCAATTCGTGTATGGCGAGTTGCTCCAACCAATCCTGCGAATACATCTCTTGGTTTGGCGTTGGATAAAGTTCGACTCTGGAAGGCGACCAGGCAACGAATCCGTTCGATTTGATCGTTTTTGTATGAAGGATTACGGAGATTTTTCTGGGTTTGTTCGGAAGGGAGGAACTTGGATACGCGTATACTTTTTCAAATATGTGTGCCACTCTTTGTGCTTGTGACTCAAAATCAGCAGGATAGATCAATTGAAAGTTTTCGGTTTGAATTTGTCTCCATTTTAGGGAGGCAGGATCCTGTCCCGTTACAAAATATTGCGCAAAAGTGCAAGATGGGAATAACAACAACAGGAATAGGACCACCTTAGATGCTTGATTCACAGAATTTTCATGCATTATTAACTATATTAGACCGATTATAGCAATGTCTCACATTGCTCTTTCAACCATTTTAAGATAGAACGATCTTCAATAAATGGTGCTAACTCATTAAATACCGTTTCATGGTAGCTGTTTAGCCAATTGATTTCATCCTTCGTAAGTAGTTCTATCCGAATCATTTTTCGTTCAATTGGACATAGCGATAAGGTTTCAAAGCAAAGGAAATCACCAAAATCACTCGTTTGATACTTATTGCAGAGAAGAACATTCTCAATGCGAATTCCATACTTCCCTTCCCGGTAAATTCCGGGTTCATTCGACAAAAGGTGACCTTCCCGGATCGGTTCGTTGTTAAATTCTGCCCGGATACTCATCGGACCTTCATGCACGGATAGAAAATACCCAATTCCGTGACCAGTTCCATGTCCGTAGTTTAGTGCCTTATCCCACAATGGTTTGCGGGTGATGGCATCCAGCGAATAGCCTTTTGTTCCACTTGGGAATACTGCCGTCGCTAAGGCAATGTGTCCTTTTAGGCAGATGGTGAAATCTTCTTTTTGATCTGTTGACGGTGATCCCAGGCAGATCGTCCGGGTAATATCGGTTGTGCCGTCCAGGTACTGGCCTCCCGAATCTAGTAGCAGTAAATTGTCGGGTGTGATTATTCTGTCCGACTGTTCGGTTGCATGATAATGAACGATCGCACCATGCGATCCAAAGCCTACGATGGGATGAAAGCTATCCCCCATGAACCACTCCTGTTTGCTTCGAAACTCATTCAATGTATGACCTACCGAGACTTCCGTAATCGCCTCATTATGAATAGTATTCGTAATCCAGTACAAAAAGTGTACCATAGCCACACCGTCTTTTCGGTGGGCGGACCGGATGTTAGCTATCTCTGTTGCGTCTTTGACCGATTTAATTAGCGAGGTAATGGATACCGACAGTTCGATGTGATTCGATTCTGAAAATTGCTTAAATAGTTGGTAATTACTGCGATTAGGGTCGAATTGTATCCGTTGATTTTCGATGCGTCCCAAGAAATCATGAAAAGAATCATACGGCAATAGATGGATAGAATCGTTCTCTAAAGACTTTCTTATGCTTTCCGTCACTTTTCCCGGATGAATAAACAAGAACGCGCTGTTTCTGTCAACATAACTGTATGCCGTAACAACAGGATTGTACTCAATTTCATCACTTCTCAGATTGAAAAGCCAGGAGACATCTTCCG
>JBBQJE010000191.1:0-6649 GCA_038325635.1 Bacteroidales bacterium
GGCACTTAAAAATATGAAACCCTCATGAACAGAAGTTCACCAAAGAAGATGAATATGGATGAGGGTTCCATGTGGCAAGTAAAAAACAAATTATATTCACATGAAACAGATATTATACAGATTATTTGAGCACCAGTTTCTTGGTCGTGACGAAGCAAGGGAGATCCTGCAAAATATGGTGTCGGGCAAATATACGGAAGCCCAAATAGCTTCACTGATCACCGTATTTTTGATGCGCAGCATTTCGGTGGAAGAATTAGCCGGATTTAGGGACGCGCTTCTTGATATGAGAGTCGCCATCGATCTAAGCGAGTTCGATCCAATAGATATCGTAGGTACCGGGGGTGACGGGAAAAACACCTTTAACGTATCGACAGCAGCCTCTTTCGTGGTGGCCGGGGCAGGGTACAAAGTGGCCAAACACGGTAATTACGGAGCTACTTCAATAAGTGGTGCCTCAAATGTAATGGAATACCACGGGGTAAAATTCACCACTGATAGTGAACGCTTAAAACGTTCACTAGGCGAATCAAACATGGTGTATCTGCATGCACCGATTTTCAATCCGGCCTTGAAAGCAGTAGCGGGAGTTAGAAAAAGTCTGGGTGTTCGTAATTTTTTTAACATGCTCGGCCCGTTGGTAAATCCGGCAACGCCTAGAAATCAATTACTTGGTGTATACAATTTGTCATTACTTCGATTATATAGCTATTCTTTTCAACAAAGTGGCAATCATTTTGCCATTGTCTATAGTCTGGATGGTTACGATGAAATATCCTTGACAGATTCGTTCAAAGTGAAAACAAGCCACAGCGAACACATCTACAGTCCGGAAGAGATTGGTTTTAAGCGTACTACAGAATCAGCACTATACGGCGGGGATACAATCGAAAAAGCCTCTTCCATATTTGACGAAGTACTGAATGGTACAGCAACTGCCCCACAAAACAATTGTGTTATCGTAAATGCAGCCTTCGCTATCAGGGTACTTTGTCCGGAAAAGACTATTGATCAGTGCATTGAAGAGGCCCGCGAATCGTTGGTTAGCGGCAAAGCCATTCAAAAATTCAAAAAATTCATTGAATTAAATTCGTAGAGTCATGCCCGACATTTTACAGGAAATAATACTTCATAAGCGAATAGAAGTTGAGTCGCAAAAAAGAGTGGTTTCTCTTTCCATTTTGGAAGAGCAATTGTCACGAGCCATGAAAAGACCAACTTCCTCCATGCGCAAGGCTTTGGCAGATTCTTCAACGGGTATTATAGCAGAATTTAAACGCCGGTCCCCCTCTAAAGGATGGATCTTTCCGGATGCTGAAGTTGAAAAAGTTGTACCTGCCTACGAGCTTGCAGGAGCCTCCGCCTGTTCAATTTTAACGGATACTAAATTCTTTGGTGGTTCGCTGGACGACCTTCGCAAGGCCAAACGACTAGTTAGTTTACCACTTTTACGGAAGGAATTTATTATTGACAACTACCAATTGATAGAAGCAAGAGTTGCCGGTGCCGACGCCATTTTACTTATTGCGGCAGTACTAAGTCCGGAAGAATGTGCAGAATTGGCACAAAAAGCACATGAACTACAGTTGGAGGTATTACTCGAAATTCATTGCGAAAGTGAGATGGATCACCTGAATCCGTTCATTGATATGCTTGGGATTAATAACCGCAATCTGGGAACCTTTGAAACTTCCCTGAGCCATTCATTTAAACTGGCTGAGAACTTGTCGTTACAAAAAAGTAAGGCTCTTTTGGTTTCCGAAAGCGGAATATCCGAACCATCCACAGTGAGAGAACTTCGTGAACGCGGCTTTCAAGGATTTTTAATCGGTGAGACTTTTATGAAAGATGGTACTCCCGGAGAATCATTAACAGAATTTCTAAGAAAAATAAACCATGATCATTAAAGTATGTGGGTTACGGGAACCCAATAATGTTTTAGACATTGCCTCGATTCAGGGCATTGATTTGATCGGATTAATCTTCTATGCGAAGTCGCCGCGCTATGTCGATTCGAAAGAAACTGCAGCCGCGGTTTCTCTTTGCAGGAAGGTCAAAATTGTTGGGGTATTTGTGGACGAATCCCTGGCGGAGATAGTTCGGAAATGTGAACTTTACCATCTGGATTATATACAACTTCATGGTAATGAGACACCTGAATTTATTGTTGCTCTAAAACAAGAAGTAGCGACCAAAATCAAGTTTGTCAAGGCATTTTCGATTAAATCGGAGGAAGATCTTTCGGCATCTTCAGCGTTCGAAGGGCTTTGCGAATATTTTCTCTTTGATACGCCAACAAGCGGTTATGGCGGTTCGGGCCGCACTTTCGATTGGAATGTTGTGCAATATTACTCTGGAATAACACCATTTTTACTTAGTGGAGGAATTGGCCCCGACAGCATTGAATCCCTGCACAATTTTCACCATAGATTATGGGCAGGAATAGACCTAAACAGCCGATTCGAGATCGCTCCAGCACTCAAAAACGTACCTTTGCTCACAAATTTTATCCAACAAATAAAATCAAAACAGTTATGAACCGTCTCACCGAACTTTTTCAGAATAAAAAAACGGACCTTTTATCGGTCTATTTCACTGCCGGTTACCCAAAATTGGAGGATACATTGCCAATTCTGACTGCATTAGAGAACCATGGCATTAATCTGGCTGAGATAGGCATTCCATTTTCTGATCCAATGGCTGACGGTCCGGTAATTCAACATTCGGCAGGTGAAGCATTGCAAAATGGCATGTCGCTTCGGCTGCTTTTTGAACAGTTGAAAGACGTGCGGCAATCAATTAAGATGCCATTAATTTTAATGGGATACCTCAATCCAATCATGCAATATGGCTTCGAACGATTTTGTCAATCCTGCTCAGCAGTAGGTATTGACGGTCTGATTATCCCGGATCTTCCTTTTGCTGACTATCTAGCTAACTACAAGAAAATTGCCGACGATCATGACCTTAAAGTAATTATGCTGATTACTCCTGAAACGTCTGATGAGCGAATCCGGTTAATTGACGATAACACGGGCGGATTTATTTATCTGGTTTCTAGCGCTTCCACCACCGGAGCCCAGCAGAGTTTCGATGGGGGTAAACAGGCCTATTTTACGAGGGTAGCTGGGATGAAACTGCGCAATCCGCTGTTGGTAGGTTTTGGAATCAGCAATAAAGCTACCTTGGAGGCTGCCTCTGCACATACCAATGGTGCCATCATCGGAAGCAAATTTATACAGCTTTTGGGAGAAAAGGCATCACCGGACGAGGCGGTAAAATCCTTATTGACAGCCTTGAAGATTTGAAAAATATGTTTATAAAGAGTGATTCGGACAAACATTTTGGTGTAAATTATGACTGACTTAGCTCTTCAATGAAGTTTACAAAGACGAAAGGATTACGAAATTTCATATTCTCATTGGTTCTCCAACTATTACCAACCTTAGCAAATTGAACTGTTTTTGAAACAGAGTACTTATCCGCATTCTCAATGAATGTAATGTTTGCTCCCATATCAAAGTTGGTTTCCTCGTTCAATGCCTTACCTGCCGCCATTTATTTAAATGAGGACGAAGCATTGACCATTCGTTTTAAATCGGAATCATAAACAGTATCTTTCAAAATCCAAACTTATGCCTATGATTTGCTATATTTTCAATATCAGGGTATAATTCAGTTAAATATGGAAGAATAATTGGTTTTCCTTCAAACTGTGATAGGTTAAAAATTGAGTTTTTGTCCTCAATAAAATTCTTATTTATTAGCACTGTATAATCATCTGAAATTGAAATCAACCCTCTATCAAATGCTCTGTGCAGATTTGGACATAATGCAATTCCATTCGTCAAAGTATCATCATAGTTGTATGAAAATGGAATAATATGGCAAGCGTCAACCATTGAAACACTAAGATTTACAGCAGTAAGTCGTAGTCCTGAAATTGCACAAGTGTTGTTGTAAATCTTGGGAATTTCTCGTTTAAATAACCCGCCACGAATAAAAATTTCTTCCTGAAAAGTATTTTCATCAACTTGATTCTTCAATTCAATGATCTTGCGTTTGTATTCTACCGAATTTTCGTGTAAAATAGAAACTGAAGGCAAAAATCCTTTTCCATTCGAACCATAATTAGATTTTGTATCCGGAAAATATTTATCTAAAAGAGATATTTTGAGAATATCCCGATTTTCTGGAATTATTAACAGCTTAGTTAATTCATTATCAATCAATGCAAATTGTATAGCTGTAGTCAAATTCCCTAAAGTACGCATTGTGCTTTGTGATTCAATCCATTTTTCGCAACCAATATTTGGTATTAGTTTCCAAAAAGGTTCTGAATTCATATGATAAAACGGCATTGCAAAAATAGGGAAGTGATTAGAAACGACAAGTTTAGACCAATTCACTTTGAAGGAAGCAACTAATTCTGGTAAAATAAAAATCTGGCTATTAATGGATAGACTTTCTTCAAACATTCGAATAATACTCAACAATAAAATTGGCTTATGTGGGGCACCACCATTTTTCATATCTCGCTTTAAATGCGTGAAACAGTGAATGTAGTATGATAAATCTCTCGTCATTTCCTTTTGATTTTATGCTGTCATTTTGTATTTATTGTTTAGATAATCAAACAAATAAACTTCATTATAAATGTCATTCACAGTTGATTTGAAATATCCATCACGACACCAAATCAATTGAATTGCAATTAATTCTTTGCTGTTGACAAGGTCAATACTTGATCTGTAATTCTGAGTTTCCTTTTGAATAGTGAGTAATTCTCCTAATAACTGCATTCGATAATCAATTGTGTAGTTACCCATATTGTGCCCTGTCTCATCAACGGCAATCTGACCATTTCTTCGAGTTGAATATCTATATTCCGAATTAGTATTTTACACTTCAAATTAATTTTATCAGTTCTTTGAATGATTCCGCCACATCCTTTTCGTCAGGTATTGCAGAAAATGCCAGTTGAGAAAGTTCGTTTCGATAGGTATCTTTTAGTTTATCCCATAAAGAAGGAAAATCAGTTATTAGCGGTGATTTCTCTACTAATTTTCCTTGCCAGCCCAGGGGCATATCGAATGTTTGTTGATCGTGGGCGTACAGTTCTGCAAAGTCTTTTTTGATGCTATCTGAATGTAAATAAGCCTTGCATTGTTCATCGTTGACCAGAAAATGCAAATCGTAAAAATGGCGGATTTTCGAGGCTATGGCTTTAGTCAGATTTTCATCGAAAGAGAACCGAACCAAGGAAACTAGTTTCTCCACCATTGTCCGGGATTTGTCAAGTACATTAATTGAAAAAGGTTGTAACCAATACTCCTCTATGGCTTCTTTCCGGTTTATTGCATTCAGAAATTCTGCTATAAAAGAGGTGATTGTCAGTTTTGCGTAGGGATATGGATTGGCAAAAGAATTGATTTCAAGAATAATTCGCTTTGGTGTACCAATATTTAACCGACGGAAAGTGACAACAGGGTACTGAAATACAGACTTACGATACTGCCCGCATTTGCAGACAAGGCAAGCCTTTTCAGTACAGATGTAATCCAATAATCTTTCTCAATAAAATCGGGAGAGATTCCGAAGTGAACAGCTGAAAGCTGAATCAGCTCGGCAAAATCCAATGTGTTATTATGGAGTATCATCATCTTATGTACCATTTTCGTTGGGATGGAAGTATGTCTGCTGATATTCCCATTTTATAGATTGTCATTGGATTAAGAGCATTCAGAAGGGCTGTTGTGTCTTCATCTGCATTGATTGTTTCGACAATAGCTCCCAGAAATGCGATGGTAGCCGGATTGTATTTAAGCGCCAATTTTTTGACGGTGACTATTTGTTCCGGTGAAAGTACTTTGAACAATGCCAGTAGTCGTTTACAAGCGTTGTCGGGCATAGTGTCAGGTATTTCTTTGAAGAACCGCAAACAATCGAGAAGTTGTAAAATTGGGATATTTTCCTTTGTTATCGTATTTTCCTGTTTTACAAAGTTGATTCGGTACATGCCTCTTGTAATTGCCTTTTTCTCTTTTTTAGTTGCTATTCGGAGTGAAGCGGGAATCTGAGTTGTCAATCCTAAATCATTGAATACAGAATAGCCTGTCAGGTAGCCAATCGTTTTTCCGCCTTTCTCAATCAGATCTTTTACTATCTGATACGTGTCAGGGTGTAATTCACCATACTTACCAATCTGTGGCTTGTAGAACCGACCCTTGGACAGACGGCGGATTTTACCCTGAGCTACCAGCGTATTTATTGCTTTGTTGGCAGCTTTTAGTCTGCGTAGTTCCACCGGAAAGTCGGAAGAAGTAAACACAAAGCCTTCTGGAAAGCCATCCATCGTATTTTCTATCAAATCAATCATTTGCGAGAATATATCCGTACCAAATATAAACAAAATAAGCGAGTTTATACCCGTAAAAACTCTCATTATTCAATAATATATGAAAGCATTGCTCACAACAATTATCAAACAGATATTGAGCAAAACTAAAATAAAAGGGATTTTCCTTTCCAAAATTTGTTAAATTGATTCCGCCACCTTCTACAGGTACCTGACCAACAACAATGCCAACAACAATGTAATTATCGAAACGATCATGATAAAATTACCAAATTTCCCCACATTTTCTTC
>JBBQJE010000192.1:0-6648 GCA_038325635.1 Bacteroidales bacterium
GTGGAAGAACTTAGAAATCCCTCTGAAGAACGAAAAGGAACTCCTTTTAAGTACACTCATATTTTACAATTTCAATCTTTAAATTTTACAAACAATTTTCGATTTTCGATTACGAATCGGGCACATTCAAACAATTTTCGATTTTCGATTACGAAGGCCAATTCATGCATTCGCTTTTCCATTTAAAAAATCATCAATTCCTCAGAAATCACCAATAGTGCGTCATTCCAAAATCCAAAATCGAAAATCCAAAATTATTTACATTCCTCGTTCCATTCAGACTTGAACTCCTCCAAAAATTGTTCCATAAATGCATGTCTTCTGATTGCCAGTGCTTTCCCGGTAGGGGTATTCATACGATCCTTCAACAATAACAGTTTTTCGTAAAAATGATTGATTGTTGGCGCATCGCTCTTTTTGTATTCCTCTTTTGACATCGTCAGATTCGGCTTGATTTCCGGATGGTAGAGAAGTCGATTTTTGAATCCTCCGTAATGAAATGCCCGGGCAATTCCAATGGCACCAATCGCATCAAGGCGATCGGCATCCTGAACAACGTCCAATTCGATTGATGAAAATCCCCGTAGATGATTACCTCCTTTGAAAGAAATATGACGAATAATCTGAACCACGTGCTCAACAACCTCCGGGTCGACATCCAATGAATTTAAAAAATTTGCTGCCTTCACGGGCCCAACCTCCTCATCGCCACCGTGAAACTTTGAATCGGCAATATCGTGAAGCAAAGCACCAAGTTCTACCACCAGCTGATCTACAGGTTCCGATATGGCAATGAGTTTGGCCGTATTCCAAACGCGTTCGATATGCCACCAATCGTGGCCCTTTTCGCCATCCGAAAGCTCCTCTTTGACGAACTCAATGCACTTATTAACCAATTTTTGCTGATCGTTTATCATTTCTGAAGATTTTTTTGAAGGTACAAAAATTAGGTCAAAAAAACTTTGGCCGTCTCAAGTGAGGCAGCCAAAGTTAGCAATACTATGCAAAAAAAACATTTAGCATAAAGCTAAAAGCGAACTATGATCGGCTAACATCTTTTTCAGGCATCCTTATTCATAATTCCCATCTTATCCAACAGGTAGAATAGCAAGGACAAACAGATCCCAACCATGGCTGCAAAAGCCATCCCTTTTAGTTGAACAGATCCAATATTTATTGCTGCACCTCCAACGCCAATGACAAAAGTGATGGCACCAAGAACCATGTTCCTATTTTTGCTAAAGTCGACTTTTTGTTCCACAAACATTCTAAAACCCTGAACCGCAATAACGCCAAAAAGCAACATCGTAATACCACCCATAACAGGCGTAGGAATCGTTGAAATAGCAGCAGAAACTTTTCCTATAACGGAAAAAGCAATTGCCATGATAGCTGCACCGCGTATTACCCAAACAGAATAAACCTTTGTGATAGCCATAACGCCAATATTCTCGCCATAAGTTGTATTTGGGGGGGATCCGGTAAATCCGGATAAGACATTACTTAATCCATCACCAAGTAACGAACGGTGCAGTCCGGGCTTTTTCATTAAATCCTCGCCGGTAATTTTGCCGGTTACTATCAGGTGACTGATATGCTCAGCCAAAACAACGATACAAGCCGGAGCAATGACAATAATTGCACTAAGGTTGAAGATTGGAGTATGAAATTTAGGAATGGCAAACCAAGCAGCATTGCTGATCGAAGCCGTGTCAACCATTCCCATAAAAAATGCTAGAATATAACCTGCAACAACGGCAATCAGGATTGGTATCACCTGCATAAATCCTTTAAAAAGAACACTTCCACCAATACCAACAAACAAAGTAAACATCGACACAATGAGCACATTGTAATCCGGATGAAAAGCCTGAACAACTTGTCCAACTGAGGTAGGCCAAGGAGCAAGTCCTGATTGTTGAGCTGCTACTGGTGCTAATTCCAGTCCGATGATAGCCACAACCGCTCCCATCACGGCCGGAGGCATAATGATATCAATCCACTTAATTCCCCACTGTTTTACAACATAAGAGATGACAATAAAGAAGAACCCAAAGAAGATAAACCCACCCTGAGCGTTACTAAAATTTCCGGTTGTACCTAATATGAGCAATGTTGGGGCTATAAAAGCGAAGCTTGAACCGAGGTAAGCAGGAATTCCCCCTTTTGTGACCCATGAATAGATTAGGGTACCAATTCCATTCATCAGCAAGGCGATGGCCGGATCAATTCCCAACAGGATTGGAACAAGGATAGTCGCCCCAAACATGGCGGTCAAATGCTGAAAACTTAACGGCAAGCTTTCCAGTATTGGAAGCTTTTCGTGAATTCCAATGATTCTCCTGGTCATAGTTACTATTATTATGTTGAACTAAAAATAGGAATAAAATGAACCAAATAAAAATGGTATTTCAATTCTATTTCAAACTATTTTTATTCCTCCATTGTACTAAGGTCACCATCCGGAAGTCCCATGGCCCTGGATTTCAACAACCGCCGCATGATTTTACCACTTCTTGTTTTTGGCAAAGCATCCACAAAATTAATTGCTTCTGGTCTTGCAATTTTTCCGAGGTGCTCTTCCATGTGTATCATCATCGCATGTTCCAGTTCTTTACTTGGCTGAAAATTGCTTCGAAGGACGGCTGAGATATGAATCGCGTTCCCTTTCAAATGATGCGGCAAGGCAATGGCGGCAGATTCCGCAATGGCGGGATGACGGGCCATCACACCTTCGATCTCGGCAGAACCCAGACGATAACCACTCACTTTAATCACGTCATCATTTCGTCCGATAATCCAGTAATAGCCATCTTCATCTTTTTTTGCCGAGTCGCCGGTATGGTACCAACCTTGTTTTGCGAATTTCGTCCAATAGGTCTCAATAAACCGTTGTGGATCATTGTAAACAGATTTTGCCATACCCGGACACGGCGTTTTGATGACCAGCGTTCCTTCTTCACCAGCCGGAACTTCATTGCCAGCATCGTCAACCACTGCCAAATCGTTGCCAAAGAATGGTTTTGTTGCGGATCCGGGTTTCAACGTGGTGATTGGAAGAGGAGTGATGACAAATCCTCCGGTTTCGGTTTGCCACCAGGTATCCATTATCGGACAATTACCACGACCAACCACTTTGTAAAACCAGTTCCATGCTTCGGCATTGATGGGTTCGCCAACAGAACCAAGCAATCTTAAAGAGCTGATATCGTTACGATTTGGCCACGAATCTCCAAAGCGCATCAATCCCCGAATGGCAGTTGGGGAGGTATAAAGAATGTTGATGCCATATTTTTCGACCATTTTCCACCATCTGTCGGGATATGGATGGTTTGGAGCGCCTTCGTACAACATGATGGTCGCACCATTAATCAACGGACCATAAACGATGTAACTATGTCCTGTAATCCAGCCCGGATCTGCAGCACACCAATATCGGTCTTCCGGCTTAATATCGAATACCATCCGGTGGGTCGTTGAGGTATAGACGCTGTATCCGCCATGCGTATGAACAAGTGCCTTCGGTCGACCTGTCGAGCCGGAAGTATACAAAAGAAAAAGCATATCCGAAGAATCCATCACTTCTGTTTCGCATTTGTACGAAGCAATTGGCAATGCTTTTAAGTCGTGGTACCAGTAATCCCGGTCATTTTCCATGTAAACGTCCACCCCTGTACGCTTCACCGTGATACAAATTTCCATGGTTGGAGAAAGCTCCATGGCCTTGTTCACCACACTTTTCATCTCCACAACTTTCCCCCTTCGGTATCCGCCGTCGGCAGTAATCACCACCCTGCTATTGGCATCATTGATGCGATCGGCTAAGGCTTCATGACTAAACCCACCGTAAACAACACTATGCGCCGCGCCAATTTTGGCACAAGCAAGCATCGCAAAAAGCTGTTCCGGAATCTGGGGCATATAAATGGTGACCACATCACCCTTTTTCACACCCATGCTTTTCAGAATATTAGCAAACTGACAAACTTCGCGGTTAAGCGCATGGTAGGAAAAGGTTTTGGAGTCGCCGGGCTCACCTTCCCAAATAACTGCCAACTTATTTCTGGTTGCGGAGGTAAGATGACGGTCAATGGCATTTAAAATTATATTTATTTTTCCGCCTTCAAACCAACTATAAAAGGGAGGATTGCTTTTGTCGAGAACTTTATCCCATTTCTTATACCAGGATAGCTGATCGGCTTGTTCTGCCCAAAAGGCTTCAGGCTGATCGAGCGAATATTGGTACATTTTGTCGTATTCCTTCACGTTTGCTTGATCCACAACTGCTTGAGAAGGTGGAAAGATTGTTTTTTCATCGCTGTTTTCCATGAGAAATCCTTGTTTAATGTGTTGATTTTTAAAGCAAAAAATTTGTTCCACAGTAAAAAATATCAATCTTCTGAGTTCACAAATTAAAATAGGTGAATATTTTCCTAAGATCAATGTTCGCTTTGTTGCTTTTGGTAATCAACCCAATAATTTATTACTTTGTATATTCCAAAAATCGGCTAATTGCCGTTGTCAGGAATAGTATAAATACTTAGGGTGATTCATTTAATACGTCCTTGTTATCTTTCTGTTACAAAAATCCACTAACTATGATTGAATCAATTATTTGTCGAAAGAATCTTACTAAAAAAGCAATCATTTCAAACCAAGGCGATTTTACCTATACGCAGCTCTTGCAGCACATCCAGCAATATGCATTATTGTTTGATACAAAGGGATATACAAAGATAGCCATCTATGCAGAAAACAGGGTAGAATGGTTCTTTGCATTTTATGCCTCGCTGCAGAATAATTGTATCGCAATACCCATCGATTTTACGGCATCTGCCGAGGATGTTGCCTACATATTGGATGATTGTACTCCTGAATTAATATTCATCAGCGAGTCGATGAATGAATCTCTAGCAAAAGTAAAGGCTAAATGCAAACACCAGCCCGAAGTGATCATTTTTGAAAATCATCCACCAATTCACGATCAAAATCCAACCGTTTGGATTGGTCCGGAAGATAACGAAACCACAGCTGTAATTATTTATACGTCAGGTACTACAGGCAGTCCAAAAGGTGTAATGCTTTCTTTTACCAACCTTATGGCCAACATAAAAGCAGTTGTTGATGCAAAAATATTTCATGTAGAAAGTCAGGTTTTAGTTCTGCTTCCACTCCATCATATATTTCCGTTGGTAGGATCCCTAATGGTGACCTTTTACTCCTGCGGAACAACGGTCGTATCCCCATCCATGCAATCGTCAGATCTGATGAAAACGCTGGCAGACAATTCTGTCACCGTCTTTATTGGTGTACCGAGATTGTACGAACTGATCTACCGTGGATTGATGACCAAGATCAATAAAAGCTTCGTTGCCAAGGCACTTCTGAAGCTTGTTTATCTGACGAAAAGCCGAAAATTGGGCAAGACCCTATTCAAGAAAATACATGACGGATTGGGTGGTCACCTGATCTTCATGATTGCCGGCGGTGCTGCCTTAAACAAGGAAGTAGGAACCTTTTTCTATGCCATCGGGTATGATATTCTGGAAGGATTTGGCATGACGGAAGCCGCTCCAATGATCACCTTTCCCCGACCGGGAAGAGTTAAAATCGGCTCAACCGGGGAGGCACTGCCCGGCATGACGGTCGAAATCAGAGAAGGAGAAATCGTTGCCAAAGGACCAAATGTGATGAAAGGTTATTACAATCGTCCGGAAGAAACAGCAGAAGTGTTACGAGATGGATGGCTGTACACCGGCGATTTGGGTCGGTTCGATAAAGAGGGATTTTTGTACATCACCGGTAGGAAAAAGGAGATTATTGTATTACCGAACGGGAAAAATATCAATCCGGTAGAGATAGAGCAAAAATTGGAATTTTATTCAAAATCCATCAAAGAAGCCGGTGTGTTTATGTATAAAGATATGCTGCATGCTGCCATCGTGCCGGATTACAAATTTCTGACCGATAATGGCATCACCGATTTGACGCAGTACTTTAGGGATGTAGTCATCTCTCCTTTTAATACGGAGCTTAGCTCTTACAAACGAATCATGCAGTTTACGCTGATCAAAACGGACCTGCCCAGAACTAAGCTATCGAAATTGCAACGTTTTAAACTGGATGAATTGATTCAGGATACTGAAAGCAAAAAAAACAAAATTGAAGACCCTCCAACTGCCGAATATCAGGCCGTAAAATCATTTATTGAGTCGCAAGTTGATTTGGATGTCGCGCCGGACGACCATCTGGTTTTTGATATCGCTATGGATTCGATGGGAAAAATGAGCATGATCGATTGGATTGAACAAACGTTTGGAATCAAAATTGATGAAGAACAATTGCTGAAGTTCCCGTCAATCGCTAAAATTGCCGAATACATTGGTTCCAATAAATTATTTCACAAAGAAGAAAATTCGTCTTGGTCGGCAAATTTGAAAGACGATGCGGCGGTTGAATTACCCAGATCCTCTTTCCTGTTGAAATTCATCATATCATCCGTCCGCGGTTTCTTCAACTTATTCTTTAAAATCCGGATCAGCGGTATGGAGAATATCCCGGAAGGAGCCTGCTTTATTACTCCTAACCACCAGACAAAACTCGACTCCTTTCTGGTCCTATCCTGCCTCAACAAAAAAACTTTGAATG
>JBBQJE010000193.1:0-6639 GCA_038325635.1 Bacteroidales bacterium
CATCCCAATCCGTTCATTAAAGAGAATCTGATTTATAATCCTATGTAATTCTGAACGTGTGGGCAAAGGATCTTCAATAAACCAAATCATCTCGGAAACATTCTGTGACCATAAAATAGAGGATGTCCTGAATATTTTTACCGTTTTTTTACCACTAATAAATAAACGCTGTAAATACTTGATTTACAGCGTTTGTTATTTACTTCTGTCGGGGTACCAGGATTCGAACCTGGGACCCCCTGGTCCCAAACCAGGTGCGCTACCGGACTGCGCTACACCCCGATGACTTTTGTTGCATTTAAGGTTTTGGCTTCCTTCAAAAGTGTTGCAAAAGTATTCATTATTTTAAAAAATGCAAGCGTTTTTTAAAATAAAATTTAAATGTACTGCTTTCATACTATAATAATTTGTTTTTAAAAGGTAGTATGGAACTCCATGTTGATGAAATTATTATCATTCTCTTGGGTGTTGGGAAGCAACATGTTCGTTTCATGAGGTTAAAAATTGCATGATAAACTTGATCTGCATTTTATATTGTTCAGTCTGCCAGAATTTTCAATAATTTGAGTAGGACAGAAAGTTCATTTACATTGTATCTTGCTAAAGAATGACTATGTCCAACCTTAATTGTATATGCTGAATCAGGTAACTCTTTGAAAAGCAATTCATCTGTTTTGTCATCTCCGGCGGCCAGTATAAAATCAAATTCTGAGTTATGAAGAATTTTTTTTGCAGCCTTTCCTTTGTTATATTTTCCGCTCTTTACCTCTAAAACCTTATTCCCTTCAAGAATTTCAAACCCTGTTTTATGATGGATAATTTCTGACAGGTCGTCCTTCAATTCATGAAGTCGCAAATGGGCAAAATCTGATTCAGCGTTCCTGTAGTGCCAGGCAACGCTTCCTTCCTTTTCTTCGATAAATGTTCCACTACATCGGTTAACATATTCTAGTAAAATGGGCATTACACTTTCTTTCCAATGTTTTTCCGGTTTAATCGTTGAAACCCAATCTTCTCCACTCATTTTTATGAAGAATCCATGCTCGGCAACTAATGTGACATCGACCCCTTCAAATTGCTTCTCGAGAAAACGCTTATCCCTTCCACTGATGATAACAATTTGATTTCGAGGATCACTTGACAGTTTCCCGATAATTTTCAAGGTTTCCTTGCCAATCGTTGCCAATTCCGGATTGTTGGTAAACTTAACTAGTGTACCATCATAGTCGAGAAAGAGTTTCCTATGGCTGCTGAGCCGGTATTTCGTTTGAATCTCCAATGAGATAGATTCGTTGATGGTATGACTGCACATTTTATTCTGCTTATCTTTAGTTACAAATGTTTGATTGAAGAAATCATTGGCCCAGGTAAATACATTATAACTGGAAACCCTCTTTTGCATCTTTACTAAGCGAGAATTTTTCTCTTCTGATCCCATTTCTAGTGCTTTGAAAATGGCATCCGCCATCTCAACATGGTCGGTTGGATTAATTATCAAGGCTTCATTCAATTCTGATGCAGCACCAGTCATTTCACTTAGTATCAAAACTCCCTTATTTTCAACCTGACAGGCAACATATTCTTTGGCAACTAGGTTCATCCCATCCCGCAAAGGTGTGATAAGACCAACATCACTCAAATCGTAAAGAGCCACCATCTCATTAAATGTCAATGATTTATATTGATAAATGACGGGTCTCCAAGCTAAGGAGCAGTATTTGCCATTTATACGTCCAACAATCGACTCAATCTCCTTCTTGAGTTCTTTATATTTTTCAATGTTATCACGTGAAGGTACGATCACCATGTTAAATACAACCTTCAAATGCCATTTAGGGTATTTCTCCAGAAAGGATTCGTATCCTTTTAACCGTAAAATTAATCCTTTAGAATAATCCAACCTATCGACAGAAAAAATCAATTTATCCTTAAGGATACTTTTTTTAATCTTATTCTTTTCTAATCGCACTTTCTCAAGACTGCATGCCGAATGAAATTTATCATAATCAATCCCAATAGGAAAGGCATCCGCTTTAACAATTCTATCAGGAGTATGGATTAAGTTCTGTGAGCACTCGTAATCTGTTGATCTTTTTACTGATTTTAGAAAGTTTTGGGCATAATCATAAGTATGAAATCCAACTAAATCGGCACCAAGAAGACCTTGTATGATGGATTCGCGCCATTTATGAGGCATTAACCGTAAGATTTCAAAAGATGGGAAGGGGATATGTAAAAAAAATCCAATTGTGGCATTTGGAATTTTTTCACGAATCATGCTGGGAACCAGCATTAAATGGTAATCATGAATCCAAATAAAATCTCCTGGTTTGGTGATTTTTAAAATTTCTTCACAAAATTTCGAATTGGCTTCAACATAGGCTTGATAATACTCGTCATTAAAAACGCTATAAGAAGGGAAATAGTGAAATAATGGCCATATCAAGTCGTTACAAAATCCTCCGTAGAATGAATCTTTTAATTTCTGTTGAATATCAATGGAAACTATATCAAAAAATGCATTGTCAAATTTATTGGGACTGTACAATCCAGAAAGATTTTCATTAACACCTGCCCAAACAATTTTTTCATTTACGCTCTGGGTGCTATTTTTCTTGAAATTTTCGGATAAAGATAGTATTGCAGAAACAAGGCCACCCGAATTCTGAACTGCTTTTATGCCGTTTTTATGTTTTGAAAATTTAAATGGTAGACGGTAAGCAGCTATTAATAAACGTTTAAACTTGAATTTATCGTGCATATTTCTAATATTAGTTCACCAATATTTATTGGTTTGCCCTTTTTGTTGTGGCTGAATCCAGATGTATTGGATCCGAAACTGAGAATTTTTCCCTCTTGTCATTATTGAATTCGTTTAACCTTATTCGGAATTCTCTTCCGTATTTCATTACGGTTTTATAAATCTTGAAATGAAAATTTCATCGGAAAAGAGTGTGGCGGTATTTATTAAAGCGAGATGAGAATAAGCTTGAGGGAAATTTCCCAATAGTCTTTTAGTCTTAAAATCAATATCTTCACTTAATAATCCAACGTGATTAGTGCACGATAGGAGGTTTTCAAATATCTCTTTGGATTCCTCTTTCATACCAATTTTAAATAACGCTTGAATTAACCAAAAAGTGCAGATTGTAAACGATGATGAAGGCTTACCAAAATCGTCATCATTCAAATAGCGGTACATTAGTCCGTTATTTAAGAGTGAATTCTTTACAGCCAGTACTGTTTTCTGAAATTTTAAATCATCATAATCAATAAACCCGTACTCTGCCATTAGTAATAAGGATGCATCGAGCTGGGTATTACAATAGGTTTGCGTAAAAGTTTGCAAGTCCTCCTTCCATCCGTTTTTCAAGACATCTTCTTTAATGGAGTTTGCAATAGAATTCCAAGTTTCAAAATGCTGGTTCTTATTCAGCAACATGGCAATTTTTGAGGCTCTGTCCATAGCTACCCAGCTCATCACTTTTGATGACACAAAGTGCTTTTCCTCATTTCGAATTTCCCAAATACCTTTGTCTGGTTCGGTCCAATTGATGGTAACCATATTGGCTATATTCCGCACAATCTCCCATATATCTTCAATTTCGTCCAGTGTTCCCGGAAAGTACTGATAATATTGATAGATAACATTTAACAGATATCCAAAAACATCATTCTGCCTTTGATGAAATGCATCATTCCCAATTCTTACCGGTTTTGAGTTTTCAAAACCAGACAAATGGGGAAGATCTGTTTCCTGAAGCTCGCGTTCGCCTCTGATCCCATACATTATTTGAAATGAATCTTGTTTCGATTTAAGAATACCTTTTATGTAGACAAGAAAGCGTTGAGATGAAACGTAATGACCCATGCGAAGTAATGTGTCAATCGACATAGACGCATCACGCAGCCAACAGAAACGATAGTCCCAATTCCGGACCTCGCCAATAGTTTCCGGAATACTGGTTGTTAAAGCGGCTAATATGGCTCCAGTGGGCTCATAAGTCATTATCTTAAGCACTAACAAGCTCCTTATGATTTCACCTGAGTACTCAGTGTGCTTTTTTGAACGATTTGTCCAGTTTAACCAATAAACTTTAGTTCGTTGATATTCAAGATATACTCTGTCTAAATCGATGTTTATTAATTTCTGATTGTAAGACAATAACAAAAATTGATTTGATAAGAGCTTAATGACCCTACGTTCTATAATATCTTTAAGATTAAAACTTGAGTAGAGGTATAAGCAATTAGCTGGATTTGCTGTTGAATAAGTAATTATATGATTGTCCTGAATTGCGTGAGCTACCTCATCTCTGGCATAATTGAGCATGGGAAAATAATTGATCCCTAATTCGGGTTCTCCGGATGTTAGCCTTATGTATCGATAAATCTCAGCAGGTGCAAAATAACTATTTTCATTAGTCTTATATCTTGGCATAAAATCGATTACCTCGAAAGAACCTGATTCAGATTTAAATTGTGTGAGTAATACATTCGTGCGATAAAAATATTTTTGAGTAATATGATAACTTTCATCTACATCAAATCCAAAGTATCCTCCGTTATCTTTATCTAATATTTTGGCGAATACTGAAGGTGAATCAAAATCCGGCAAGCAACTCCAATCTATGCTTCCTTTTTCTGACACTAATGCAGCACTACGGCAATTGCCTATTACTCCATAATTTAGGTTGTACATTAATTTGTCTTTACTAATGTGACGTTGTAAATTCGCTTTTTAGTTATTGGAACTTCAACCTTTTTGAACCCTTTTGCACTGATAATTAATATAGTCGCCTCCTCAGGCATCGTAAATTTATATAACCCTTTCGCATCCGTCCAGGCTTCAGCTGCAGTATCTTTAACACGAACGTCAGCACCCATTATTGGTTGTCCTGAATTGTCCTGAATCAGACCCGTAATTTGATTTGGATTAACTTTCTGCTTCGGATTGGTTTGCATAGCTGTTATGTACCTGATCGTAGATTTTGCAGCTTTGTTCCCCGGATCTAAAGCTAAAACCTTGTTGTAGTATTCAACCGCCTTGGGGTATTCGGCTGTTTTCATATAGGTTGTGGCCAATGAGCTGTACGACTGTATTAACATATCACTGTTTTTATTATCGAGGTTTGACATTCGCAGGTAGTATGCCCTAGCGGCACTGTAATTCCCCTTTTGAAGTTCATCGTAACCAAGAAATCGCAGCGCATTGTAAAGTTGTTTCATGTGTTTAACGGAGTCTGAACTGGCCATAACTAAAAGCGCTGAAAATTTTTGCCTTGCTATTCCAAGCTCGGACTCAGGATCCTTGGCGGAAGCATTGTTGGCAGCCCACATATATCCTTGAATTTTATCCGGATATTTTGCAATCATCTGATTAAAGACTTCCTCTGCTTTATCATATTCTTTCGCCTGATAATAGGATTTACCGATTTGGAGGTAATTATTATCGGTATCCATTCCCTTGACAATTAGTCTTTTCCAAGTATCAGCAGCCTTCGAATAATGTCTGTTTGAATAATATACCTTTGCCTTTTCTTCCAGGAGGTTAACATCTTCTTCTCCGAAAGTAATTGCCTTTTCATACGCATTATATGCTTTCAATAATTCAGAATCGCAAGCGTTTATTTTCTTTTCAATATCTTGAACATTAGCCAAAAGCGAGTCTTCTTCTACTATCGCCTTATCTTTTGCCGCACCTTTCAGCGATTCGTTTTTTTCTTTTGTTTGAGTCAAAATTTCCGTGGCATTGTCAAGTTCGGCCAGCATCGCAGGCAGATTTTTATTTTTCTTAGTAAGAATTCTAGCATAATAAACATAATCTTTCTTAATAATCCGGTCTAACGGAAGATCAGCAAACAACTGATCCATGTATTTTGCTGCCTGCTGATAATTTCCTTGTTCGTAGGAGGAATATCCGGCAATCCGGTTTAGATAAGTTCTTGATTTATCCACTTTAAAAATGTCTTCCACATTCTTGATTACTTCGTCATAGTTTTTGGCGTAAAAAAGGGCATTCACATAACGAATTTGTGCCGGGACATTTTTATTTGTAAGTCTCAAATAGGATTCAAAATATTCCTTCGATTCCTTGAAACGACCTGCCATGGAATAGAGCTGTCCCATCTCCCGGTAGGCGGGCGCATAATTTGTATTTATTGCTATGGCTTGTTCGAAATAGGGGATAGCTGCCATCAAATTTCTGGCTTTGAAATAGATGTTGCCAATTTTCATGTTGGCAGCTGGTGATTTTGCATCAATATATTGAGCCTTGTTGTAGTTCTTAATTGCCTGAGATGCATCATTTACCAGCAAATAAATATCACCTGTAATGATAAAAATCTCGGCATTATTTTGGTCTATGCTTAATGCCTCCCTGATTTCAGGCATTGCTTTGGTGGTATCCACATGATCAAATACGATGTAAGATTCGGCTAGTTTCGCAAGTGTGTAGGCATATTCCGCAGGATTTTTAATTTTTGATACTTTCTTGTAAGGTGGCAAAAAGCTTTTTGCTTTAAGTCTCATCTGTTCGGCGGTATTCTGATCGCCTAAAAGGGATGCGACCCTGGCCAATCCTATATAATTAAGAGGATCGTTCGCATCCAAAGAGATACCTGATTCGAAGTGCTTTTT
>JBBQJE010000194.1:0-6618 GCA_038325635.1 Bacteroidales bacterium
AATACTTTTTTATGACGGAAATGATTCGGAAGTCTCTAAGAGATTCCAAAACTGCACGATGGGTAGCATTAGGAGTTGTTGCTTTTACCATGTTGACAGGATATTATCTTACTGACGTTATTGCTCCTTTGAAGGGTTTATTAGAAGGAAAATTAGGCTGGGATAGTTCTGATTTTGGATTTTTCAACAGCGCCTACGGTTGGTTTAACGTCTTCTTGCTGATGCTGATTATTGGTGGTATTATTCTGGATAAAATGGGCGTTCGTTTCACCGGACTAATGGCAGCAATCGTTATGGTTTTTGGAACAGCGCTAAAATACTGGGCCGTATCGACCACAACCCTCGATGGACAAATGTGGCATATCCTGTGGTTTGATGTGAAGGCTCAGGTCTTTATGGCAGCACTTGGCTTTGGAATATTTGCGGTCGGAATTGAAGTAGCGGGAATCACTGTTTCTAAGATTATTGTCAAGTGGTTCAAAGGGAAGGAATTGGCGCTCGCCATGGGCCTAGAAATGGCTACTGCCCGGTTAGGTACTGCATTGGCATTGTCAACCTCGGTTCCGATTGCACGTGCTTTCGGTACAGTTAACGTATCCAGACCAATTCTGGTTTGCTTTATTATGCTTTGCATCGGTTTAATATCCTATATAATATATTGTTTTATGGATAAGAAATTGGATGAGGAAGATAATATGTCCGACGCGCCTGCCAGTGATGAAGAGGCTTTCAAAATCATGGATATTTTTAATATTATTACCAACAAAGGGTGGTGGTATATTGCGATTCTTTGCGTACTCTTCTATTCTGCAGTATTTCCTTTCCTAAAATATGCATCGGATTTAATGGTTAATAAATTTGGTGTCGACGAGTCGCTGGCCGGATCCATTCCTGCAATGCTACCGTTCGGAACCATTTTGTTGACTCCTTTCTTCGGTAGTTTATACGACCGTAAAGGAAAAGGTGCTACCATTATGATCATAGGATCTATTTTGCTGATCATCGTTCACGCTCTTTTCTCCATCCCTTTCCTGAATAATTGGATGTTCTCCATTGTCCTGATTTTGATTCTGGGCGTTGGCTTTTCTTTGGTGCCATCCGCTATGTGGCCTTCGGTACCAAAAATTATCCCTGAAAATCAATTAGGAACAGCCTATGCGCTTATTTTCTGGGTGCAAAATTGGGGATTAATGGGTGTTCCTGCCTTGATTGGCTGGGTGCTCGAAAAATATTGTATCACAGGCCAGGTGGTAAGAGACGGATTGACCGTTAATACCTACAATTATACCTTACCTATGATGATCTTCACCGGATTTGGGGTTCTTGCCCTTATCTTTGCATTACTTTTGAAAGCAGAAGACAAGAAGAAGGGGT
The DNA here is from genome assembly GCA_038325635.1 of Bacteroidales bacterium. GTDB lineage: Bacteria > Bacteroidota > Bacteroidia > Bacteroidales > Prolixibacteraceae > CAINVV01. The sequence goes on from JBBQJE010000194.1 coordinate 1,375, forward strand.
ATGGACTTGAATTACCGAATATTAGGCAAGAGTGAACTTAAAGTGGCTATAGTTCACTTTAGTCACTTCTATATCAAATGAAATTATTTAATTAACAAACAAAACATGAGCAAAGAAATAATCAACCTCGAACCAAAATCCCTCTGGGAAAATTTTTATGCGCTTACTCAGGTTCCGCGTCCATCCAAACACGAGGAGAAAATCCAGGAATTTATGGTGAAATTCGGAAAATCACTTGGATTGGTTACCGAAACGGATGCTGTTGGGAACGTCATGATCCGTAAGCCGGCCACCCCCGGAATGGAGAATCGCAAGGGTATTGTGATGCAGGGGCATCTTGACATGGTACCTCAGAAAAATAGTGACACGAAACATGATTTTGAAAATGATCCTATCGATGCCTGGATTGACGGAGAATGGGTTAAGGCTCGCGGAACGACCCTTGGTGCGGATAATGGGATGGGTGTTGCAGCAGCTATGGCCGTTTTGGCAGCAAAAAATTTGGTTCATGGTCCTGTTGAGGCACTTTTTACCTGCGATGAAGAGACTGGCATGACCGGTGCATTCGGGTTGCAGGGTGGCTGGCTTCAGGGCGATATCCTGCTCAACATGGATTCGGAGGATGAAGGTGAACTGTATGTCGGTTGTGCAGGTGGCGTAAATGCTACGATCGAATTTGAATATGATGAGATGATCGTACCCAAAGGATACGCTTCTTACAAATTGACAATCAAAGGATTGAAAGGTGGTCATTCTGGTTTGGATATCAATCTTGGCCGTGGAAATGCGAATAAATTGTTGGTTCGTTTCCTGAAGTTTGCTACTCGTGAGATGGATGTTCGTTTGGCCGAAATCAGCGGAGGCGGTATGCGAAATGCTATTCCCCGTGAAGCTTATGCTGTTGTTGTCGTTCCAACGGAGTCTGTACCTGAATTTTTAACGGCTGTATCAAAATATGAATCCATTTACAAGGCTGAGTTAAGCGGTGCTGAACCAAATTTGAGCTTTAAGGCAGAAGAGGCGGCAAAACCCAAATCATTGATCGATGAGCGGGTACAGGATGATTTAATTGATTCTGTTTATGGTTGTCCAAATGGGGCTATGCGCATAAGTGACAGTATGCCCGGATTAGTAGAAACATCTACAAACCTGGCTACCGTGAAATCGGAAAATGGTGTTATCTCCGTGAAGTGTTTGTTGCGCAGCTCGGTAGACTCAGCGAAAGACGATCTTTGTGAGCAGGTTGAAAGTGTGTTCTCCTTAGCCGGAGGAATGGTTCGATTTGATGGAGCCTATCCAGGATGGAAACCTAACATGGATTCTGATATTCTTAAACAGATGAGCAAGATCTATGAGAATAAATTTGGAGTGATTCCTGAGATTAAAGCGATACATGCCGGATTGGAATGTGGTATCTTAGGTGCTAATTATCCTCATTGGGATATGATATCTTTTGGCCCTACTATGCGTTTCCCGCATTCTCCCGATGAAAAAGTTAACATTCCTACTGTTCAAAAATTCTGGGATTTTTTGGTTGAGACATTGAAAAATGCTCCGCTAAAATAGGAATATTTCAAATTTCAAAGGAATCCCGGTTTTGTGGTATGCAAAGCCGGGATTTTTTTAGATATAAATTAGTATTATGAAGACATTATCTTACTTATTGAGCCTGATGGTATTCGTACTATTCCAAAATGGATATGCGCAATCTGCCGATAAGAGCTCCCCTGCAGATCAACTCAAAAAGGATTATTCCTTAGTTTGGAATGATGAATTTGATTATTCCGGTCTTCCGGATTCCACCAAGTGGAGTTATGATTTAAGAGGAAACGCTTATGGATGGGGAAATAACGAAGCACAGGTCTATACCAAAGAACGGATTGAGAATGCTCAAGTCAAAGGTGGCTTCCTAACGATTACTGCCATCAAAGAAGATTTTCAGGGTAAAAAATATACCTCGGCTCGCTTGATAACAAAATCCAAAGGTGATTGGTTGTACGGAAGAATAGAGACAAAGGCAAAGTTGCCAGATGGAAGAGGTATATGGCCAGCTATCTGGATGCTTTCTACTGACGGATATTACGGTGGCTGGCCTGCCTCTGGCGAGATCGATATCATGGAAAATGTTGGGTATGATCCTTTTGTAATTGTTGCTTCAGCTCACACTAGATCGTATAACCACGTTCAGAAAACTCAGAAAAACAGTAAGCTTACTATTCAGGATTGTTACATTAATTTTCATGTTTATGCACTCGAATGGGATGAATCTGAATATCGGGTATTCGTGGATGATCAACTTTATTTTACTTTTAAAAATGAAGGGACAGGTTTTAAGGAATGGCCATTTGACCAGAAATTTCACCTGTTGCTAAATGTTGCTGTTGGCGGGAATTGGGGTGGTTCCAAAGGAATTGATGATTCCATTTTTCCCAGATCGATGGTAATAGATTATGTGAGAGTGTATCAAAAAAGTAAAGCCAGCAGACCAAGACGATGATTATTGCCGGAGCTCGTAATTGGTGCAGGAATGTGTTGGAATGGAACATGGCATCGGATCCGGATTCACTTATTTCTTGTATTCGCTTACCAAATCATTGCGCATATTTAGCAGTTTCTCTGAGATACCAACTTTGTAGATATGCGGCATGATGAATCTCTTGTGCTCTTCCGGAAGTTGCTTTGCGCGTTGTTCCAAATATTGATGGCATTCTAAAGGGGACGGCATTGCATGAAGCAGAGTACCATTTTCAAAGACTGGTTGAAGTAGTTGCTCTCTTTTTAGCTGACAAACCTGCGTTTTTTTATCGGATTGAGTTGGATGATAGAGCCATTCGCATTTACCGGGTATTTCTTCGTCCAGTAAAATTCCATCTCGGTAGATATTTCCTTCTTCATCAAAGAATCGCCAGACCATTTTTTTCCCCGGAAGGGTGATTTTTTCGATATTTTCTGAAATTTTCATGCTCGGTTTCCCGGCTATTTCGCATAGTTTATACACACCGCCAAGCGAAGCATCCGGTTTGCCTGTGACCAATTCGGTGCCTATACCAAATCCGTCGATGGGGGCTCCCTGGTCTTCGAGACTCTTGATTACATGCTCATTTAACTGATTGGACGCAAGTATTTGTACATACTGAAGTCCTTCTTTATCGAGCATTTTACGTGCTTTTTTGCTGAGATAAGCCAAATCACCGCTATCGAGACGGATGCCCACTAAACGTTCACCTTGTTCTTCCATCTCCTTGGCTATCAGTATGGCATTGGGCACTCCACTCCGGAGTGTGTCATACGTGTCGACCAATAGGATGGATTTCTTTGGATTAATCTCCGAATAGGTTCGAAAAGCGGTAAGTTCGTCTTCAAAACTTTGAATCCAGCTGTGTGCCATCGTTCCGGATATCGGTAAATCGTAAACAAATCCAGCTTGAACGTTCGAAGTTGAGGAAGCACCTCCTATAATGGCAGCTCTGCTTGCCTGCAATCCGCCATATCCATGAGCTCTGCGCAAACCAAAATCAGAAAATGCTTTTCCATTTGCGGCGAGTTTAACTCGAAAAGCCTTGGTTGCAATGAGGGATTGGAAATTTAGCAGGTTCAGGAGTAATGTCTCAATCAGCTGAGCTTCGATGAGATCTGCCTCGACTCGGACAATCGGTTCGTTTGGGAATACCAGTTCGCCCTCTTTAACGGATAGAATCGTTCCTTTAAAACTAAAGTGGCTTAAGTAATCCAGAAATTCAGGTTTCATCCCTTGCGTTCTAAGATACGCTAAAGCTTCATGGTCGTACGTGAAGGATTTCAGTTGTTCCAAAAAATCCGCTAATCCGGCAAATACCAGGAAGCCGCCTTTGAAAGGATTGGTTCTAAAAAAATAATCGAATACTGCTTTCTCTCCCTGTTTGCCGGCGTAGAAATATCCCTGTGCCATTGATAGCTCATAAAAATCTGTATATAAGCCGTTTATGTGAACAGGTTGGGTATTCATCTTATCTTTCGATTGTTTGAGACCTATTTGGACCAACAGAAACGATGGTAATTGGAACGTTTAGATAATCTTCAATGAACTTAATATAACTGTTAAGTGCTTCAGGAAATTTGGAGGTAGAATCAACTTCGGTCAGGTCCGTTTTCCATCCTTTTAGCGATTGGTATTCAGGGATAACGTCAATATCAATCTCGTTAGGAAAATTCTTTGTAGAAACCCCTGAAATAGAATAGGATGTGCAAACTTCGATTGTGTCGAATGTATCCATCACATCGGCTTTCATCATGATCAAGTCTGTTACTCCATTGATCATGATAGCATAGCGCAGAGCAACCAAGTCGAGCCATCCGCAGCGGCGGGGTCTTCCTGTTGTAGAGCCGTATTCATTACCAATTTTGCGTAATGCTTCTCCTGTTTCATCCAGTAATTCCGTTGGGAACGGACCGCTTCCAACCCGTGTGCAGTAGGCTTTGAAAATGCCGTATACCTTACCGATCTTGTTGGGGGCAATTCCTAATCCGGTACAGGCGCCGGCGGCTATTGTATTAGAGGAGGTGACGAAAGGGTAGGAGCCGAAGTCTATATCAAGCATCGTGCCTTGTGCACCTTCCGCTATTATGGACTTTCCTGCTAAGAGTTGGTCGTTAATGAAATGTTCGCTGTCGATCAATTGAAATTGTTTGATCACTTCTATACCTTCGAACCACTCTTTTTCATAATCCTGCAAGGCTTGAGCGTAATCGAAGTGGTAAAATTTTGTAAGCAATTTTATATGTTGATCAACACGTTGCTTGTATTTTTCTTTAAAATTATGAAGAATATCACCAATGCGTAATCCTTCTCTGCCAATTTTATCCCGGTAAGTGGGTCCAATGCCTTTTAAGGTGGATCCAATTTTTGATTCACCCTTTGCAGCTTCAGAGGCTGCATCCAACAATCTGTGAGTTGGCAGGATTAAGTGAGCTTTCTTTGAGATGTATAAATTTTTGGTGAGGTCGAACCCTAAATCCATCAATGATTTTATCTCCTTTTTGAATATAGAAGGATCGATAACAACGCCGTTACCGATAATATTTATCTTGTCTCCACGGAAAATTCCGGACGGGATCGTATGAAGAACATGCTTGATATTGTTGAATTCGAGTGTGTGGCCGGCATTCGGCCCGCCTTGAAAACGAGTAATTACATCGTACCTCGGAGTCAGCACATCTACAACTTTTCCTTTACCTTCGTCTCCCCATTGACGACCTAACAAAACC
>JBBQJE010000195.1:0-6560 GCA_038325635.1 Bacteroidales bacterium
AAACGAGTTACATCAATTTAATCTGGAGAAAGGACCCTTGTACATTTTCAAATTATTGAAATTATCTACAACGGAGTGGACTCTTTTATTTAATTTCCATCATGTAATCTCTGATGGCTGGTCTATCAATGTTTTCCTTGAAGAGTTAGGAAATGTATATACCGCCTTACTTGATCAAAAGCCTTTAGGTCTACCACTTTTACCAATATCCTATACAGATTATTCAATTTGGGAAAATGATTGGCTAATTGGTGAAGAGTCTCAACAGCAGCGTGAATTCTGGATTAACGAATTAAAAGGAGTGCCCGACTTGCTGCAACTTCCAACAGACTTTATACGGCCACGTCAGAAAACTTCCGATGGCGACGAAGTTAATTTGTTAATTGACAAGAATATAATTGATCAATTACATTATTTCAGTTTAAAAAATGACGTATCTGTTTTTGTATCACTTTTGGCTATTTTCAATACGCTGATTGCAAGGTACAGCAACGAAGAAGATTTTCTAATTGGTATACAAGTTGCCAATCGAAGACACGAAGAGTTAGAAAAACTAACGGGAATTCTACTTAACAATTTACCGCTGAGGATTACAACAAATGAAGGCATGTCCTTTCGGGATATGCTCGAATTTACCAAGAAAAAATTCTTTCAAGCTTATGAAAATCAAGAATTTCCGATTGAGCAAATAGTTGAAATACAAAAGATTACGAGACATGCGAACATAACCCCACTCATACAAGTTGCCTTCAATTTCTTGAGTATGTTTGATAAGGAAATTTCACTCCATGGCTCAAAAATGGAAATTGTGGACAAAAGAAGATCAATAGCACAATTTGATCTCACCTTACATGTCTATGAATCGAAAAAATATTTGAATTGCGTATTTGAATACAACACAAATTTATTTAAACGGGAGCGGATTGAAAGGATGTCAGGTCATTTTTTGGAGTTACTTACAAATATCCTGAAAAACCCGGAGGAGAAAATTAATAAAATTCCGATTCTTACTAACTCAGAAAAGAAATTGATGTTATTAGATTGGAATACAACAGCGGCTGAATATCAAAACGATAAATGTATCCATCAGCTGTTTGAAGAACAAGTTGTCAAAACACCTGATTCTATCGCGCTAGTTTTTGAAAACGAAGAGGTAAGTTACCAAGAATTAAATAATCGTGCAAACCAATTAGCCAATTACCTTGTAAAAAATGGTGCAGCAGAAAATCAAATTGTGTCCATTTTTGTCGAGCGAAGTATTGAAATGATTGTTGGATTACTTGCTATTGCTAAAACAGGGGCGACCTATCTTCCGTTAGACCCAATTTATCCCAAAGACAGGTTAGCCATTATTCTGGCAGATGCAAAACCAATAATTTCAATTACCCAAAATTCATTGTTCGAACAAATGCCTCAAAGTACTGGCAAACTAGTTCTTATAGATGAGATTTCGAATTTTGAAGATGAAAGCTCTGAGAATTTAAACCTTGGTAATCCAGAAAAACCAGTATACATAATTTATACTTCCGGTTCTACCGGAAAACCAAAAGGGGTACCAATTAACCATAATTCATTGGTTAATCTGGTTAATTCGATGAATAAATCGCTTCGGATTACCTCCGAAGATATCCTATTATCGGTTACCACAATCACATTTGATATAGCTGAGATGGATATTTATGGTCCATTATTGAAAGGTGCAAGAATTGTAATTGCCTCTCAGCCAACGGTATCTGACATGGAGTTGCTGATAGAGAAATTTGAGCAGATTAGACCTAGCATTTTTGAAGCTACCCCTGTTACCTATAAAATGCTGGTTATTAATGGTTGGCAAGGTAATTCCAAGTTACGATTAGTTTGTGGTGGAGAAGCCCTTTCGAAAGAGCTTGTCAGGGATTTACTTCCGCGTTGCCAGGAAGTTTGGAATGTATATGCACCTACCGAAACAACCATCTACTCTGTGGTTAAAAAATTGTCTCATGGAGATGCCATTGGGGAGGGATATGTACCATTGGGTCGTCCTATAGACAATACATTGCTTTATGTCACAAATAAAGAACTTGTGCCGGTGCCGATTGGAGTATCCGGTGAACTATATATAGGAGGTGTTGGTTTATCACCCGGGTATCTAAATTTGCCAGAATTGACGAAAGATCGATTCATCAAGAATCCATTTATAAATCAATCAGACTTCAGAATTTATAAAACCGGAGATCTTGTCAGGTATTTGGACAATGGGGATGTACTTTTTCTGAACAGGATTGATGACCAAGTCAAAATTAGAGGATTCAGAATTGAACTAGGTGAAATTGAATCGGCATTATCTCTAAATGATTCTATAAAAAGCAATGTGGTTGTTGTCAGGGAAGATAGCAGAAACGAAAAGAAACTATTCGCCTTCATCATATTGACAGAGAATGCAGTAACTGATCAAGCCGATCTTCGTCAATTTTTGAAATCTAAACTACCGGATTACATGATACCATCTGCATTTATTTTTGTAGATAGTTTCCCTTTGACGCAAACCGGCAAAATAGATCGTAAAGCATTACCAAATCCAAATGGCAGTATCAATCAAAATGCGCAACATTATGCTGCTCCTCAAACTAAAATTGAAAAAGAACTCGCACAAATATGGAGCGAGATACTTAATGTTACAAAAATTGGAATTGAAGACAATTTTTTTGAACTAGGTGGAAATTCACTATTTGCGACCTTATTGATTTCGAGAATTAATAAATGCTTTAATATTCATCTGCCATTAAGAATACTATTTGAAAAACAGACAATTGCAGAAATTACTACTGAAATTGATTTTGCGAATGGATCAAAAAGTGAGCTGAAGCAAAATTCTGGTTCTGCACATAAAATGTGCCACTTGGAATCCTCTTCAGATACTTTTGTTTTATCATCCGGACAAAAACGACTTTGGTTTGTTGAAAACTTTGAGCCTGGAAATCTCGCCTATACCTTACCATTAAATTATATAATCAGTGGTGAAATCGATGAGGCCATTTTTGAGAAAAGCTTTGTCGAACTGATTAAAAGGCATGCTACACTTAGAACAATTATAATTACATCAAATGGTGTTCCAGCGCAGAAAGTTCTCTGTAATTTTGATTTTAAGCTGGAAGTGATCCATCTCGATGATCTTGATGAAACAGAAAAAATCATTGAAATTGAAAAGTTTTCACATCAAAATGATGTTCATACGTTCAATTTGGAAACCGGCCCCTTGTTTATCTGTAAACTTTTAAAGATTTCGTCCTCCCAATACACCTTGCTGATGAATTTCCATCACATAATTACCGATGGTTGGTCACTAAAAGTCTTCGTGGATGAGCTCGGTTTAATATATACCGCCCTGAAGGAGAAAAAGCCTATTGATCTTACAGAATTACCAATCACTTATACCGATTATTCCAACTGGCAGAATGAGTGGTTACAAGGGCTCGAATGTAATAAGCAATTGGATTATTGGGTAAAAGAATTAAAAGGAGCACCTGAACTTCTCCAGTTGCCGATGGATTTTCAGCGACCTAAGAATCAGACTTATGATGGGGATGAAGTGAGTTTTCTTTTGGATGTAAATCTCACGGAGAAACTGCAACAATTCAGTAAACAAAATAATGCTTCCTTGTTTGTAACGTTACTCAGCATATTCAATTCTCTGATTACCAGATATGCTTCGCAAGAGGAATTTGTTATTGGGATTCCTATCGCCGGAAGGATCCACAAGGAACTTGAATCGCTGAATGGGATGATTATTAACAATTTCCCGCTACGTATTTCTCCAAAAGAGAACATGTCCTTTTCGGAGATGATGGAACAATGCAAGACTAAATTCTTTCAGGCTTATGATAATCAGGAACTTCCGCTTGACAGAATTGTTGAAGAGCTAAAATTGTCGAGGCATTCAAACTTCTCCCCTCTTTTTCAGGTCATGTTCAATTTGCTGAATATGTTCGATGAAGAAATTGCGCTATCTGATGCTAAAATGGAAATTGTAGACCGAAGGCGTCATGTTTCACAATTCGACCTATCCTTGCACGTTTATGAAACGAAAAAATCATTGAATTGTGTTCTAGAATTCAACACAAATCTGTTTAAAAGGGAGAGAATTGAGCGAATGGCCGGCCATTTTCAGGAGATGGTTAAGAGCTTGATGATAGATCCAGCTCAAAATATTCGGAAAATTCCAATCCTCACCCAAAAAGAGAAAAATCTGATCCTGGGTGAATGGAATGCCACGGATGTTGATTTTCCCAGAGCTATGTGTATCCATCAACTGTTTGAGATGCAGGTTGTAAAATCGCCTAATTATATTGCCATTCAGGATGAAAATCAACAGGTTACCTATACCGAACTGAATGCAAAAGCCAACCAGCTGGCTCGGTATATGCATCATTCAGGTGCTAAGGAAGGATCACTGGTGGGTATTTGCGTGGATCGCAGCACCGATCTGCTGGTTGCCCTGCTCGCTGTGATGAAAGCCGGTTGTACCTATATTCCCCTTGACCCTATTTATCCCAAGAACCGCCTCGCGTTGATTCTGGAGGACGGAAATCCGGTGGTCATGCTCACTGAGAAAAAGCTCCATGAAAACCTGCCCGAGACAGCTGCCAAGAATATTTTTATTGAAGAGTATGATGCCTATTGCAATGAATCGGCTGAAAATACAGATTTTGTGGTTACTTCTCAGACAGCGGCTTATCTGATTTACACCTCCGGCTCGACAGGAAAACCCAAGGGTGTTCAGATTCAGCACCAGGCCTTGGTCAATTTTATTCTCTCCATGAGCAAACAGCCCGGTATTAAGCCGGAGGATGTGATGCTGGCCCTGACCACCATCTCCTTTGACATTGCCGGCCTGGAATTGTATCTCCCTATTCTGTTTGGGGCCAAAATTGTTATCGCCACTCAGGAAACCTCCATTAACCCCGAACTGCTTATCCGCAAAATTGAGGAGTGCCAACCCACTATTATACAGGCTACTCCGGTTACTTTCCGAATGTTGAATTCTTCCGATTGGAAAGGATTGAAAAAATTGAAGATCCTTTGCGGCGGTGAGGCTTTACCCAAAGAACTGGCTTTCGATTTGATCGACAAATGTGGTGAGTTGTGGAATATGTATGGTCCAACCGAGACCACCGTTTGGTCGACCGTGGAAAAAGTGGTCGTTGATGCAAAGGATAAAACAGGATATGTAAATCTTGGAAGAGCCATCGACAATACCTATATCTACGTTTTAAATTCAGAATTTCAGCCTGTTCCAGTGGGTTATCCGGGCGAATTGTTCATTGGAGGAGATGGTTTGGCCAAAGGATATTTCAATCTGCCGGAGATGACCAAAGAAAAATTTCTGCCCGATCCATTCGCCGCTAAGCCGGGCGCCCGGATGTACCGAACCGGCGACCTGGTGCAGCAAACAGAAAACGGCAAACTGGAGTTCCTTAACAGGGTCGATTCGCAGGTAAAGATCCGGGGATTCCGAATTGAACTTGGCGAAATTGAATCTGCCCTGACTCAGTATCCTGCCATGAATGACAATGTGGTGGTGGTCCGGGAAGATACTCCAGGCGACAAACGTCTTATTGCCTATATCGTCAGAAAAGAGAATCAGAATACGGATATTGCCGAACTCCGGGTTTATCTAAAGACCAAAGTGCCGGATTACATGGTTCCTTCAGCTTTTGTCTTCATTGATCAGTTTCCGCTGACTCCCAATGGTAAGATCGACCGAAAAGTCTTACCTGCTCCATTTGAGGCAGAACAAAATTCGGTCAAAGAATATAGTGAGCCACAGACTGAAACAGAGAAGAAACTCGCTGCCATTTGGACTGAAATTCTCAAGCTGAAACGCATTGGAACCAACGAAAACTTCTTCGAGATTGGAGGTCATTCGATGATTGCTGTGACCCTGATGATAAAAATAGAGAAAGAGCTGGGGATAAGATTGCCGCTGGCCATTTTATTCGACCACAGTACAATCAGGGATATGGCGCATTTCATCGATCAAAAGAACGAACCTGTCAAATGGAGTTCGCTCGTGCCCATACGGTCTACAGGAACAAAAAGACCGCTTTACATGGTACATGGCGCAGGTCTCAATTTGCTGTTATACACAACGATCGTTTCCCACCTGGATGCGGATCAGCCCGTTTATGGCCTACAGGCCAAAGGGTTGGATGGTGTAGATGAGCCACTGGATACGATTGAGGGAATTGCCTCCTATTACATTGGCGAAATCATGGCAGTTGATAACAGCGGCACTTATGCCCTGGCCGGGTTCTCGCTGGGCGGACAGATTGCCTATGAAATGGCCAGACAACTGTTGTTGATGGACAAAAAAGTAAGCTTCTTGGGCGTATTCGATACGACCTCTTACAATGCCTCAGATAAGCATCTTCCATTTATTCAGCGATATAGTGAGCAATTAGATCTAGTTTACCATCAGATGATCTGGATAATTAGCACCTTCGTTAAAAAACCTGCAAGCAAAAGACTTGAATTCGCTACGTTAAAATGGAGGACCCTTCAGCAAAAAATATTGAAAAATG
>JBBQJE010000196.1:0-6535 GCA_038325635.1 Bacteroidales bacterium
ATCGATCAATTTAGTAAGGATGCGAACCCATTTTTTCTTTATGTAGCCCATACAGCACCGCATTGGCCGCTTCATGCTCGTCCGGAGGATATTGCGAAATATAAGGATACGTACAAAGATGGATGGGATGTACTTCGGGAAAAGCGCTATAAACGGATGGTTGCTTTAAAATTGATCGACCCTGCCACCTGTAAATTGCCTGCCAATTCATCGGGTAAGTCATGGGCTGATTGCACCGAAAAAGACAAGGAATCGGCCAGTATGGCTGTGCATGCAGCAATGGTAGACAGGCTGGATCAGGGTGTTGGACAAATTATCAAAAAACTAAAAGAAACCGGAAGGTATGAAAATACAGTTATCTTTTTCATGTCCGACAATGGCGCATCCCCGGAAAGAGGCTATCTGCCGGGTTTCGACAGACCGGCCTTCATGCGTGATTCAACACCGATTGTTCATGGAGCAGAACATCCTGGTGCTCAGAATACCTGGAACAGTATTGGCGCGGCATGGGCCAGCGCAGTAAATTCGCCCTTTAGATTCTGGAAAAAGGAGTCGTTCGAAGGTGGAACTTGTACCCCGTTAATTGTAAATTGGCCAAATGGGCTAAAAGAGAATCATAGCACGATCAATCGCGGAGTTGGCCATGTGATCGATATCCTTCCAACCTGTATGAGCCTGGCAAATGCACCCTATCCATCCGAAGTAAACGGTTTGAAAACGGATCAACTCGACGGCATAAACCTGCTTCCTTTGCTAAAGGGAGAAGTAACCTCAATTCACGAAACACTTTATTGGGAACATGAGGGCGGTCGTGCAGTAAGGCAGGGAGATTGGAAAATCTCGGCTTTGAAGAATAAGGCATGGGAACTTTTTAACCTAGCTGAAGATAGGACCGAATCAAATGACCTTTCCGTTAAATATCCTGATAAGGTAAAACAAATGGATGAATTATGGCAGATCTGGTCGAAACGCGTAAACAAATAAATACATTTATAAACAGAAATAGAACGTAGAAAAACCATTCGGAATGAAAGCAAAAATTTTTGGACTAGTTATTTTAATGAGTTTTAGTTTTTTTGGTTTTAGCCAAAAAAACAGTTGGAGTTTAGATAAAGCCAAGGCTTGGTCATTAGAGAATGGCTGGTTGCGAGGTAGTAATTTCAATCCTAGCACAGCCATCAATCAACTTGAGTTCTGGCAAGCAGAATCGTTTGATGCAAAAACGATCGACCGTGAATTAGGTTGGGCCGAAGGAATTGGGATGAACGTAATGCGCGTTTATCTTCACCATCTTGCCTGGCAAGTCGATAAAGACGGATTCAAAAAAAGATTGGATACGTACTTGACAATTGCCAATAAACATGGTATCAAAACGATTTTTGTCTTCTTCGACGACTGTTGGAATCCAACTTATGCTGCAGGAAAACAACCCGCTCCGAAAATTGGAATCCACAATTCAGGTTGGGTGCGCGATCCGGGAGATTTACTTTTCACGGATGCAAATCTGATAAAAGTTCTGGAAACTTATGTGAAGGATGTTTTGACCACATTTAAAGATGATAAGCGTATCGCCCTTTGGGATCTGTACAATGAACCCGGAAATTCAGACTATGGAAACAAATCCATGCCTTTGTTGAAAAAGGTTTTCGAATGGGGATGGGAAGTTCGCCCTTCACAACCACTTTCTGCGGCAGTTTGGAATCTGAAACTAAGAGAAATGAATAAATTTCAGGCAGAAAACTCCGATATTATTACTTACCACAATTATGAGAGTCCGGAAAAACATCAGGCTGCCATAGATACTTTAAAACGCTACAATCGGCCGCTCGTCTGTTCAGAATACATGGCTCGCCGAAACAACAGCTTGTTCCAAAATATTATGCCAATGTTGAAAAAGCAAAACATTGGTGCTATCAATTGGGGATTAGTAGCTGGAAAATCAAATACCAAATATGCCTGGGGCGAACCAATTCCTGATGGATCTGAACCCAAACTTTGGTTCCACGAGATCTTCCACCCGGATGGCACACCCTACAAACTGGAAGAAGTCAATGTCATCAAGAGCTTGACAGGAAAATAGCCACATCTTAAAAACAACATAGTTAGCAAAGCCAGCATGAAAAGAATAATCCTGATTTTAGCCATTTTAATTCTCAAGGGCGTTTCGCTTTCTGCGCAGATAAGTACTTTTAGAGCACCTTCCTATCCGCTCATCACACATGATCCCTATTTTAGTATCTGGTGTCCGGATGAAGTTCCAACCCGATGTGAAACAACACATTGGACCGGAAAACCCATGCCTATTCGTAGCATGGTTCGGATCGATGGCAAAACATACCGGTTAATGGGAAAGTTGCCGGCATTTGTTCCTGCGGCTCAATCAACAGGGAATGAACTTACTCCAACTCAAACAACGTTCTCCTATTTACAAGATGGTGTGGAAATTAAGCTAAATTTTTTGTCGCCGTTGTTGGTTGAGGATATAGATTTAGTTACACGTCCGCTGAGTTATGTCACATGGAGTTTTAATTCGAAGGACAAAAAGAGTCACACTGCGGAAATCTATTTTGAAATTTCCGGACTTACTTCCGTTGATAACAGATCTCAGCAGATCACCTGGGGAAAACAAAATATTCAACAGCTTCAGGTATTAAAAATTGGCAGTAAAGAACAGCCGGTGCTCCAAAAAAGCGGCGATGATCTTCGTATCGACTGGGGATATATGTATGCGGCGATCGCCCAAAGTGACGTGAAATCTTCGTTTGCAGGTAGATGTGATGATGCAATTATAGCATTTACGGATGGAAAACAATTTCCTGAAATGGTTGAAGCAGACCAAGGTAAGCGTCAAGGCGAACTCAATGCAGTTCTTGCATTCACCATACCGGTAAAAATTCAGCCAAATGCGGTTGCAGAGAAACACATCATGCTTGCCTACGATGATGTTCTGTCGGTTGAGTATTTTGGGAAAAAGCTGGAAGGATATTGGAGGAAGAAATTTTCAGGTATTGATGAATTATTACTGACCTCCGACAAAGAATATACTGCACTTAGAAGCCGTTGTAACGCTTACGATAAGGACTTGCTCGCAAAAGCTGAAAATTTAGGGGGCAAAGAATATAGCGCAATCTGTGCTTTAGCGTACAGGCAATGTATGGCAGCCCATAAGGTGGTAAAAGAAGAAGATGGACGCATGCTTTGTTTCTCGAAAGAGAATTTTAGCAACGGATCCATGGGAACAGTCGATGTTTTTTATCCTGCAGCTCCATTCTTTTTATACCTGAATCCGGAACTTATTAAGGCACAGACAACTCCAATTTTTGAATATGCCGAATCAGGACGTTGGCCATGGCCTTATGCACCGCATGATATTGGAAAATACCCTCTGGGCAATGGCCAGAAATACGGTGGTGGTGAAAAAACAGAAGACAACCAAATGCCTGTCGAGGAATGTGGCAACATGATGATCCTTGCCGGCGCAATTGCCAAAACGGATGGGAACGCTAATTATGCCGCTAAATACTGGAAAACCATAACCAAATGGGCCGAGTACCTCAAGGAAAAGGGTTTTGATCCTGAGAATCAGCTTTGTACCGACGATTTTGCCGGACACTTGGCTCACAACACCAATTTGTCTGTAAAAGCAATTATGGGGATCGCGTCGTATGCTTTGCTTTGCGATATGCGTGGGCTAAAAACAGAGGCTCTGGCATACAGGAAAGTAGCACAGGAATTAGCCCAAAAATGGGTTCAGGAAGCTGGAGATGGCGATCATTGCAAACTCGCATTTGACAAGCCGGGTAGCTGGTCGCAGAAATACAACATGGTCTGGGACGAACTTTTGGGTTTTAATTTATTTCCACAAAAAATTAAAGATCAGGAAATTGAATACTACCTGAAAAGCATGAACCATTATGGCTTACCACTTGATAACCGAGCCACCTACACTAAACTCGATTGGGTAATCTGGTCGGCAACAATGGCCAATTCAAATCAGCAGTTTCGCGACCTGATCAAACCGGTCTACAATTTTTTGAATGAGACACCAGACCGTGTTCCAATGACAGACTGGTACTGGACTAAGAGCGGCGAGATGCGTGGATTTATTGCCCGTTCAGTGGTTGGTGGAGTATATATTAAACTGCTCAAAGAGAAACTGGCCAAGAAATGAACTTTTTTAAAGAACACAGTCCCTTAAAGGCGAGTTATTCAGAAAAGCGAAAATGTCAGACTGGTCTGGATAAGCTGGAATAGAGTTTTTCCCGTTGTATGATGCCGAATTTAACATGTTAAAAAAGGGAGAAAATGTCATTTCAGTAAGCGTTGAAAAAAAATCAAAAATTGACCTGGCTGATATTGCAGTTTGCAAATACAATTGATATAATCAGTTATGAAAAAAAGTTCTGTTATTGCGTTCGCAGCCTTTAGCTTAAATATCGCTCAGGCACAAAAGCCAAATATTATATTAATCCTTACCGACGACATGGGATTCAGTGATATTGGTTGTTATGGGGGCAATTTAGTACCTACTCCAAATATCGATAAGATGGCGAGTGGAGGAATCCGGTTCACTCAATACTATAGTGCATCTCCTATTTGCTCTGCCTCCAGAACTGGGATTCTGACAGGAATGGTCCCCGCAAAGTGGAATATCACAAGTTATTTGCATGAAAAAGCCGAAAACAGAAAATGCGAACAGGCCGACTTTCTGGATTCATCGGCACCTTCTATGGCCAGGACACTGAAAACGGCAGGCTATACCACAGGCCACTTTGGCAAATGGCACATGGGTGGAGGTCGGGATGTGACAGAGGCACCTGGATTTGAAGTATATGGATTTGATGAACATTCGAGCACGTACGAAAGCCCCGCCCCTGATCCGTTACTGACTGCCACAAATTGGATATGGTCTTCAAAAGACAGTATCAAACGCTGGGATCGTACAGCTTATTTTGTTGACCGGACACTCGACTTTCTGAAACGTCATAAAAACCAGCCTTGTTTTGTCAACCTATGGCCCGATGATGTCCACACTCCATGGGTACCCAGTCAGGAAAGATTCGGCAAATATCCCAAAGGTACTGAAGATGAACTTGACTTTAAGGCTGTATTGAATGAGTATGACCGACAGATGGGGAGATTGTTTGCCGGTCTGAAACAATTGGGAATTGACGAAAATACCATTGTCATCTTTACCAGTGACAATGGTCCTTTGCCTAGTTTTAAGGGTTCAAGATCCGGAAATTATCGCGGTTCAAAATTATCCTTGTATGAGGGCGGAACCCGAATGCCCTTTATCGTGCGTTGGCCCGGACATACACCTGAGGGCAAAGTAGATCAACAATCACTGATTTCCGCAAACGATCTCTTCCCAAGCTTTTGCGCCCTTGCTGGTACAGAAATGCCGTCAGGATTTGCTTTTGACGGGAAAGAAAAAAGTCGTGTATTTCTTGGAAAACCATCCAACAAAAGTCGCACTTTATATTGGGAATATGGACGGAATAATGAGTCTTTCAGATTCCCGGAAGGGCGTGACCGTAGTCCAAATTTGGCGATCCGCGAAGGCAACTGGAAATTGCTGATGAACTTTGATGGTACCAATGTTGAATTGTATAACATGGTTAATGACTTCAATGAAACAAAAAATTTGGTGACTGAGAATCCGAAAATGACTGCTAAACTAGAAGAAAAATTACTGGCATGGCGAAATTCGATGCCGAAGTTGCCGTTGGTTTCAAAATAGTAGCCCGCAAATCAAAGGGGGCATGATTCCAAACAATATTTAAATTTGATTTTTAATGAAGAGACTTTGCAATTTCCTATTGATGCTCCCCTTCTTGGGTTTTGGCCAGGCAAAAAAACCAAATATCATTATCATTTTTGCAGATGATCTTGGATGGGGTGATTTAGGATTCCACGGAAGTGCAATTAAGACACCCAATATTGATCAATTGGCCAAAGAAGGGATTGAGTTAACCCGTTATTATACTGCTCCTATTTGTTCTCCGACGAAGGCCGGACTGTTGACCGGACGCTATCCAAACCGGGTTGGTATTCGCGAAACGACTATCCCTCCATGGAGTGATTTCGGTCTGGATACTTCAGAACAGCTTTTGCCTCAAATGTTAGAAAAGGCAGGATATAAAAACCGGGCGTTGATCGGGAAATGGCATTTAGGCCACATGACTTTGCAATATCACCCGATGAGAAGGGGCTTTACCCATTTTTATGGTCATTTCAATGGGGCATTAGATTATTTCACCCATCAAAGAGAAGGGGAAGTGGACTGGCAGAATGACTATGAATCATCCAAAGACAAAGGTTATACCACCAATCTTCTTACTGATGAGGCACTTAAGTGTATAAAGAAATATTCAAAAGATTCTGCTCCCTTTATGATCTATCTGGCATACAATGCGCCCCATTCACCTTTGCAAGCGCCGGAAGAAGATCTGAAATTATATGGTTACGATCCTTTAAAACCCAAATTCGAACTTCCCAAAGCATCAGGTGCAGGAGATGAAAGTGCTGAAGG
>JBBQJE010000197.1:0-6521 GCA_038325635.1 Bacteroidales bacterium
GAAATATTGATAACTATCTTATTGTCTATTTATTGGAGATAGTTATCAACATTCCAACAGTACATCATCAATAGCAGTGAGATAAAAATATTTAAAAAAAAATCAAAGAAATTTGGTTTTCAACATAGAAGCACATTAGCATATTAGCACATTATCTCATTCCTCACTCAGCGTCCTTGCAGCATCAATCTTGGTGGCCAGTAGGGCAGGGATCCAACTGCTTAACATCCACAACAATGGAGATGCAATCACGCTATAATAAAAGAATTCCCATATTGGTTTAATACTTGATGCGGTGAACTTAAAGATCTCTTTTCCAAAATATTCTGCTATCATGCTGCCAAGGAAAAAACCTAGTATACCACCAATCAATCCCAATATAAATGCCTTTGAAAGGATCATGTACAATATCCGGTTAGTCCCTGTTCCCAAGGCCTTTAACAAGCCAATTTCACGCCGTCTGGTATGAATGTTCTGATAGAACAATAGCCCTGTAATCAGCAAGCAAGCGATTATTACGAATGGTATAATAAAAGCACCGTATTTATTCATCATAATTCGCTGATTTTCACGTGCATCGGCAATACTGCTTATTTCCGTAACCTCAAGGTCTGAAAATATTGCCTGTACCTGGGTTCTGGCATTTTTTATCCTGCCATCTTTACAGACACACCCTAAGGCCTCAATTTTATTTATTTTTCCGGGTACTCCAAGTACCTGTTGTAAATCTTCAAGGAAGAAAGATACGCCCTGATCTATCAACCCCCGTCCCTCCTCAAGCCTCTTGGATACAGTAAAGGTAAAAGGCTTGCCATCAGAGCCAGTAATAACAAATGGGTTTCCCGGTTTGATGTTTTTAGCAATCAGGGAACCTAAAACAACGGTTCCTTTTGCAACATCAAAACCCATGGTTTCCTGCGCCGGAAGGTATTTTTGAGTCGCTTCATCTTTGTACCCGAATAGCATAATCTGATGCGTCGAACCGTTGGGATCTTTCCATTCGGGAAATCGTACTTGCAGTATTCCTGTCAAATGTCTGACCGCATCAAATGTTTTTGACTCAGACAGCACATCCACATAACTTTCGGGGAAGGTACCGGTATTATTTACGGAATAGAAATCAATGAGATTGGTTCCTTTTGGAAAGATATAGAGGTTTAGACCCTGTTCGCGCATAATTTTCCTGGTTTCATTTTCACTTGCTTTGCTAAGTGTGAAAATGGCGATAGATACTGAACTGGCTACTATCACCGTGATCAGGATGATGATCGAATTTATTTTTCTGTATAACAGCTCTTTAATAACTAATTTCAATGGATGCATCACTTGTGGTTCTTATGTTTTCTGAAAATGTAAATACTTAGAATGGCAACAACCAGAAGGATGAATATCCCGGTCAATGCAAGTGAAATTGACAGTGAGTGATCCTCTTTGAGCGTGATCTTCTTGGGTTGAGTTGTATTTAATCCTGCTTTCTGCTCAATTAACCATTTTGGTAAAGGTCTTGCAGCGACAGAATCGCGAATCAAAGTATCGTTCAGCATCATTTACCAAGTGTAGGATTTTCATCGATAAGCTTGTTGAGCAGCGCAGGTTTTGGATTTTCCCAGTTTCCGGAAAACAGAATATCTTTTCCGGGAAGGTCATCTTTGATCAAACAACTGCATTCGGCCTTCAGATAATCAATCATGAGGTTGATATTTTCTTCCGAGATACCTCCTGCCAGCAGCGGCTCAAGGGCTTTAAACTTCCCAAATATACCGAATAGCATTGGCTCACGGATATTTTTTAGATCGTCTTCAACATTCAGCAAAAGTGAAGTAAAGTGAGCCTCTTCTCTGTTTTTCCGATCTAATTCCACGATCGTAATAATGTCTTTAAAATGGGAGGATTTTACCGCGTTCTGTAAAATTTGGAACCGGTTAGTATCTTTGGCTTCATCTCCGCTTTTCAGATAGAGCAAAACACAAAGCTTCCCTTCCAATAATTCAAATGCAATTTTTTCTCGTAGCGGGGAAGTAGCTAAATGATTGATATCTGAGTAATTAGCATATTTCTCTAAAAGTTTATTCTTGTAATAGAGTGCAAAATAGGGCTGTTTCAGATCCTCCTTTATGACGCTGGAAACATTCAAATTAGCCTGCTTGAAATTTTCTTTTAAAGCATTATTTTGTTTGTTTACCTTTTCGCCGGAAGGAGTATTGTAGTAACTTATCAGCGTGTATTTTTCCGGGAATGAATTTAACAGCACCCATTCCGAAACCCGTGTGGTGCATGCAAGGCTGATCAAACCCGATAATAGGATAACCTTCAAAGGAGCGGAGGTCAACCAACCGCTTTGTAATTTTGCCGCTATTTTTCTTAAAATTGAGACTTGCATATTCAATTTAGTTTCAAATCAATGCATTACATTTCCATTATCAACTCAACACCGGAGAGAATAGTATTTCCGCTAACCGGATTAAGGTCTATTTTCAAGGTTTTACCCGCTTTAATGCCCGGAAAGGATTTTTTTACTTCTTTATCCATCAGGCCACTCTCTTTCACAACATCAAAATTCTCCAATACCTTTTTATCCTGTAATTTGATGTCAAAAATACGTTCTCCGGGTTTCTTATTTTCAAGTTCGGAGAAATAGAGATTGACCCTGTAGGAGGCTTCAGGTACAGAAGTTTCTTTTGACAAGGTTATTTCCATCGATCGGATTCCTCCAATTGCACTGGCACTTATCCACGGCGCAGCATTTGATTGAATTGAAATCGGATCCTTTCTGATCTTGTAATAATCAACAGAATCAATCTTCACGGTAATTCCTGATGCATTACCTCCTACATTCGGATAGTCGATCCATAAGACATTATCGGATGAGATTCGGTCGCCAGGGGCGTTCAGATTAAGTCCCAGTTTTTGGATCTGCTTGCCACTCCAGCTGTAATTGCTGTTTGTCCAATAGTTCATCCAGGGCATGTTGATAAAAGCCAGCGAGGTCTGATTTTGGTAAGCGCACTGACAAGTACGCGTATAGTCGGGGGAGTTCAGCACTCCGTCAGCAACGATCAGGTTAGCAGAACAACCGGCTTTAAAACCGCCCAGACTGCCGGTTCCTTCAGTGACATCGAGGTTGATAAAAGCGGCAGATGCTGAACGAAATGTGAGAAGGTGCTCACTGGCAATTACATAGCCGCATCCATATTCACGTTTGAAATTCCATTTTAACGGTTCACCTGTTATGGGATCCTTTTCTGTAATCGGATCTCCTGTCAGCAGACTAAACCCTTCTCCATTCGTATAAATTTTGTCATTGGAAATAATTGGAGGATTTAGATAGCTGATAGCTTTGTCCCACACAACTTCTTTCGTTTCAGGCTTATACACAATCATTCTTTTGCCATCTTCTCCGCTAAGCATATCTCTCGATGGTCTTGTTGCCTGTAACAACAGCTTATGTTCAGTAGAATAGCCCAGCCAGGTGCCAAAAATATTTTTGGTCTCTTCAAAAATCTTCTTCCCGGTATTGATATCCAGATAAAGGAGGCGTGATCCGGATGGAAGTGCTTCTCCTCTTCGTTTGAGTTTGGTCTCCAGACTTTGAGGAAGTTTATCGAGGCAGAAAAGAATATCATCCCCAACAATTACCGAGTTGTGAATAAAACCATGATTTGCGCTTATGCTCCACCTCTTTTCACCGGTGAACCTGTCCAGAATTAACAACTCCTTGCTGGCGGTAAGATCGAAATTCTCAAACTTTGCCCCCCCCTTTTCCTCATTCTTTTCATCAGGTTTCTCATCAGGTTTTGCTCCAATGCTATTAGCAATTTTCGGATACGTTGTAAAATTATTGCCCAGGATTAGGTAATTTCCGGATACTCCGATATAAGCGATTTTTTTGGTGTTGGCGTCTCCGGTTGTAAAGGTCTTTTTAAGCACTCCGGTATTTATATCCAGAAGATGGCACTGATTTCCCTCAATGACATAGACATATTCCTTCGTGGCGATAAAATTCGTCCCGCGGGCATTTGCGCCAGGCAGGTGAATCTGGTTGTACTTTGTTTCAAGAGGTTTTTCTTCGTCATAGGATTCATCGTAATAAACCAGCCAGGAATCATCTTTCAGGTTCTCAAAAACTTTTTTCCAGAGCAATCTCCCGGTATAGACGTCTCTCGCACTTATACTGTTGATACCCTGGATAATAAGACGGCCATCAACGATTTGTTCGGAAGGACCGTGTCCATGCCTGGGAAGTACATCCAAATTGGAGTTGCCGCCGAACCACAAGATTCCAAGCGGGGCTTTTACAATTTCATCATTTGATTTTACGGTATTGGCAATGTCTCCGTAATTATGGGTCCAATTGGCAGCTCCGTCCAGCGAGCCTGTTCTGGCGATCAGGGCATATTCTTTCCCAGATGTCACTTCTGCTCCATAAAGCGTAAGCTCATTAACGGCCTTTCTAACTGATAGTTGTTCATCCGCTTTTGCGTTAATCCATATCTTTCCGCCGTAAGGACGGGTTGATTCATAGATTCCATTGAGAATCCCTTTGTCAAAACCCTCAAGATAAGATACATCGTTGATGATCGTCAGGGATGAAAAATATTTTGGTATAGCAGTATTACTTTTGTCGAAATGGAGAAAAGATAGCCTATCGGCTGGAATGCCCGCCTTATTGAAATATTCCCTCAGGTATTCAATCCTGGCCGGATCTTTGTCAAAAGCGATCGTATTCAAAGAAGTTTTCGCACTCAATACTTTAAGAAGATCCAGGTCTTTGGTGCCATAAACAACGGCATAGCCTGACGGTATTTTCGTTGTGGTAAGAATCTCTTCGGCCAATACCGAATTCGTTTTAAGCGGAGTAACCTGTTTTTTGATTGAAACAACATTTTTTACGGGTGCATTTCCATACACCAAAATAGCACCGTCGGCCGTTACAGCGATAAGTTTTCCGTTCGATGCGACCAGTCGTTCAATGGTCTTTTTCGTTGGCAGGGTCCAGAGTATCTGAGGCTTATTGTCCTTGATTTTGATGGCAGTGATCCCCACACTATCGGCTGCATAAAGGCAATCTCCTGCCAGAATCAAATCCTTTTTAGCAGATACATTTGTCTCCCAAAGATTTTCAAGCTTATTTTTATCATCAAGAACGGATGCAACTACTTTTTTGCCTGAAAAATAGATATTATTTCCATCCACAACAGGGTATTCGCCGGCATCAGATTTAAGCTTCAAGCCTGTTTTTGAGTCATATAGATAGGTCATCCGTTCCCTGTGATGGTTGAAAAAGACCCTATCGTTGCCACAAGTAAAGGAGCCACCTGTCTTACCGCTCGCAGCAAGATGATAATAGAGCTCTTCACCGGACTTCAGATCGAATGCTGCGGGAACGGAGCGTCCGCCTGCCACAAGGAGCTTATCTCCACTGATGGTGAAGCTGCCCTGAGGGGCGACATCGGCAAAAGCAGGCGATTTGTGGGGCTGCAGGATGTAATTGCTTCCTGTTCCTTCATTTTTCCAAATTACTTCACCGTTATCCGCATTGATTGCGTAAATAAATGTCCCCATCATGGGAAAAATACTAGCCGCGGTATAAATGATGTTGTCTTTGATCACAATTCCCCCTCTGGCCGGCCACATCGAGATAAGCCGTTTGTTCCCAAGCAGTTTATTTGAGGCTGGCGCCAGT
This sequence comes from Bacteroidales bacterium, assembly GCA_038325635.1. Taxonomy (GTDB): domain Bacteria; phylum Bacteroidota; class Bacteroidia; order Bacteroidales; family Prolixibacteraceae; genus CAINVV01. The sequence goes on from JBBQJE010000197.1 coordinate 5,684, forward strand.
AGTTTTTTCCATAAGAGGGATCCGGTATCGGCATCAAGGCAATAGCAGGCTCCGTCGTCGCTTGTAAAATAGATTTTTCCTTTATTTGCGGCTAAAGGCATTCTCACCGGACCGTCAGCATAATAATGCCAAAGTTCTTTCCCTGAATTCAGGTCGAGTGCAATTACCTTATCCTGGTCATTAAATCCCAGAAATAGCTTGTTGCCAACAACGATTGGTTCGAATAACCGGTCGAACTGCATCAGGTTCTGATTGAGGGGATCATCCCAAACCGGAGTTCTGGCTGTGTACTGCACCTGCCATTGAAGATAGAGCTTGTCTGCCAGCTGTTCAGGCGTTGATGCAGACCGATTAGCGTCATACCGCCACATGGGCCAGTCGTACGATTGGGCTTGCAGATGGCAGCACACGACGGAAATCAGGATTAGCGCAAAGAATTTCTTCATAGTGAAGGGGGTAATTTGGAGAATAGCTTCAAAAATACAATATGCAAACAATATAATTAAGCATCTGCATAAATTTTAAGGTTAAAATTCGAGGCTGATTAACTATCGGCTGTCCGACAAAATATTTACGTTGCCCCATGAATCCATAAAAGATCATCTGTATTTGAAACGCAAATTGTGCACACTACCCTTCAGCCCCGTATTCTGAATTTGTCTGCTTACAGGATAAAGTATTTATCTGTTATCAAAAACAAATCTTCTTCGAGTAGCAAAACCGATAATACCAATAAATAATTTACCCAATCATTCGCTTCGATACTTCCACATCAATCTCTTTCTCCCATTTGGCAACAACCACCGTTGCAACCGAATTACCGATCAAATTAGTGATA
>JBBQJE010000198.1:0-6504 GCA_038325635.1 Bacteroidales bacterium
GATCAAATTTCTCCAAAAAATGATTATTAATTTCAGAAAACTCAAGCTTTGGCTTATTATGGAATTCTTTGATTTTTTCAATTGAAAATTTAAAGTGTCTTGCTGAACCGACTTTTCCTTGACTCTTAAGGTCATTCAACTGGTTCTCTGCAAAAGCAAAGAAATTTGTATTCACGATTTTTTTGCCTCCTACAAGGAACTCCTTTATTTCGGTTAAACTTAGCTTTTCAAGTTCTTCATCATTCAGAAGTAATTTTCGTTGGTATTCATTGAACTTTTCCGAAATCCTGATGTTTTTTGCAGCGGCGCCTTGATCACCAGCTTTTCCACCCTTAACGTGACCATTCTCAAAATGACTTGGCAAAACAGAGATTCCAGTAGGAATCCAAAGCAATTTTCGATACTTAGATATCTGAATATCAACACTACACTCTCCAGTTTTCTTAATTCTCGAAGGAATAATAACAAGCTTAATATTGACCATGGTGAATGATGTTTTGCAATTGCATTGCAATTTTTAAAAATTAGATGCTTTGTAAGTACTGATTATATTGGGATGCCGAAAAATTGCAATGCAATTGCAATGCAAAACGCTCTCAAATGTACAAAATTACCCCGTACGGTGCAATATCTGGAGCAAAAAAAAGAGTTACAAACGTTTTTAATTTCGTTGTAACTCTCTAATTTTCACTTGTTTGAACCTTGAGCCATTTGCCGGACTCGAAGCGGCGACCTGCTCATTACGAATGAGCTGCTCTACCAACTGAGCTAAAGTGGCAATGCTCCGCAAAAGTAAAAAAATGTTTCACACTGGAACGCCTATGGATTAATTTTCCCAGTCTAAAATAATTTTTCCACAATTACCTTCTTCCATGATTTCAAATGCCTTCTGAAATTCAGTATAATGGAACCGATGGGTAATTACCGGTGAAATATTCAATCCTGACAATAACATCTTCTCCATTTTATACCAAGTTTCATACATCTCACGACCGTAAATACCTTTCAGTGTGAGTCCTTTGAATATAACTTTATCCCATTCTATCAGTGTCGTATCCGGCAATATCCCTAATAAAGAAATCTTTCCTCCGTTGTACATCGATTTTATCATGCTGTCAAAGGCCACCGGAGATCCTGAAACCTCCAGCCCAATATCGAAACCACCAACCATACCAACTTGCTTCATCGCAGCTGAAATGTCTTCTTTCATCGGATCAATAACCAATGTGGCGCCCATCTTCCTAGCCAAATCTCTTCGATACTTGCTTACTTCAGATCCAACGACATTCCTTGCACCTACAAATTTGCAGATGGCAATCGCCATGCAGCCAATTGGTCCGCCTGCACCGGTAACCAAAACATCTTCCCCAATCAAAGGGAAGGAGAGAGCCGTGTGTGTTGCATTTCCCAGTGGATCCATGATGGAAACGATTTCATCCGGAATCCTGGAATCAATTTGAAGTACATTTTCAGCCGGAACCGAAACATATTCAGCAAAGCCACCATCACGGTTAACTCCGATTCCAACAGTATGATCGCAGATGTGTTTGCGCCCCCGGCGGCAATTCCTACAGAAACCACAGGCTATATGTCCTTCCACCGTTACGCGCTCGCCAATACCCACTTTGGTGACTTCATTTCCAATCTTAACTACTTTTCCAACATATTCATGGCCAATAGTCATGGGTGTCTTAATCGTTTTTTGTGCCCATGCATCCCATTTGTAAATGTGAAGATCCGTTCCGCAAATAGCCGATTTTATGATTTTCACCAAAACTTCATTGGCTCCTGGTTCCGGAACCGGAACATCCTCCATCCAGAGACCTTTTTGTGGCAGACTTTTTCTGATCGCCTTCATATATTGTACCTTTTATATTTTGATAATTAGGATATTAGCTGTTAACTCTAAGTATTTAGCCGTGCTTCAATTCCTTGAATAAAATACAAAGAAAGTAATTTTTGATGCTTAAAATCATAATAAATATCACTCTTTAGCTCAATTTTATCCAATCAATTATTTTAACCTAACCAATAATCACTTTTCTATCGAAGTGAAGTTGATTACTTTTATCCAAAATTTTTCACTTTTCACTTTTCACTTTTCATTTAATGGCAAAATACCTCATCCTCTTCTCCTACATCCTTCTGATGATTGTAATTGGGATCATTTCTTCCCGAAAAGTCAAATCGTCAATCGATTATTTAGTTGCAGGAAATAGAGGAACTATTTGGCAAATAGCAGGCTCTTTGCTGGCCACAATCCTTGGAAGCGCTGCCATTTTGGGAAGTTGTGATCTGGCCTTTTCGCAAGGATGGGCGGCATCGTGGTTACTTTTATCCGGTGCATTCGGACTCCTGCTGCTTGTACTCGTTGCACCATTAGTAAAACGATTTGGAAAATTTACACTTCCTCAATTAATTGGTGATCAATATGGTAAGGAGGCTAAGGTTATCGCCTCATTTGTAATCCCTATCGCCTGGATAGGTGTAATTGCTGCACAAATTATTGGAGGAGCCAAAGTGGTGAATAGTTTCTTTGGGTTATCCTACGAATGGTCGGTATGGGGCATCGGACTGCTTTTTATTTTTTATACAGCAATTGGCGGTCAGGTTTCAGTAATTAAAACCGATGTGATCCAATCATTTATCATTATTGTAGGGGTGATGGCAATTGCTATTTATCTGTTCTTTTGGTTTCCGGTCAAAAAAGGAGCCATGACGCAATTAAGCTTCCCTTTTAATGAAGGTTTTCATCCCATGGATCTATTGGTGCTCCTTTTAACCTATTCAACCACTTTTTTGGTAGGACCGGATATTTACACCCGGCTTTTTTGTGCTAAAAATGAGCGTGTTGCTAAGATTAGTGTCCTGCTGACAGCACTTATTCTCATCCCATTTGCCTTCATGATTACGTATCTGGGGGTATTTGCAGCGCATCTGTATCCTGAATTTGATTTCAATCAAGGTTCTTCCTTAATCTCTGTAATGAACTTAATTTTACCCGAATGGGGGATCGGAATACTCGTCGCGGCAATTTTATCGGCAGTTATGTCCTCCGCATCCACTACCTTATTAACCTCTTCCGTAATAATTTCAAATACCTTCATCAAAGATCTTGACACACCCGTTTCATTGCGCCAAACTAAGCTAATAGTGGTTTTCACCGGCTCCTTAAGTATTTTACTCTCGCTCAAAGTAACCTCAATTGTTCAGTCACTATTGATTGCACTTACCTTCTTTTCAGGGGCGTTCATTATACCTGTTTTAGCCGGATTACTAGGCTTCCGCAATAACAGATTCCAAAGTAATCTTGCTATTGTTTTAGGTGGTTTGATTGCCTTAGCTGGAAAGCTAACAGGAATGTACGGCGACATCCTGACTGGTAACTTCCTCATTTTTGGTGCTTTTATTTTAAACGCATTAATTCTTTTTCCCGGAGGAAAATGGCACAAATCGTAATTTTTCACTTTTCATTATTCATTTTTCATTATTCCTTATTCATTTTTCATTTTAAAAAGGATATTTTTGATCAAATTTTGAACCTTGGAGCATTCATTAGTATTATTTCATACAGACCAACAGGTATTTACCAGTGATGAACATTGGCTTTATCCACTTTTTGAAGTGGAGGAGTTCTTGAAAAAATCATCTATCCCGGTCGGTGAACTCTTTTTAAAAGATAAAATTGCAGGAAAAGCGGCCGCTGCATTAATCGTCCGACTTGGTATTCGAAATTGCTTCATCGAATTATTGAGCGAGCGAGCCATACCCGTTTTTGAACAGTACGGAGTGAAATATGGATATGACAAATTGGTAGACCACATCCAATGCCGTACAGAAGATTTGATTACGGATAAAATGACCATGGAAGACACCTATCTATTTCTAAGGAAAAGAGCAGGTAAAGTACAAGGAATTAGATTGAAAATCAGTTCATTATCAGTTCAAATTGCAGGAAAAATAATTCTTGAAAATCTCGATCTTGAGATTGAAAGAGGGGAACAGCTTATTATCCACGGCGAGAATGGTTGCGGAAAAACCTCATTATTAAAAGCAATTCTTGGGTTAATCATTCCTTCACAAGGATCCATTACAATAGGAGAGGAGCAGGTTGGTACTATTTTCTGGCGAAAAAATAGAGTACAAACCGGATATCTAAACCAGGAATCCATCAAAAATAATTTCCCAATAACTGCTGCTGAAGTGGTTGCAATTGGTGTAAGCGGGATTAGAATCCCTGAAAATGAACGCGACTACCGGGTTGAGCTGTCTATGCGTAAAACCGGTTGCTTCCATCTTCAAAATCAGTTGTATCACCAACTTTCCGGAGGCGAGAAACAGCGTGTCTCACTCGCCAGATGTTTATGTCAGAATGCCAGATTATTATTGCTCGATGAACCAACTTCCTACCTCGATGAAAAGGGAAAAGACGAACTGCAAGAACTTCTGCATGATCTTAGCCGTATTGAGGCTCCTACGATGCTTCTCGTCTCTCATGATTCTGCCTGGACAGACAAACTAAATTGGCATAAAAAAATATTGAAAAACGGAAGATTATGGTAGAGCTATTTACCTATGAACCAATCATTAAAGGATTTATCATTTTGATTATTACCGGATTTGCATTTCCTATTACCGGAGTTTACCTACTCAGAATGAATCTTTTGCCTCTCCGTTTCATGTTAATGCACGGTGCTATTTTGGGAGGAGCCATTTCTCTTGCATTTAACATCAATCCATTTGCCGGTACAATGGCAATTAACCTGCTGTTAGTCCTTCTTATGACCAGAATGTCGCGCTCGTTGAAGACGGATCCCGGACAATTAAGCGCATTCTTCATGGTTGTATCGATTTCATTGGCCTTCATTTTTATCTATCGGTTTGAAGTACCTGCTAAAGATACGTTAAGTCTTATGTGGGGGAGTCTGTATACCCTAAACAGTGTTGAGTTTTTTGGAACTATTCTATTCGCTTTGTTATTGATTGCTTTTCAAACCGTTTTCAGACATCAGTTGAGAGCTGTTTTTTTCGATACGGATATCGCCCAAACTTCCGGCGTAAATGAATCCGGATTTTATTACGTCATCATCCTTATCACAGCAATAACGGTAGCTGTGGCAATGAAACTAATCGGCGCTTTATTATTGGATGCACTTTTGCTGCTTCCGGCCCTTATTGCCTCTTACCACGCTAAAAGCTATCGTGGAATGATGCTTTGGTCTTCAATCTGGGGAGGATTATTTGCTACTTTTGGATTTTTACTTTCCTTATTCTTGGAACTGCCCGCCAGCTCAACCATTGCCGTTTTAGCTTCATTCGTATTCTTAATTCTCATCCTAACAAAGAAGAAATGAAATTTTCTCTCCTAATTGTACTTGTATTGTTTGTTTATAGTTGTAATGAACCTGTAAAAAATAAATCTCTGGTTGTTGCTACTACATCCTGGACGGCTGCTTTCGCAAAAGCTGCCGGAGCAAAAAATGTGGTAGTTCTCGCCCCATTCGATATGGCACACCCCTCAGAATATGAACTTCGTGCCGCTGATATTCCCGTAATTGTGCAGGCAAAAGTAATTATTTACGCAGGTTATGAGACAATGGTTAAAAGGTTACAATCAGGGATGAACCTAAAAGAGAACGCACTCCTAAAGATTGAAACAGACTACAGCATGGCCACAATTGAAAAGTCGGTGATGGAAATAGCTCAGCGCTTGGGAACAGAAAAAATTGCGCTTCAAAATATTGATTCGATTCGTCATATTTTAGCGGAAGGCAAAATACAATTTGATAAATCAGGACTAAATTCAACGCCAGTACTCGTCAATTTCTTTCAGCAATCAATCGTAAAGGAGATGGGTTTTGAAATATCCGGAATTTTTGGTCCTTCGTCATTGGAAGCTGTCGATATTGATAAATTGGCAAAATTAAACGCTGGATTGATCATCGATAACGAACACAATCCAGTAGGATTGCCATTGCTAAAAGTGAAAACAGAATCGGTTTATACACAATTACTCAACTTTCCGGGCAGGCACCATACTACGACTTTGCAGGAAGTAATACAGTATAACATTCAGCAATTAAATCTATTAGGCGAATCCATCAAACAATAAACCGGACATTTTAAAACAAACCGCTAAAGTCAGGTTTGATTTTGTCAAAATCCATTAAATTTGCAAACCAAAAATTAAAGTTTTCTAACATGGGACGCGCATTTGAATATCGGAAGGCCAGAAAGATGAAACGTTGGGGTGCAATGGCCAAAACATTTACCCGAATTGGAAAAGAGATTGCAATTTGTATTAAAACAGGCGGACCAGATCCAACCTCCAACTCCCGACTAAGGGTATTAATGCAAAATGCCAAGGCCGCCAGTATGCCGAAGGAAAACGTTGAACGGGCAATAAAAAAAGCAACTTCTAAAGATCAAGCAGATTACAAAGAGGTGGTTTATGAAGGTTACGGACCTTACGGAATAGCTATATTAGTTGAAACAGCCACCGAT
>JBBQJE010000199.1:0-6485 GCA_038325635.1 Bacteroidales bacterium
GAAATTGCAGTAGGATAGTTCTTCTTTTCCAAATTTATCCAACCCAATTCTTTCTGCACATCAAGTCTAGGATTCCATTTCAAGGCCTTTTCATAATACGCTTTGGCCAACTCTAATCTTTGTTGTAACAAGTTATATCGCCCTATCAGTTGGAGCACATTGACGTTGGGTTTTAATTGGTTTTCTGCATAGTCGAGCAAATTAAAGGCTTTACTCCATTTCTTACGTTTCAGTAGTAGTCCTGCCTTCTCCGCTATTTTTCCGGCACGCATAACCTCTTGGTCGAAAACTATTGGAACATATTTGGCCTGAATGGCCTCATTAAATTCCTTCATATTCTGAAAGCGTTGCTCAGGTAGTTTGGCAATAGCTTTTAATATTATATCCTGCTGCCAGTTCGGCAAATGATTGATGCCAAAATCTTTTTGGTCATGCAGGGCAAGAATCTCATCATCGGATTTAGAGCAAAAAGGATTTTTACCTGTTAGCAATTCCATTAAGGTCACTCCTAACGCATAAATATCCACCCTTGCATCTTTCACTGATCCTGTAACCCAATAAGAAGCTTCAGGACTCATGTATCCATTAGTACCTCCACACGTATTGGCAACACCAAAATCAGCTATTTTAATATTCCTGTCCTCTGTGAAGAGTATGTTGCATGGTTTAATATCGTGGTGAATGATTTTCTTCTCATGGACAAACTGCAAAGTTTCGGTCAAAGTATCAAGCCATTTCCAAACGAAAGTGGACGTAATCTTTTGATTTTTCAGCATGGAATGTAGACTTCCCTGAGCACAATATTCCATCACGATATAGAGTAATTCATCCTGAATGAAATAATGTTTGTAGGCAACAATATTTGGATGGTTAAACCTGGCAATGATTTGCATTTCATGGATGATGGATTCCTGCCTTTTTTTATCCTGATTATTCAATTGCTTGATAGCAACCAAATGATCCGATTTTTCTTCTTTAGCTAGAAAAACTCTTCCAAAACCTCCAACACCAAGGTCTTTAATAAAGCGGTATCTGTTATCGAATAAATCAATCATCATTTAGGATAAATAAGCTTATTACACTATCTCTGAAGTACAAACAGTAGTGCTATCTCTAATAAGTTCTAATAAATTTTTAATAGAATCATCATTTATTAGATCGTTAATTGTTTAATCATGTGTGTTTTAAAAATTATCGTCACCTTTTGTTCTAATAGAACCTCTAATAAATCCCCAATTTAATACTTCAAAACATAGCTGCCATCAATCAGGACAATCGTTTTAAAATATTTGTACCACTTTGATACACTTTGTACAAAACATATTACCTTTGTAGTGTTCTTTACCTTAGGTAAGGAATCTACAAAGGTCTTAAACGTTGAACCCGAATCAACGTTTTTTTTATGCCTTTTCTTTACCGAAATAGATTTCATTCTTCTCAAAATCAGGACTATTCAATATGTTTTCAATGTCCTCTTTTTCGTATGCAGTTACAAATTTGGCTTTCAATAAACCTGTGAATCGAATGATTACCACATAATTTCCCTTCACAATTGCTACCCTTCGATCATTAAAAAATACCTTTTTAACCTTATCCCATCCCTTTTTCAGAATGGCTTCTTTGTCTTGCAGCGTTTCTTTGATCCAATAAATTTTCTCCAGTCGGTTGTAGGAAAGGATTGATTTATCTTTTCTGATTCTATTGTCACTTTCATAAAAGACATGATCGAACATATCTTCATAAAACATGACAAGCACTTCGTCAAATGTAAAAATCTCCTTCTTACAATATTCCTCACTCCAGATTCCCCGCATCTCTTCCTCCATAAGTTTTTGCGGTTTAATTTTTTTGTAGGCCATTTACCAACCTCCTCGCAGATTAATGACAAACACGTTCATTTTCTCTTCCCATTTGTGTGTATGTGAAATTGGTCTGCCTTTTAGATACGTTTTCTCTACATGGCTTATTAAATCTAATTTTGCCTTGCTCGTATTTTCTTTATTGTATTTTGCTGCAACCATACCCGTAAGTAAATCAGCCAATTGAATACCGAGAGATTGTTCTGAAGGCAAGCCCTGTACCTGTTTGATGGCGGATGATAAGTTGGCATTACATAGAACTTTGTGCAAATCTTTTAACCGTTCTTTGTTTCGGTTAACTTTCAGATCAAGGAATATGTTGTAATCATTAAAATCCAAGATCCAATGATGCAACAATTGATAATAGAATTTGTAAAACTCCAGCTCAATATCGGAATTATGAAATATAAATTCACTCGTCCTTTTGGCTTCAATTAATATGACCCTGAAACGAATAAAACTAGACCTAAAAAAGAAATCAACAAGATCCTTGTAGAAATCGAAGTAGGCCGGTGAAAGTTTGTTCCATTTGAACTCACCTTTGACATTATATTTTTCTTTAATGGCCAAAAGCCCAATTTTAAGATCCGTGCGCTTATCTGCTTCTATCCAGATACCGCCAATAGCAATAAAGCGGTGAGCATCTTTATTTGTTAATGCCTCTATACCACTCTCATCGCAATAAACTTCTATTTCCATGTTACAATTTGTATGATATTCTTTCCTTCCTTTTTATTGCACCAGTGATACTTGTCAAGATAATTTGAGTTTGGTAAACTGGTGATTGAGTCCTCAAATACAGCTGCAATTCATTTTCAACCATTGGTAAGCGTTTTTGACCGTTACAATTAACCTAACTTGCACAGACTCCATCAATGAATGTTTTTAGTCTTTCAAACGATTTATGTTTCTTAGCTATTTTATTAAAATCATTTATGTTCTGTGCAATCCGAATGGCTTCCGAAATATCGTTATAGCGTCTTTCAAGGTATTTACTAATTGATTTTTTACTATCATTGCTTTGTGCAGATAGTTTTACACCCCTGAATCTCTTCACTTGATGAGGATGCCATATTGTTGTTTTGTATTTGGTTAATGCGGAGCCTTCAATAATTAACCAACCTTCCAGTTCAGGCTCAATGCAAATAAGTTTTATTTTAGATAAATCAACATTCGCCGCATTCAAATTATTTGTGATTGCGCTTATGTCATCCTGACGACAAGCTGTGCCACCCCAGGCAGGTATCAAGTCCCACAAAATTGCCACTCTATTGCAATGCTCAGCGTCGATGAGCGTTTGTGCAATTTCGCCACATTTAGCTATCATGGTAGGTTTATTATTTGCACCCGATGGTATGACAACAACATCAATTCCCGGACAAATTTGGTTGATTACATATTCGTAAACCTGATGATCAGTTCCTTGTTTGGGACATTCAAGTATTAAGCCTAATTTCATGAGCGCGAGAGTTTATTCATTGTATATAGATTCCCGGCAGAGAATTTGGTTTTCCATGCATCTAACCGTTTATCATCATCGGGTCTGTAATATTCGGTTTTGCCATTTGCCCGTTCTGCAACAACAATATGTTTTAATGCTACAAGGTCAAGGAAATAGGGTGAATGAGTTGTTGTAATAAACTGATTGTCGGGTAAAAGACTTCTAATTTCGCTAACTAATAAATTCAATGTTCGTGGGTCTAAACCGTTTTCGATCTCTTCGATAAATATCACCGGGGGCGGTACTTCACTATTTAATATAGATAGAATAGCTAAAATTCGTAATGTACCTGATGAAAATAGCCAGCTTGGTAGGCGACGTCTGTTATTATGTTCCTGTAAAAAAAGATAGATTTGCTTTTGAATTGATATTTCTTCTCTGCCTACATTGTCCAAGTCTGGTAATACATAGCGCATTTTTTCCAGAATAATGTCGCTTAATGTTGGATTATCTTGTAAACGACTAAAAAAATCAGCAAGGTTTTCGCCTGTGCTTTTCATTCTCACATTTGTTGCACTATAATCCCTTCTAACCGGGAAATACATGCGTTCTGGTTCGAGCGATAAAAACTGCCAAGCTAGAATATAATTATTAAATGCAATGGCAAAATCGTCGTCCCCAATCATTGTCTTATCTGACAACACCAAATTATTGGCAATTCTGTTTATTGGCATTGGTTCATTACCCCGAAAATATTCAGTATACCCTTTTTCATCAATCACTTCTGATTTGAATATCTGCGATTTGTTTTGATAAAGACTTTCATGCGTAACCAAATACAGGTCACCACTTTGGCTGGTATTGAAACAGACTCTATATTGGAAAATTCCTTGTGTAATTCTACCTTTTAGCTCAATTTCAATATCATTTTCAAACAGTTTCTTGCCAGATCCTTTTGGTACTGTGGACGTATTTCGGATATGTTCCAATCCAAACCATCTCTCGCTAAATCCTGAGGAAAGTCCATGAAGCAAAACATTTTGAAGGGTTTGTAATGCCTCAATTACACTACTTTTACCAGTGCCATTGTTGCCAACGAATACAGACAAGTCAGTAAGTTTAATGTTAGCTGATTGGATGGCTTTGAAATTCTTGATACTTATTTTATCAATCATAATGCTACGTTTTAGCAATTGTATTCTTTGTAATTAATCTGTATTTCCCTGCGTTCAGCTTCGTTTACATCGGACATTTGCAGCAGCGTTTTAAGCATTTCCTCTTCGGTAAAACCGTACAAAAGAAATATTGCCGCATCTATTTCGGCTTCCTGCCGAAAGGTATCATTTCCTTGTGTTCTCTTTTCTAAAATGATATTAACAGTATCCACTACTTTATTATATAACAAATTTTCGTATTTATTCTTAAAATCAATTCGTTTTACTGGGAACGGTTTTAAGTATTCTGTTTTAAACCTAAAGTAGCCGCCACGGAGAACATTACCTGTTGATTGCAAGAAGAACCACATCAATTTTGAATTGAATAAACCCAACCAGTACTCGTGCTTCTCAGTAATTCCCGTTTCCATAAATGAAAAACTGTATATGGTAGTCGTATGATAATTGAATTCAGAATCAAGGGCAAATTTTGGATAGTTTGCAATATCTGGAGTAATAATTTTTATTACTTCAAATTCAGTTAGGTTTTGCGGCCTGCTGTATTGCCACCAAGTATGTTCAAATCTATTATGTTCTCTTTGTATAAGTGTATTTTCATTCGCCTTCAGATAATTCCACGCAAGAGGATATTTATTAATTATTTCAATTTCAGTAAAAAGAATATACTTACCATTTTCCAATTTATATGGGAAAAGAACTACATTGCTTACAATCGGTATTTCATAACGTTTAACATCTTTACCCATTAAAAAAGGTTTAACAAACTCTTTTTCAATTATAATGTCTTGTTCAAGTGAATTAGAATAGCATGATATATTTTTGTTCGATTCCTCCCTATTAATAGATAGAACAAAAACTTTATCTGATCCTGTAGGTATTCCTTGAAAAATTTTCCGCGTTATATCAGCCAATATTTGCGGTTGCAACAATAATTTCCCAAGTATCAATTGTTTTTCATCACTTGTAAATGACCACTTCTGGTCTTTTTCTGGTTGAGGAAGAATGTGTTCAAGTGCGCTTTTTGTGTTTTGCAGCCAATCATCAGGTTTATCAACTTTTATGTATTTAAAATTTTCTTGTACCTGTTTTTGTAAGAAAAATAAACAAGTGTAATTTGTTGCACTTTCGAACATTTGTTCCGCGCCGAAATGAACAATCTGGTACAAACATTTTTCTTTGGCAACATAGTTACGAATCCCAACACCGAAATCGCCCTGAAAAAACTTATGTGGTTGAATAAAAGAGAGTATCCCTTTAGGCTTGAGCATTTTAAAGCCTGCTTCTGTAAACAAAACATATAAATCCCAATTCCCTTTTTGAGCTGACACGTAATTTTTCTTTGCGTAAGGAATTAAGGCCGGAGTTGTTTCCTGGACGCCCTGAATCCTTAAATATGGTGGGTTTCCGATTACAATATCAATATCATCCTTATATCCGAACATAGTTTCCGTGTCAAAAAATTCAGCAGATTGCATGGGGTCAAAAGGATTCCACCCAGCAATCTGAGCGGCGGTCTTTTCGCCAAAACCACTTTGAATCAATGCCGATTTTAACTCTTCGCGTTTGGCTTTCTCCGTTTTCTTTAATGCCTTCTTCTCTGAATATTTTCGGGTAAAGAAAATCTTATGGCGTATGGATGCTAATTCTTTTTCGAGGCGTTCCACATCACCGGCCATCAAGGTCATTTGTTGGGGTTTGTCTAAACCAATCAAGGTATTTGCAGCCACAAACTTCGTTTCGAGGTTAGGCATGCTTAAAATATTTCGGTTGGGTTTGTTGTCGTTCACCTTTTGGTCAACTACCAACGAAATAAAGAAACGAAGTTTTGATATTTGAATGGCAATCTGTTGTATGTCAACCCCATAAATGCAATTTTCAATCAAAAATAGTTTACGGGCATAGTCGGGATAATTCATGCTCAGGTCGAAAGCTTTGTTAATTTCATTCAACCTGATTTCGCGTTCTTCATTCAGACTTCCACTTACAAATACTTCTGAAGTTTCGGCAATG
>JBBQJE010000200.1:0-6437 GCA_038325635.1 Bacteroidales bacterium
CGTAACTCGAACGTTTTTGCTGCAATGCCATCGTTGCACAGTGCTTATCCGATAGTGGTATTTTATTATGCTGTAAAAAACAAAATGGGATGGATTAACTGGCTTCTCGGAATTTTAATGGCCGGAATTTGGTTTTCCGCGGTATATTCTGGGCATCACTATGTTACGGATGTTATTGCAGGCATCATCTGTGCGTGCATTGGAATCCTGATCTTCCAAAAGGTCTTGCTAAAAACAAAGGTAATTCAGAGATGGATCATCAGGTATAATTTGCGGATCACCTAAGCTAGCTTGTTCTGGATTATAGCTTGCTTTATTCTTGGTTATTATCAAAAAAAATCATAATTTCGCATTCTGAACGTTTAGTATGTTTTATGGGCGACACAAGAGAAAATATTATTGATCAGGCTTATGGCCTTTTTTTAACCAAAAGTTATGAAGCCGTGTCGATTAGCGATATCAGCAAAGCGATAGGGTTAACGAAAGGAGCACTTTATCATCACTTCCTGAGCAAGGAAGAACTCTTTATGGCAGTGGTTGACAAGAATCTAAAAATTGTTGACTTAAATTTCGATGAGGAAACTACTACACTTATACAGTACATTGAATTGTGTATAAAAAAAGCCAAAGATATAGTAGGGCATATCTTTAGTTCTGATCCAGCATTTATCCCTTTAAATTTGTTGTCCTTGTATATTGACGCTTTCAGACATTATCCCGGGTTCACCAAGAAAAATGCAAATTGGATCAATTCAGAAATGGCAAAGACAAAAATGGTATTAGACCATTCTATTGCTAAAGGAGAGATAAAACCTGAAATAAATACGACCGTTTTGGCAGAGGTGTTTTTTACCTTAAATACAGGCATTGCACGCAACCTTGTCCATAGTAACATGTCTCCTGAAATGGCCATTGAGCAAACGAGCGCACAATTTTACGAGTTTTACAAACTGATTAAACTTTAAATTAAAAGATAGAACCCCTATTCTGAGGCTTTTAGCCATTCCGGACGATTCGTCGTTATACCCTTTACACCCAAATTTACGAGTCGTTTTGCCTCAACCGGATCATCCACCGTATACGCTACGATATCCAGTTTCAGACTTTTGGCCAGCGCCATAACCTCCTCGTCAATAATTGAATTACTTAGATCCACACCGTCCAATCCGGCATCGGCAATGGATTTGATCTCCTTCTTCAGCATTTCTTTATTTCCGCAAAGCCAGTAGCAACGGTTCGCGGGAAACAATTTCTTTGTTTCAAGTATTGCAGTTTTGTCGAAACAAATGAAAATAAGCTGGTTTTGTTTGCCAGATTTATCGACAATTTTTTTCAATTCAGGCAGAACTTCGCTGTAACTTTTTAGCTCCACTACCAGCATCTTGCCCTTTGGTATAGCATCAATTTCCTCCGTTAGAAAAGGTATTCTCTCACCTTTGAATTTTTCATCCTTGTAGGAGCCAACATCAAGCTTCCGCAATATTTTGGATTCTGTTTCCTTTACTTTGAAATCCTGTCCGGATGTCCGCTTGGTATTACCATCATGGATGACCACGATTTTGCTGTCTTTGGAAAGATAGATATCCAGCTCAACGGCATCGACTCCCTGACTCCAGGCGAGTTTAGCGGAAGCCATGGTATTTTCGGGAGCAAGAAAAGAGGCTCCTCTGTGTGCGATATATTGAACTTGGGAATTTACGACCGTAGAAGTGGTTAAAAAAAAGACCAGAACTGAAAGATAATTGATAATTTTGAAAATGATTTTTTTCATGATAATTTAACTCTTAGTATTTAGATTGTTTCTATTGATTATTTTTAATCGATTACCAACGTCTCAAATTTCCGCAAAATATGTACAAGTTCAAAATTTTTCTGTTTTTCTTTCTTTTTGCCTTTGATGCAATTCCGCTGACTGCTCAACAATCTCACGATCTTACATCCCCAGACGGCAAACTTAGTTATTCTTTTTCCTTAACGGAGGAAGGTTCTCCATGCTATGCTGTAACTTATCAGGGAAAGCCGGTTGTGCTGACTTCTTCGCTTGGTATCAGCGATTGGCAAAAAGATTTAGTCCTTTCTGATGTGGCCCTTTCCGTTAAAGACACCATCTGGAAACAAGTATATGGCGAGCGGAGCGAGGTGCGCGATTACTACAAAGGGATGAATATTACCTTGCTGCGAAAAAACAGAGGCACAGCGTCCATTCAGCTTCAGGTTAGAGCATATAATGAGGGTATCGCCTTCCGGTATATGTTTCCAGAAGGTGAAAATGGTGGTTCCTACCTGCATATTACCGGTGAATCTACGGAATTTAATTTCCAACCGGAGACTAAAGCTTGGTTCGTAGCCAGGGCTCAGGCAATTCACCAGTTACTTCCTTTAAAAGATTGGCCGGATGAGTCTGATCGCCCATTGACCATCGAATTGCCTAACGGATTATTTGCCTGTTTAGCAGAAGCGGAAATGACCAATTATGCTCGGACAAAGTTCAAATTAAATCCGGCCAAAGCCAATTCCATTCAGACCTCTATCTATGGTGACATTGATGAAATCGCCCCATTTCATTCACCTTGGAGAGTGATCATGGTGGCCGAAAAGGCTGGTCAGCTGCTTGCCAACAACGATCTGATCCTGAACCTGAATCCGCCTTGCGCGATAAAAAACACCACGTGGATCAAGCCCGGAAAGGTTATACGTGAAATTACTCTTTCGACGACAGGTGCCATGAAACTGGTCGATTTCGCTGCTGCCCGGCATTTACAATACATTCATTTTGATGCTGGATGGTATGGCTTCGAAAATGCAATTGCATCCGACGCAACTACCGTGAATGTTGATCCCCGAAGAAATCCAAAGAATGAACTAGACCTTCAGCAAGTCATTAAATATGCAAAATCGAAAGGCCTGGGGGTAATTCTTTATGTCAATCAAAGAGCACTTACGGTTCAGTTGGATACCATTTTGCCTCTATACCATTCGTGGGGAGTGGCCGGTGTGAAATTTGGATTTGTCCAGGTAGGGTCGCACCGATGGACTACCTGGCTCCATGAAGCGATCCGAAAATGTGCGAAATATGAGCTTATGGTCGACATTCATGACGAATACCGACCTACCGGATTCACCCGCACCTATCCGAATTTGATTACTCAGGAAGGAGTTCGTGGTAACGAGGAGATGCCCGATGCCAACAACAATACGACCCTGCCTTTTACCCGGTTCATTGCCGGACCGGCCGATTATACCTATTGCTATTACTACCGGAAAGAGCTTGGACATCCTACCCGTTTCATCCAAAATACCTCCGCACACCAGCTTGCATTGCCAGTCGTCTTCTACAGTCCATGGCAGTATCTATTCTGGTATGACAAACCGGAAGATTATCAGGGTGAACCCGAACTAGAATTCTGGGAAGCGATTCCAACGGTTTGGGATGATACGAAAGTGTTGTGTGGCGAGATCTCAAAATATATTTCAATAGCACGGAAAAGCGGTGATGACTGGTTTATTGGGACCATCACCAATACGGAGGCACGGGATCTGAAAATACCATTGGACTTTTTGCCTAATGGAAGGAAGTTTACAGCTACTATCTATTCGGACGATGCCTCCGTAAAAACACGGACAAAAGTATCCATAAAGCAAATGGAAGTTGATGCCGCAACTATATTGAATATCAAGTTACAAGCCTCAGGCGGACAGGCAATCTGGATAAAACCTTAAAATTGAATTTGCACATTATTCATCCGGATCGGCTGATGCGGACTGGTCGGATTACTCAACTTTAGCGAGCAGGAATTATCTCCCGATGGAAGCTAATTTATATAGATTGGCCACTATTTCATAGGCGTGATAATGATATTGCGGAAATCGATTGGTCCGTGATCACCTTGCAAATAGAGTGGTCCGGGTTCGCTCTCCTTGTTGTCGAGCGCACCACCGGTAATCCCCGGAATAGCCTGATTATAAATGATCAACTTATTATTGGCCACAATGGTTACCATCCTACCTCTGAGCGTAATATCGTACGATTGCCATACACCCGGGTCCTTGGCCACGTTTTCGCTTGGGGTAAGAAATCCGTAAACACCACCTAAATAAATTGATCCCGGATCCATTCCTGCACAGTCAATAATCTGCACTTCGTAACGCCCTCTTAGATACACACCGCTGTTGCTGCCTTTTTGATACCGAAATTCGATGTGCAGCTGAAAATCTGTGAATTTTTGGTCGGTCACCAAATTGGAACCAGATTTTAAACTTCTCATAACGCCATTTTCAACCTTCCATTGATTTTCACCCATCGCATGCCATCCGTTCAAATTTACCCCGTTGAATAAATTGATTGGTTCGCCCCAAACAGGTTCGCCTTCTCTTTTCAGGGATGGAGCACGAACGCCTGTCCAGTTGTACTTTTTGCCATCCACAAAAACCATCGTTCCGGCAATTCCCTCTGCAGTCAGAGTGCCTTCGAATTCCAAATCTCTGGTTTCAGTTTCCCACTGAGGAGGAATGGTAAAGTTAAATTTGGCACCGTCTAAATTGACTTTAGCAATAGGGCGAGCACTTCCATTCAGGTAAACGAACCGGCCAAATAGGGTTTTGAAGCCGGAATGCTGCACCTCAAGCCATGAAGGATATTCTTTTCCAGCCATAGTAAGCGTTATGTCCCATCTGCCTTCCAAGGGAGATACTGCATCGTCGGCAGGTTTTGGCTGATCAGCCTGAGCAGTAAAAATGGAGCAAAACAACAGGACAATGACAATACTGAACCTATTAAAAAGTCGTATTAATTCGGATGATTCTTTCATGAGCTATTTATTTAAAAGATTTTTTTGATTCAAATTTCGGTAACGAATTTAACAACAATTGCAGGATAACAAAACGTGTACCGAACAATTTAGCTAAACATAAAAATGAATCACAAAAATAGAATCGTTCATGATTGAAAATCCTCCAAATCAGCTATTCGTAGCACTTTAACAAAACTGAAGTGAATTAGTACATTGACCTAAAGCACTTGTAGCTAAATCAAAGAAGTAAGGCCTTGGGATAGAGGATATTGTTTTCCAGGTGAACATGAATGTGAAGATCGTCCTCAAATTGTTCCAATAGCTTAAATGCCACTCGGTAAGTATTACAAGCATCCTCTGGCAGGGCATAGTTTTCGGTCATTGAATTGATGGTGTCAATAGCTCCTCCTGCAAATTCGTGCTCACCGCTCATACGGTTAATTTCGGATGCGATGGTCGCTCTGTTTACGGCAGAAGGACTTTTCAAGGCATCTTTTATGGCCGGGAACAACAACTCTTCTTCCTTTTGGAGATGCTGCAAGAGCTCAGTATTTACCTGAGAAAACAGTGCAGCAACTTCAATCAATTCGGGATGATTCGAACCATGAACATCCGCAATCTTTCGGGTATAGAACACCAGTTCGGGTAAAGTCTTTAGTACATATTTATGATGCGTGTTGACGATATAGTCTGCCAGGAATCCCAAATCCCAAGTATTGTAATTCTGCGCAGGATTAACAGGATTCTTATGCATTTCCTGCAAAGCATTTACCAGCGGTTCTGTACTGATCGACTTTTCATCGCAAGCTTCTTGAAGTGACTTTTTTCCACCGCAACAAAAATCCAATCCTGCTTCTTTAAACAAGGACGCTGTCCTAAAATCATCGGCAACTATCTGGCCTAATGACAAATCGCTATAATCTATCTTTCCCATTTCGTAATTTTTTAAATTTGATGATGCAAATATACAACTAAATTTTTATAAAATACTAAAAGGTCTTTTAATATTTTTGAAGAATAAATTTTAATACGTATGAAATTTTATGACTGACTATGGTGTTCAAAAAAGGAAGTTTAGGGCATTTCCAGAATCAATGATTACTGTTTATTCATTCGATTCCATGGATAATTATTCGATAATAATCAACGAATTGACAAAATCACTTAATTTGCAGTCCAATTAGCTATACTTACCATGAAAAAAATTGTCGCTTCCGTAATTTTATTCTTGAGTCTTTCCATCTCAGCTTATGCCCAATACACTACGCTTAATGCTCATTCCCACAACGATTACGAGCAAAAAACCCCGTTTTCTCTGGCTTATAATGCTCATTTTGGCTCTATTGAGGCGGATATCTGGGCAGTAAAGGGTGAACTTATTGTTGCACATGACAGTACAAAAATAATGATGGATAGAACGTTAGAATCACTTTACCTACTTCCTACCGTCAATTTATTTAAAGCAAATGGCGGAAAAGCATGGAAAGATAGCAACGAAAGTTTTCAACTGCTGATTGATTTGAAGACAAAAGTAGAACCAACACTTTCTCTCCTGATAGACAAACTAAAAAAATATCCTGAAGTCTTTGATCCAGAGGTAAATAAGAATGCCGTTCGCATTACCATAACGGGCAATCGTCCAAAACC
>JBBQJE010000201.1:0-6407 GCA_038325635.1 Bacteroidales bacterium
CAATAATCACGGCCCCTTCAACAGCGATTTTATCGGGATGAATTACGACTATCCGGAGGCATCATATAATAGAAGAAAAGAGATCAACAAAGAGCATGAAAACTACCAAAAAGGATTATTTTATTACCTCTGCAATGATCAGCGAGTGCCATCCGATGTAAGGAAAGCGTACAGCGAGTGGGGTCTGGCAAAAGATGAATTTACAGACAATGGCAACTGGCCTCATCAGCTTTATATCCGGGAATCGAGAAGAATGTCGGGAGTATTTGTGACCACCGAAAATGAAGTGACCAACAAGAGAACTGTCCCAGATCCAGCTGGAATGGGTTCTTACAACATGGACTCGCATAATGTGCAGCGGTATGTGACGCCAGACGGCAGGGTTCAGAATGAAGGCGATGTACAGGTTCATTTAACTCAGCCCTACCTCATTTCATTCAGAACTATCTTACCTAAAAAGCAGGAATGCTCCAATCTAATCGTGCCAGTTTGCGTCTCGTCCAGTCATATTGCCTACGGCTCGATCCGCATGGAACCGGTTTTTATGATCTTAGGTCAGACCGCAGCAGTGGCGGCAGCCATGTCAATCGACAAAAACCAGGCAGTTCAGGATCTAAATTACGAAATACTCAAACAAAAATTATTGGAAAAGAAGCAAGTGCTGTCATCGAAATAGCGTTTAGAACTTTGCATTGAGTAAAGTGTCATTTCACTGATTTTTGAAAAATTTGTAGTCATTTCACCTACATCAATATCATCAAATCCGAACACCGATTCCCCGTTCTTCTTACTTCCTACCAAGAAATCGGATGTAACTTTGTTTGCAGAAGTCCAGAGTAAGAACAAGTGAAAATCTGCAATTCCATGAAAACCACATCAACAGAATTTCCAATAAAAGAAGAGACTAACATGTCTCCCAAAAGTGCAATATTGGATATGTCAATTCTGGTAGTGGAAGATGAACGTATCAATTATCGATTACTCGAAGCATTGCTAAATAAAATGGTTGCAAAAGTAGAACATGCTGTCAATGGACGAGTTGCGGTTGATCTTGTTATAAATAATCATTATGATCTTGTTTTTATGGACATGCACATGCCGGTAATGGGCGGTATTGAGGCAACCAAAATATTGAAAAGGCTCTATCCCAAGCTCCCAATAATAGCGCTTACTTCCTCCATGCTAACGGAAGATATAAATAGCACTTTAGAAGCAGGATGTGATGGTTTCATGTTTAAGCCAACAAAAAGACAACTATTAATTGACGTGATTAACAAATATGCAACTTGTTAAATAATTGTCAAAAATTCTCGCTCCATCCCTTTTCTATCGCAAAATCCTGAAAACCATTTGATCATCTTCCATTGGCATTGTTCCAATTAATTTAGTATCATTGTTCTAAAAATGTAATCATACCATTAAGAACGGTTTAATTTTTGGGGTAATGCAAAAAAAATAGAGAAAATCATGAAATCCAAGGAAGACCTGATCGCAGAGTTACAAGCACTCCAAATGTCTTATATCTCTTTAAAGGAGAAGGCTGATAAAACAGATGCTCTTTTGAAGCGCCTGGAAGAGAAAAAAAGCAAAAGTGAAAAGGAACTGAAGCAGGAGCAATTTCTTATAAATGCTCTAATGGACAACTTGGATGATCACATCTATTTTAAAGACGAAGAAAGCCGTTTTATCAGAATAAATAAATCTCATGCGCTCTCGTTTGGATTGAATGATCCGGATGAGGCGATAGGTAAGACCGATTTTGATTTCTTCCCGAAGGAAAATGCCCGGGAAGCCTTTGAAAATGAGCAAGATATAATTCGATCAGGGAATCCTTTAATTCGGGAAGAGAAGCTGGTGCGAATGAATCAGGCAGAAAAGTGGTCACTGTCTACCAAGTTACCGCTTACTGATATGGAGGGACATATTATTGGGACCTTTGGTTTAACGAGAGATATTACTAGTCAGAAAAGATCTGAACAACAGATTCTTATGCTTGCTAATGCGCTTAGAAGCGTCCGGGAAGCAGTTAGTATCACTGATATGGATGACAATATTCTGTATGTCAATGATGCTTTTTCAAGGATTTACGGATTCTCAAAAGACGATCTTAAAAACAAATCGATCAACCTGATGAGGTCACCCAATAATCCGCCAGAACTTGTCAATGAAATTCTTCCTGCAACACTTAGTGGCGGATGGAGTGGCGAACTCCTTAATAAAAAGTATGATGGCAGCGAATTCATGATTTTTCTTTCGACTGCTGTCGTCCGGGATGAAAAGGATAATCCTGTTTGCCTGATTGGAGTTGCAAGTGACATTACAGCAAGAAAGAGAATATTACTCGAAAATGATGTGATTTACGAAATAACCAAAGGTATTACCACCACAGCAAATCTGACTGATTTTCTCAAACTTGTGCAACAGTCCTTATCAAAAATTGTTTACGCAGAAAACTTCTTTGTAGCACTCTATAACAAGAAAAAACAACACTTCTCTTTTCCCTATTTTATTGACAAATACGACTCTCAACCTTCCCCAACAGACATGGAGAAGAGTTGTACTTCCTACGTATTCAAAACAGGTAAGCCACTTCTCTTAACACCAGAAATTTTTGATCGTCTAAAGAAGGAGGGCGAAGTAGAACTTGTTGGATCGCAGGCTCCATCCTGGATAGGAATTCCATTACAAACACCCTCTGAAGTAATTGGTGTATTTGTGCTGCAAGAGTATGAAAATAAGAATATTTATACCGAGAAAGATGTTCGGTTCCTTCGATCCGTCGGCAGTCAGATCGCAATAGCAATCGAACGCAGGCAATCCGATGAGATGATAAAGCTCAAGAACGAGCTTCTCCTTGTAATAAATGCGGAGAAAGACAAATTCTTTTCCATTATTGCGCATGATTTGAAGAACCCTTTCAATGCAATTATAGGTTTTAGTAACCTATTGGCAGAAAAGGTTCATGAAAAAGATTACGAAGGCATTGAGGAATTTGCCGAGATCATCCAAGATTCTTCCGAGCGCGCTATGGCATTACTGATGAACCTGTTGGAATGGTCAAGATCACAAACAGGTAGGATTAAATTCGCTCCCGAATATTATGATATCCGAGAATTAATTACTGAAGTAACCGAATTATTGAAAGGTTCGGCAGTGCAAAAATCAATCACTATTTCGACCAAGGCAACAGGAAAGAAGTCGGCATTCGTTGATAAGGCTATGCTTGGCACTGTACTTAGGAACCTGGTTTCAAATGCAATCAAATACACGCATCATGGTGGTGAAATTCAAATTTCTGCCGTATTTAAGGAGGATGGATTGACATTTTCGATAAAGGACAATGGAGTTGGTATTCAGAAAAAGGCTCTTGAAAAGTTATTCAGGATTGACGAGAACGTTTCCACGCTTGGCACTGAAGATGAGAAAGGAACTGGCCTGGGACTAATTTTGTGCAAGGAATTTATTGAAAAACATGGCGG
This sequence comes from Bacteroidales bacterium, assembly GCA_038325635.1. Lineage (GTDB taxonomy): Bacteria > Bacteroidota > Bacteroidia > Bacteroidales > Prolixibacteraceae > CAINVV01. Next base: position 3,480 of record JBBQJE010000201.1, read on the forward strand.
AACGATATGGGCAGAGAGTGAGATGGGAAAAGGGAGCGTTTTTTATTTTTCACTGCCTGGCAGTGAAAAATAAAATGTACTGCCTTTGCCTATTTCACTCTCCACCCAAATTTTACCGTGGTGTTTTTCAATGAAATCCCTACAAAGGATCAGGCCTAATCCTGTACCCCTTTCATTATTCGTGCCGGGCGAAGAATACGTTTCATCGATCCGAAACAATTTACCGATACCATTCTCAGCTATTCCTACCCCATTGTCTTTCACAAACATCAATATCCCCTTTTGTTCTTGTTTAGCAACGATATCTATTCTTCCGCCCAAACGTGTGAACTTAATGGCATTGGAAACAAGATTTCGTAAAACGCTCTTAATCATTGATACGTCCACCATTCCTGACAATCCTTCCGGTGAATCAATTCTTATTGCTATTGATTTTTGTTTCGCAGTTTCATTGAGCAGATATATTGTTTCGTTCAACAGAACTGCAATATTAGTATACACAGGATTAAAGATCAATCGGCCGGTTTGGATGCGCGACCACTCCAACAAATTTACCAACAAGTCCATTGCACTATTGGATGATTCTTGAATAATCTCCGCATATCTTTCAATTCCATCATAATCTTTCTCCTTAACTTGATCAACAAGTAGATCGCTGAATCCCATAATTGTATTAAAAGGACTTCTTAAATCGTGCGCAATAATGGAGAAAAACTTATCCTTTGTGGCAATAAGTTCATGCAACTGAACCTTACTCTCATGAAGCTCCTGTTCTGCCTTACGCCTTTCCATTTCACCTGCCGCATGGGGAGCAATCAATTTGAACAAGGTTTCTGCTCTGGTGGGATCTTCCATGGGCTTATGACCGATAACTGCGATCAATCCAATTGGTATACCCTTCGAATCCCAAAGTGTGGTTCCGTAATAACTTTCTGCATCAAGCTCATGAAGTGCCTCATCAAGAGGGAATAGTTGCTGCACACGACGTTGATAGCAGCATACATTTGCCTCAATTACTTTACCACATGGAGTATCCTTCAAAGCATATTTTACATTGGGCACAAATTTGCCATCGCTGAAAACTGCAATTGGATAAGCAAACCCATCACCTTCTAACCTGTCTATGCAAATAGTATCCATTCTCAAGGTCTCAGCGAGATAACGAGCCATTGACTTGAAGTAGTCTTCTCCTGTTGACGGCAATCCACACTTCAGCAAAAATTCCTGGGTACCTGCGATCAGTTTCCTTTCGGTGACATCACTGAATACAGTCGCGAAGAAGCCTTTTTGGGGAGAGAATACTGATATTTCGAAATGGCGATTAGATGGTTGGAAGTAGGATTGGAATAATTTATTAACTCCTGTTTCAGCAACTTCAACATAAATATCAATATACGGAGCAGGGGTTATACCATAAACGTGAGTTGCCAATCCACCTTTTGCTATTGCTTTTGAAACCCCCACATGCCTTTCAAAAGCCGGATTAATATCAATTATGCGATAATCAACGACTATGTTTTCTGAATTATAAATGACTTCGTGAAAAGCAAATCCCTCCGACATCTGGTCAAATATCGCACGATATTTGGCTATACTTTCATTTAAAAACTCTATTGATTGTACTTGTTCTATTTCACCCCACATGATTTTCTTCTAAATATACTCGAATTTTAGCAAAACGCTTTAGCAAAAATCAGTCCTATTACGCAAAGGGGGTCATAATAAGAAGAGTTTCAAAGTTATTAAAAAGTTAATACGAATGGTTAAAAAAAAATTAAAAAAACGAGTGAAAATCATAAAATATCGTAAAATGACATTCATTTTCATCAGGAACAAAACTACAATACCTCCACAATTATCTCATCCAATGTTCGTTTTGGTACATGATGAACCTGATTTTCATCCCGCCAATATTTCACAGAGGCATCTTTCATCTCTTCCAAAACAACCGTTTCCTTTGGCTTTCCAAGTGCTAAGATCTGAATGATTTCAAATTGTTCGGACAGATTAAGCGTTTGGCGCAATTTATTCCTGTCAACAGAATAAATGATGCATCCGCCAAAACCAGCTTCCACAGCACCCAGCAAAATACTTTGTGCTGCAATACCGTCATCGCACAAATAATTTCCGGGTATCTGATTGTCATTCAGCATTATGATGTATGCGGAAGGTCGCTCGCCTTCTTCCGGTCCGGACCAATAAGTCAAATAACCGGCCCAACTAAGGTGTTCGAAAATTTTAGCATTTATAGCTTCCTCTGTAGAGAGAATATATTTTAAAGGTTGTGCATTTCTGGCTGAAGCAGAATTCCTCGCAAGATTGACCCAATCGCACAATTGAAGCTTTGAAATCCGTTCAGACTGGTAAAAACGCCGATAACTTCTATTTTTTAAAATTAGGTCTATAAGCATTGTATTTATATTATTTTTGAGTAAAATAGGACGATGGAAAGAGTGCATAAATTTAAATAAAATTCAAGCAAAACGAATGATGAAAACTAGCAGCTTATTATTATTAAGCATAATATTATTGATAGGTACGGGAAATATTTTCGCACAGAAGCCGGTTAAGCCACTCAAAGTCGATGTTTTATCGCCGGTTGGTTCGGTGGTTGCAGGAGGATATGTTGGGGAGAAACTCAATGCATCCTATCAGAACAGGATACTCGCCCAAGATTTTCAACGTCTTATCGAACCATTTCGCAACCGCACCGAAGATCGTTGCTGGCAGAGTGAATTCTGGGGTAAATGGTTTACTTCGGCCGTTCTTGCGTATCGGTATCGCCCAGAGCCACAATTAAAATCGATTCTCGATCAGGCCGTTTCCGGTCTTCTTTCTACCCAAACTCCCGACGGATATATCGGAAATTATGCCGACAACAAGCACCTGGAAGGTTGGGATATCTGGGGAAGAAAATATTGCATGTTG
>JBBQJE010000202.1:0-6392 GCA_038325635.1 Bacteroidales bacterium
GGTAATTTCTCTCCCTTCTCTTGGGCAAATATTGCGGCGACGCTCGCAAAGAGAAAAATAACGATTAAGCTAATCTTTTTCATAAATGATGTTTTAAATGATGATTGAATATATTTATATTAGAATTTCAAATAGATAAATCTTACATCCGGCAAATTAACGAAATATTGGAAATATAAACAACTTTTTATTAAGTTATTTTAAAATATTTTAACATTAACACCATATTATCCAAAATAATTAATTTAAACTGCTAAAATGTTTAAAATCTGATTGATAAAATAATTTTGATAAGGATGCAAGATAGCAATAAAAAACTACACTTAATTAAATATTCCCATTGATATTGGGCTCTGACAAAAATTTATTTTCTTGCATGGTTTTCAATTCCATAAGTGATGAGGGTTAATAATTGATTAGATCGATTAAAAAGCAATTTGACCAATGTAAATTAAATTAATATGAATATATTTTATAATTCGAACCCAAATGGGGATACTATTGAACTTAATGTTGAAGAGTCGAGGCATTGCATTAAGGTTTTAAGATTAAGAAAAGGTGACCATGTTCAGATTATGAATGGGAAAGGTTCTATTTATGAGGCTGTGATTCAAAGCCCCGACTTAAATTCCTGTATTTTAGAGATTATCAGGGAGGAAAAAAATCCACATCATCGCCCCTATCATCTGACTATAGCGATAGCTCCAACCAAAAACATGGATCGCTTTGAGTGGTTCTTAGAAAAATCGACCGAAATTGGAATTGATCGAATTGTACCTTTGATCTGCAAGCACTCCGAACGAAAAGAAATCAAACCAGACCGGCTAGAGAAAATATTAATTTCTGCGATGAAACAATCAGGTCAGACTTTTTTGCCTGAATTATCCCTGCCAATCTCTTTTAAAGAATTTGTAACCAGGCAATTTGAGGGAGAAAAAATGATTGCACATTGCTTTAAAAACGAGAAAATAGAGCTTAAAAACTCTATTTCCCGTGGAAAAAACATCGTAATATTAATTGGCCCTGAAGGTGATTTTGATGAAGATGAAATCAACTCTGCAGTTAAGCATGGATTTAAGCCTGTCTCATTGGGCGAATCCAGGTTACGAACTGAGACTGCCGGTATTGTAGCCTGCCATACAGTTTGCCTGGTCAACCAATAGTATCCATTATTTCTTAGCCTGCTCTAATTGAAGCGTTTTGGTTGTGGCATCACAAACAGAAGTTGGTCCCCAGTATTGGATTGGTCCCGGATAAACAAAGGAAGTTTTGATGGCCCATTCCTCGCGTTTTGCGGCAAAAGCCTTAAAAGGAGCTCCATCCATGCGTACCAATGCTTTTTGGATGACTGGTTTCATCACGCCGTTCCGCCGCTCCATGTTCATCATCATGGTAATAGGAACTCCAACTGCAATCCAATGGTCTGCAGACTCAGCAGTATTACGAACGGATGCCATATATCCCGATTTGCCATCTGCGATAAGGAATGCGGCTGTCTGCCCGAGTGAATAACAGTAATCTGCATCAAAGTTTGAAGGTACTGCACAGCGTCCCTCATATCCAAAGAAGTGGTTTTGAGCGGAGAATTTTACTTTCACAATTCCGGTTTTCTTCAGGTGTAACAACTGCTTTTCGACCATCTCAATCAAAAGCTTTTCTGTTTCAATCCTGGAAACCTGAACATTTCCGTGAGGATCACGGTCAAGAGTAAGTTGTTTGGCTATCCCTTTTGGTAATGATTTAAATACTTTTGCGGAGGATTCTTTAAGGTGCTTAGTAACGTAATCCCGTCTGTCATCATCCGATACAATGGCAATAAAAGTATCCGCGGAAGCAGAGCCTTCGGCCAATAGTTCGTTCAGCTCTTCAATTAAAAGCTTCATTTCCGGAATAAACTCGATCAATCCTTCTGGAATAAGTGCAACACCAAAATTTTCGTTGTTAGCGGCACGTTTAGAAATAGTACGAACGAGATCATCCACAATATGCTGCAAAGTTTGTTCTTTAAAAGCAACTTCCTCAGATATCAAACATACATTGGGCTGAGTTTGAAGCGCACATTCCAGACCTATATGAGAAGCAGATCTTCCCATCAATTTGATGAAATGCCAATATTTTTTTGCTGAGGTTGCATCACGCATGATGTTACCAATAAGTTCAGAATAAACCTTACAAGCCGTATCAAAACCAAAAGAGGTTTCGATCATTTCGTTTTTTAAATCACCATCGATGGTTTTTGGACATCCGATAACCTGAATTCCACTCTTTTTTTGAAGATAGTATTCGGCTAGAACGCATGCATTGGTATTTGAGTCATCTCCTCCGATAATAACAATCGCAGTAAGTGAAAGTTTTTTACAAATTTCAAGGCCTTTATCATATTGTTCCGTTTCCTCCAATTTTGTTCTTCCTGAACCGATGATATCGAATCCACCTGTATTTCTATATTCTTCAACAATCTCCGCAGTAAGTTCAATATAATTATGCAAAACTAATCCACTTGGTCCACCCAAGAATCCATAAAGCCGGTTGTTCGGATTGAGCTTCTTAAGTGCGTCAAAAATGCCAGAAATAACATTGTGCCCTCCGGGTGCTTGCCCGCCAGAAAGAATTACGCCAACATTCAGAACTTTTGTTGGATCAATTCCGTCACCTACTTCAAGCGTAACCGTAGGCATTCCATAAGTATTAGGAAATAACCTCTTAATATCATCCTGATCACCAATCGATTCAGTCTTTTTCCCTTGAACTATTTTCACATTTCCCCTCAAAGCATTTGGCAACTCTGGCGAATACTTTGCTCTTTCTATTTGTAAAGCACTTTTGGTCATATAATTATATTGTCAAATTTTAGATAATTGACTGCAAATTAAGCCTACAAAATTCAAAAATGAAATTTTATTACTCCGAAAAATGAAAAATTTGACAATCTATTAATATTACTTCGTCTGGAGAACCCGACTGAAAAGTATACGTAACATTGAAAGTATTTGTAAATTTGCCACCTAGTCAAATTGAATTATTAAATTGTTTTTAATGTCTGAAAATATTAAAAATCAATATATTGAGATAAAAGGGGCAAAAGTTCACAACCTAAAGAATATCGATATAAAGATTCCCCGGAATAAGTTGGTTGTTATAACCGGACTTTCCGGATCTGGGAAATCCTCACTTGCTTTTGATACGTTGTATGCTGAAGGTCAGCGGAGGTATGTCGAATCGCTTTCCTCCTACGCTCGTCAGTTTCTTGGCAGAATGGATAAGCCGGAAGTCGATTACATCAAAGGGATCCCACCTGCCATTGCCATTGAGCAGAAAGTGAATACCCGTAATCCGAGATCCACGGTAGGAACCTCTACTGAGGTTTATGATTACATGAAACTACTTTATGCACGAATTGGCAAGACAATTTCGCCCGTTTCAGGGATTGAAGTACAACGACATGAGGTAGTTGATGTTGTCAGGTATTTATGTGCTTTCCCGATAGGGTCAAAAATCACCCTTGTGTCGCCGCTTCAGATAAAGCCCGACAGAACTTTGGAAAAAGAGGCAGAACTGCTTTTGCAGCAAGGATTTACCCGGTTAGAACTGGATGGAGAAATTGTAAAAATCAGTGAACTGGAGGAGTATAAAAAGACACCAAAAGAAATTTGTGTATTGATTGACCGGATTCCCGTGTCGGAGGATGAAGATTTTTCTTCGAGAGTTGCTGATTCGGTTCAGACTGCATTTTTTGAAGGCAAAGGAGAATGCTTGACACGCGTTGAATTAGCTGATCGAGTAGAATTAAATAGCTTTTCCAATCGTTTTGAAGCTGATGGGATCACATTTGAAGAGCCAACTTTGCACCTTTTTAGTTTTAATAACCCACTCGGTGCCTGTCCGGTTTGCGAAGGATATGGAAAAACCATTGGTATTGATGAAGATTTGGTCGTGCCGAATAAATCCTTGTCCATTTTCAGCGACGCGATTGCTTGCTGGAAGGGCGAAAAAATGGGAGATTGGAAGGATCAATTAGTTAAGCATGCCGCAAAGTTTGAATTTCCAATCCACAAGCCATATTACGACTTAACTAATGAGCAAAAACGATTACTTTGGACTGGTAATTCCCATTTCGAAGGATTGAATGATTTTTTCAGGCAGCTGGAAGAGCAAACGTACAAAATTCAATATCGGGTTATGTTATCTCGCTATCGTGGCAAGACGACATGTCCGGAATGTGAGGGAACCAGGCTAAAGAAGGAAGCCTCTTATGTCAAAGTCGGTGGAAAATCTATTACAGAACTTGTTAACCTTCCGGTGACGGGATTACAACTCTATTTTAAAGAACTTTTATTATCTGAATCCGACCGAGTTGTGGCCGAACGATTACTAATTGAAATCAACAACAGAATTGAATTTCTCTGCGATGTAGGTCTTGGATATCTAACACTGAACCGCCTCTCTTCCACTTTATCCGGTGGTGAATCACAACGTATTAATCTAGCCACTTCACTCGGAAGTAGTCTTGTGGGATCGATGTACATTCTTGATGAACCTTCGATTGGACTTCACCCTCGAGATACTAGCCGGTTAATTAAAGTGCTTCGGAAATTACAGCAGCTCGGAAACAGCGTCATTGTAGTAGAACATGATGAAGAGATAATGAGAGCTGCTGATTACTTGATAGATATCGGACCATTGGCAGGTCAGCACGGAGGTGAGGTTGTATTTGAAGGCACGCATCTGGAGTTGTTAAAGAATCCTATTAGTCAGACAGCCAAATATTTGACCGGAGTTGAGAAAATATTAGTTCCTGAGAAACGTCGAAAATGGAATAATTTTATTGAAATTTCCGGTGCAAGAGAGAATAATCTGAAAGGCATTGATGTCAAATTCCCACTCAACATCTTGACAGTTATTACCGGTGTAAGCGGATCGGGAAAATCATCACTTGTGAAGCGGATTCTATTTCCTGCACTAACAAAATATTATGGAGGTTACGGTGAAAAAACCGGTGATCACACAAGCCTGTCGGGCGACCTGAACAAAATTACGGCAATCGAATTTGTTGATCAAAATCCTATTGGCAAATCCTCCCGATCGAATCCGGTTACCTATCTCAAGGTTTATGATGAGATCCGAAAGTTATATGCCGAACAGCCTGCTTCTAAAATAAATGGCTTTACACCCTCTCATTTCTCCTTTAACATTGATGGAGGAAGATGCGAAACCTGCCAGGGTGAGGGTGAAATAAAAGTCGAAATGCAATTTATGGCTGATATACTTTTGACCTGTGAGAGCTGTAACGGAAAGCGTTTCAAGTCTGATGTTCTGGATGTTACTTACCGGAATAAAAACATCTTTGAATTGCTTGAGATGACTGTTGACGAAGCAATCGAATTTTTCAATGATAAGCCAACAGGTAAAAGGATTGCAAAAAAACTACAACCTCTAAACGATGTCGGATTAGGGTATGTTCACCTCGGACAATCTTCCAACACCCTCTCCGGTGGAGAAAGTCAAAGAGTCAAGTTAGCCTCATTTCTGGCGAAAGAAAAGGAAGGTGCAACACTATTCATATTTGATGAACCCACTACCGGGCTTCATTTTCATGATATCCGTAAACTACTGGATTCAATGAACTCATTGATTTCGAGAGGTCATTCTATATTGGTTATAGAACACAATCCTGAGGTGATAAAAGTTGCTGATTGGGTGATTGACCTTGGCCCGGAAGGTGGCGACAAGGGGGGTTATCTATTATACGAAGGAACACCTGAAGGACTTCAAAATTGTACCACTTCCTATACTGGAATGTTTCTAAAAGATCACCATTTTATAAAATGAAAAAATTTAAAATGGAAAATTTGAAATTGGCATTTAACTAATTTTATCTTTGTCCTTACTGAAAAAGAGAAATTTGAACTTAATGGAGAAATTGGACAAACTAAATCGTTTAAAACAAGCAATAAAATCGGGAAATCCTGAATTAATTGATCATGCGTTAGAAGAGATTAAAAATAATGGAGATGATAGCTATATTACTCCACTTGTTGAATTTCTGCATCACAACTTGTCCAAAGAAGTTAAAGATAAAATTTTTCAACTTTTTATTGATTTAAAACATGAGAATTCAGTCGATCAGCTTGCCCATGAATTAAAGAACGAAAAGGACTTGGATATTCTTGAACGGTTAGTTGCAGCTTGCTGGCAAAATGGTTTGAATTATAGCAAGCACCTTCCCTATTTTGTCCAATTGGTTATAGATCAGGAATTTCAAATTGCTTTTGAGGCGTTTACCGTTATTGAAAATATGTACGGAAAGATAGATGGTGACGTTGAAAAGTTACTAATCGAGCTAATAAACAATAGATTACAAGAAATTGAGGACAGAAAGCAGTATTTGTTAA
>JBBQJE010000203.1:0-6371 GCA_038325635.1 Bacteroidales bacterium
GGTTTCTTTTACAGGTATTGGAAATTCATTTGCAAAAACTACCAGCCAAAGTGCATACTCTACTGGCGGAATTGTTGAATCTGGTCAGGTGCTAGAATTGAAGAGGTGGTAAACAAAGTCAAGAAGCAAGTAGAAGAAGAGATCATTGAAACAGGGAAACGAACAACCATTGACTTAGGTATCCATGGAATGCATCCTGAATTAATACGTTTAATAGGAAAAATGAAATATCGTTCCTCCTATGGTCAAAATCTCTTGCAACACTCGCGCGAAACAGCAAATCTATGTGCAATAATGGCTGCAGAGCTTGGATTGAATCCTAAAAAGGCTAAAAGAGCTGGTTTGTTGCATGATATTGGAAAGGTTCCTGACGATGAGCCTGAATTACCGCATGCACTTCTTGGAATGAAACTTGCCGAAAAATACAAGGAGAAGCCTGATATCTGTAACGCCATTGGTTCTCACCATGAGGAGGTCGAAATGGAAACCTTGCTTGCTCCTTTAGTTCAGGCATGTGATGCAATTTCAGGTGCTCGTCCTGGTGCCAGACGTGAAGCCGTTGAATCCTATATCAAGAGGTTGAATGATCTTGAAAATATGGCTCTTTCTTATCCTGGCGTAACTAAAACGTATGCCATTCAAGCAGGACGTGAATTGAGGGTAATTGTTGGAAGTGATAAAATGACGGATGCCGAGGCTGAAAGTTTATCCTATGATATTGCAAAGAAAATACAAGATGAGATGACCTATCCCGGTCAAGTGAAAATAACCGTAATTCGTGAAACCAGAGCTGTTAACTATGCAAAGTAAAACTCCCAGACCTATTTGAACCTTGGAAAAGGAAATAATGACAAATAGCAAAACGGCCACCCCTAAGGGGTGGCCGTTTTGCTATTTGTCGTTCATAAGATCCAAAATATCAGTAGTAAAATTGAGTTTATCCTGATCATCTTCATAAGAATAAGCCATGTACATTAAATTAACAAGTTTCTTGATTAGACTTATATCTGATTCAATTTTAGTAGTGCCTTTCCCATATTTTTGAGATTTGTCATATAGAAATTGTATTTCCTTAGGGCTTATCACAGATCCACTGTGTGCAACATTTATATAAAACAGGTACTTATCGGCAGAACTACCATAAGCGAGTGATGATGCCAAATTATCTTCATATACCAACAATAATTTATTGGCCAACATTATTGGTAAAAGCTCGAGATGTATTCTACGGGCAATGATAAGATAAAGAATTGTAAGGGAACAAACATTACCTATTTTTGAAAAAAGCAACTTGTTGATTACAATAGTATCAATATCAGGTGTTTCATTATCTGAAATTTTGAACATGTTGATTCTAAATAGAATATGGTTGATAACCGCCACCTTTTCTAAAGAGGTCATTGATTCAGAAATTTCCAGCCATACATCATTGCATATTTTGTGAATGCTGTTTTCAATTTTTTCTTTTGGGATGCTGGAATGATGCATAGAGGAAACGAGCAGCCATCCCTCAAGTAAAGTTCTATTGTCATTCTCAATCCATCGTTTCATCTGATCGATTACTAGCTGCCGCTTGAAAAAGGAAATTAAATCTTCAAGCTTTTTTATGTGTAATTCGGTTCTTGCCTCAAAGATAGCTTCCTCAAGTTTAGGTAAAACGACCGATCCTAATGAAAGCAGCTTTTCTTTCACTGTTTTGTATACTTGCTCATCCTGGTCTTCCAGAAGAATGAGTAAGGCATCAATAGTCGGATCGGAGATTATCATTTCAGATTCGATCGAGTATTTTTTTAACTAATTTGACCATAACAGGTTTGTAATCTTCATTCGCCTTCTTTGAAACTCTGTTAGCAATAATTATACACACGGTTAATGCTTTATGACCTAGCAATTTGCTCAATCCATAAATTGCAGAACACTCCATTTCATAATTAGTGATTCGCTGATCCATAAACCTGAATGCTTCAATTTTATCGTTAATATGTGGATCAACAATCTTTAGCCTTAGTTCACGACCCTGTGGTCCATAAAAGCCCGGCGCAGATATGGTAACTCCCGAAGTAAACTCACTATCAACTATTTTATCAAATAGGCCAAAATCAGCTTCCACAACATAAGGGGAGGGCAGAAGATCATTCCAGTCGACAAAAGATTTAAATGCTTTTTCGAACGGAAGATCACTAACTTCGTTCCGGTGCTCATAGAAATTCAATAATCCATCAAAACCAATCGCTTTCCTGGATGCGAGAAAAGCATCTACAGGGATATCATTTTGTAACCCACCTGAAGTTCCAATCCTTACGATATTTAGTGATTTTCGTTTTTCCATTACTTGCCGTGTCTTCAAATCTATGTTACACAAAGCATCCAATTCGTTCACAACAATATCAATATTATCTGTACCAATTCCGGTAGAAAGGACAGTAATTCTTTTGTTTCCATATTTTCCCGTTGCCGATACAAATTCTCGATTTTCGGTCTGGGATTCAATGGTTTCAAAAAAACCGGCAATCATCTTTACCCTGCCGGGATCACCGACCAGAATAATATTTTCGGCTAATTGCTCTGGTTTCATGTGTAGATGAAATATAGTTCCATCCTGATTGATTATCAGTTCTGAGGGCTCAATAATTCTCATATTTTATTTTTTGATGTTTTTCAAAGTTAAAAAAAAGTAGGATGATCCCGATTATTTTTATTTTTGCAGAAATAAATATCTTTATTATGATTCAGAGAATACAGTCTTTATACTTATTGATTGCTGATGTGTTAATTGGCTTGATGTTTTTCATGCCATTCACTGGAATGGCGGGAAAAGATGGCAAACTATTTCTGCTCTACTTATCAGGAATCGTCACTGAAGGAGCTGCCAATGGCAATCTTGAGCAAAAATCATGGCCAGTGTTCATTTTAGCTTGTGTTGTAATGATTTTATTGACGATGGCTATATTTCAGTACAAAAAAAGAACACGACAATTAAGTATCTCCTATATCACTGTGATTCTTCTCGTGGGGTTGTTCTCATCCATCTATTTCACTTCCTGGAAATGCAACCAGATTCTGGGAGGCACTTATTCCATGAAAATGAGCTTTACATTCCCAATAATAGCTGCCGTATTTGTTTATCTGGCTATTCGGGGTATTGCAAAAGATGAACGTCTAGTGAAATCTATTGATCGTATCCGCTAAAAATATTCAGCCAGTTGATAAGAAATACTTGTTAAAAACTGTTCATCTTCTTCTGAAAAGGGTGCATACAAATGTGAATCAATGTCTATTTCAGCTATAAATGATCCGTTTTTTAGAATAGGAACAACTATTTCACTTTGTACGTCCAAACTGCAGGCGATATAGTTGGACTGTTCTGTAACATCCTGAACAATAATTGATTGTTTACTTTCTGCAACCTGTCCACAAACACCTTTCCCTATCGGAATATGAATATGTTCGGTTGGTTTTCCCGAAAAAGGCCCCAACACTAACCTATTATTTTGTGAATCAAGAAGATAAAATCCCACCCAATCGTAATGAGGTATATCTTTTTTAAGTAATTCAGTTGTTTGGAATAATAAGCTTTCTAATGAATTACTTTGTGACTTAAGTTCCTCAAATTTTAATAGAACGGTTGAAAATAGATTCTCCATTATTGCGTTTTATATAATCTTTATTTCGTTTTCATAGGTAATTTTCTCACAATAGAAACACTTCATTTCAATAGGTTTAGTATTGATTATCTGAAATTTAGTACTTACGTGTTCTGAGTTTGTGATGCACTTTGGATTGAAACAACGAACAATCCCATTCACCTGCTCCGGAATTTGAACAACCCGCTTTTCTACAACTTCGTAATTCTTAATAGTATTAAGTTTAGCATTTGGTGCTACTAAAGCAATTTTGTTTACTTCCTCGTCTTCAAAAAACCGGTTTGCAATTTTGATGATTGCTTTCGTCCCCATCGCTTTGCTATCCAAGTTATTACCAAATGTCACCATATTATTAAATTCATCCAATTTCAAAATTTGGACTACATTAAACAGTGCCTTAGTTGGAATATGGTCAATAACGGTCCCGTCTTTTATTGCACTTACATTTAACTGCTTTTGCATATCTAAAATATTATTGAAGATTTAACAGATGTGAAATAATCGCCATTCTGGTAAAAACACCGTTTTTAGCTTGTTGAAAATAATATGCCTTTGGATTACTGTCAACATTGGTATGAATCTCATTTATTCTAGGGAGAGGATGTAATATTTTTACCGTTGACTTAGTATTTGCAAGCATTTCATTTTTAAGAATATAAACATTTTTGACTTTTTCATATTCAACTGGATCAATAAACCTCTCTTTTTGAACTCGGGTCATGTAAATTATATCTGCCTGATTGATAATATCGTTAAACTCAAGATGCTCAAAATAGCGAATTCCTTGTTGGGAAAGAAACAACTTATATTCATCCGGCATAGCTAATTCGGGTGGAGCAACGAAGTTAAAAATTGGGTTTTTGAATTGAGACATGGCCATCAGCAGACTATGAACAGTCCGCCCATATTTGAGATCACCAACCATGAAAAGATTGATATCATCTAAGCGACCCTGGGTCTTCATGATAGAATACATGTCAAGCAGAGTCTGACTAGGATGCTGATTAGCACCATCACCGGCATTTATGACCGGAATATCAGATACTTCTGATGCATAACGCGCGCTTCCTTCCATTGGATGGCGCATAATGATCATATCAGCATAATTACTCACCATCTTGATCGTATCATGAAGGGTTTCACCTTTTGAGACACTCGAAGAATTCGAATCAGAGAATCCTATAATTTTGCCCCCCAGACGATTAATTGCCGTCTCAAAACTAAGCCTAGTGCGAGTCGAAGGTTCAAAAAAGAGTGTGGCAATTACTTTCCCTTTCAGCAGTGATTGACTAGGGTTGGCCTCAAATATTTTGGATAACTCCATGATTTTCAGATACTCTTCCTTTGAGAAGTCTGTAATCGAGATTAAACTTTTTTGGCTCATATTTTATTAATGAAAATTTATATTTTTAATCCTGGATTATTTCCATGGAATTGATCCCGCTAAGTTTCCCAAATTGTGCTTCCATATCCTTCCGTTTTGCAGACCTAACTTTAAAGCTGATAAAACATTGAAGGTCAAATTGAGATTTGACAATCTCTAATTGTTCTTCCTTAATTATATGCATCAGTTCATTCATCACACCATAATCAAAATGTATCTGAAATAGGTATTCAATAGTCTGATTAATAACTTCACTATTTGAGATTGCATCCATTGCTGCTTTTTTATATGCCTGGATTAATCCACTCACACCAAGTAGGGTTCCACCAAAATATCTAACAACTACAATAAGAACATTTGTCAATTTATTGGACTGAATTTGCCCATAAATTGGTCTTCCGGCTGTTCCGGAGGGTTCTCCGTCATCATTGATTCTGAATCTTTGATTTTGGATTCCAATACTCCACGCATAACAACAATGACGAGCTGAAAAATGTTCTTTTCTAATATTTAGCAGAATGCCTTTAATTTCTTCCTCCGACTTCACTGGGTATGCAAAAGAAAGGAATTTACTTCCTTTTTCCTTAAACAAACCAATTGAAGGTTTCGCGATAGTTTGATAGGTATCAATAGACATTAGAAAAGTGTAATACTGCCAATAAAAAGTTCAAATAAAAAAAAGCAAACTTCTCAGTCTGCTCATTTAAAAATTACATCTTCAGTTTATTCTCAATCTCATCTATACTTAATCTAAAATTTTTATCAATCTCTTTAAGATTTGTGACAGTTCTGCATGCGTGTAATACCGTTGCATGATCTTTACCTCCAATCTGTGACCCGATTGAAGCCAAAGAAGATTGTGTCAGGTTTTTAGAGAAGTACATGGCAATTTGTCTGGCTTGTACAATTTCTCTCTTTCGTGTTTTAACATAAAGTGAGTCCACCGGAATGCAAAAATAATCGGATACTACTTTAGAAATATAATCAATGGTTAACTCTCTTTTGGTATTGTTAACCAACTTATTAATCATTTTAATTGCAAGATCGAGGGTAATTTCTTTCTTGTTTAGCGTTGCCTGCGCCAGTAAAGAAATCAATGCACCTTCCAGTTCTCTGACATTGCTATTAATATGCGATGCGATATATTCCAGAACTTCCTCCGAAATGACAATACCGTCTTTGTATATTTTCTTTCGAAGGATATTCATCCTGGTTTCAAAATCCGGAACCTGCAAATCGGCGGTTAATCCCCATTTAAAGCGGGAAAGCAGGCGTTGTTCCATCCCCTTTAATTCAATAGGTGATTTATCAGAAGTAAGAATTAATTGCTTACCTGACTGATG